>DASVRX010000301.1:0-3008 GCA_036388375.1 Pedobacter sp. | reverse complement strand
GAAAAATTTTTCAACTCAGCTTGGGTTTCAGTATGTGTTTTCATTAGTTGGAAATTCTAAGTGGTAAATACTATTTCAGAAATTTTAGTAAACGTTTACCTGAAAATGTGCAGAATTCAAAATGAATTTCAGCAAGAGTGGTAAATGTGTATGCAGAGTAAAAAGATATGTCAAAAATAACATTGAAATATACAAATTAATTGATGAAATATTATAAGTTTAATTCTCTATTCTTCAATTCTTTGTTTATATGCTTGATCTGATTGAACATCATAATCAAAATGGGTAGAAATCCAAACGGAATAATTAATAAAAGTGTGAATCCTTTATTAATTGTCTTAAACAATATGATTCCAAACAGCCCTATTAAAACCGCTATTAGTAAACCGGTAGCAAAAAAAGTGTATTTTTTCTTTTTGCTTAAATCATTTATCGACATACCGATAAAGTTATTTTTTTGCATTTGTTTTTCCATTTTTTTGGTATTTTACAACTACTACCAACATAAGACATGGGTGTATGCAATTCTACTTAGCCTTCATTTTTCCTATAGCAACCGCATAAGAAATAATTTGCCTAAAACCTCTAAATTTTCTAAATAAAATTTATTTAGAAAATTTAGAGGTTTTAGTATTCTGTCGGAAATTGAAAATGAACAAAATCAATCCTACACGTTTTCTTTGATCTTTTTTAACGAATATACTAATAATTATTTTAAAATTTTAGCGTATTCGTGGTAATCAGAGAAAGCGTCAAGTAAAATCACTGGGCGAGTTGACCTGCTTGATAAGCTGCGAAAACAAGTAGACCACCAATTACTATACCTCCAATTAAATCGGTACCGCCAGCTACCATTTCTAACTGCTCATCAGTCAATTCTAACTCGTCAAGCTCAATTTTTCTTGGAATATTCAAATATACTTTTGAAGTATCCGTTTGATCTTCTACAATGACGTTGATATCTGGTTGCATCTTCTGCCCAGTAACTGACTCAATTGTAGCAATAGGATTTTCTATTAGCTGATTTTTGAAGGTCGAACTTTCCCATGCTTTCTGCGCGAGAGTTTTCAGTAATTCTGCACCTTGTTTTTGTTGCTCTTGAGTTATCATGGTTGTAAATTTTTAAATTTTTATTAATTTGCGTCTTGTCCAGCTAGGAATGCAGCAGCAAGCCCCATGCCGATCCCAATGCCACCCCAGAAAAGAACATCGGTACCACCAGCCACTGTTTCTAACTGTTCATCAGTTAATTCCAAGCTTTCAGTATCCACTTTTCTTGGAATATTGAAATACATTGTAGAGTCGTCTGTTTGATCTACTACTACAAGCTTTTGGTCACGGGGCAGGGTAGACTTTTGTCCAGTGAATTGCTCGAGAGTCTCTACGGGACTCGAGATTAGAGCGCTTTTGAATTGGGGATCGTCCCAAGCTTTTTGCACGATCGTACCGTAGAAATTTTGTTCTGTAAGTTGCATGTGTTTAATTGTTGAATGGTTAAAAACTGATTAAAATTTCATTGAGGTTACGCCATTACTTCCTGCGTTCGGATGTTGCGCACCATTTCGTCGCAGTTGGCGCAGGCATTCGCTCCTTCCTGATGATACCATCGGCAGCGGGTGCGGATGGCGCAGGCGACGAGCGTAGCATCAGCTTGGCGGTTCATGGCTTCAACAATTTTGCCCACCAGACTGCAACTGGTGTTTTGCAAACTCCAGTGACCACAACCGGTTTTAGCACAGTTGCTGGCAAACCGGAACCGTTCTTCGGGCTGGCGGACCTGCTGGCGGGCGGTATCAACGAAAGTCTGGTCAACAATGACTGGTTCTTCGAGGTACTGAATGTGGCCGGTAGCATCCTGAATACCAAAAAGAGCGGCACCGGGCTTAGCAATCGCACTGGGACAGAGTAGAGAAGCCATGACGTACCCGTTTAGGACTGTGCCGGGTAATCTGGTGTCACTGGCATCATGCCCCCTATGGGTACGTCGATGAGAGCACTAATTTTACCGGGGTCAACACCTCCACTGATTTGCTCCAGCACATCATCAGTAAGTTGGCCTTCCTCATCGACCTTGGCGAGTTTTTCCATGAACTCACCCTGATTTTCTGCGTCTTCTTTCAACGCCTTGACCTTGTTGTTAAGTGAATCGCTCATGATTTGGTTTAATTAAAGTAATCGGGAGAAAAAGGACCAACAGGATTAGTGGTGGCAGGGAAGAAAGGCCCTGGCGTGAATGGATGCCCAGCGGCACCCCCAGCCACGGCTTCAAGTTGATTTTCGTTCAACTCGACATCTTCCGTGTTTAGTTTAGCCGGAATATTTATGTACACCGTGGATTCGTCGGTCTGATCGCGCACTACCAGGGTCTTGCCTGCGGGCAGGTTGAGTTTGTGGCCCGTGGCTTTCTCAATGGCTTCGGCGGGGTTAGCCATCAACTCGCTTTTGAACTGAGGGTCTTCCCAAGCTTTTTTGTACGATTTCAGCGTACACACTTTGACTTTGTGTAAATTTCATGCACGTAATTGTCAAGGCACTCTTGAAAATGTAACACTCCCTAAATCGGCGGTAATTGAGTAGAGGGTCGTTGTAATGGTTAGGGGGCTGATTATCCAAAAAGCCAAAAACTTACCCAGCATTGCATTTCTATGGCTGCCCTTATCAAATGATTAAATTAAATTGATTACTTATTTTTGATATAGTAAACACTGTTCTAATGAAGGAAATAAACTGCCGACAAAATTAGTCCAGATTTTATGCTCGCCACCCGCTATTGCTTCGAGCTGCTCTTCCGTTAGCTCCAGGCTCTCCACCTCGGGCTCTACCGGTATGTTTACGTATATCTTAGATTTGTCGGTCTGGTCTATAACTACCAAACTCTTCCCCTCTGGTATCACCACCTTAACTCCGGTCAGCTTCTCTATCGCCTTTATCGGATCAACCTGTAGCTCTTTTCTAAAACTGGTATCTTCCCAGGCTTTAGATATGATTGCTTCAATAACATCTCGTTT
>DASVRX010000300.1:0-1796 GCA_036388375.1 Pedobacter sp. | reverse complement strand
ATCCCGTTAACAGATGAAGAGCGGGATGATTATACGAAGAAGCAAATTTTGGCCACTAAGAGAGAATCGAAAACCCATCTGGATTCTTTAGATAAGACACAGAATAAATTTAAACCCGGCAAATTTTTATTACTTGGTGGTTATACTTACAAAAATCGTTACAGGAAAGAATCTTTTCATTTCAATTCACTTTTAACTTCGACTTACTATAATACCGTTGAAGGCTGGGGTCTGGATTATGGCGTTTCGTACACAAGAAATATAGATACTGCAACCAATCGCTATTTGCGTTTAGCCGCAAATGCCAGGTATGCTTTTTCCAGCAAACTGTTCAATCCTTCCATTACCGGAAACTTGCCCCTTAAACATGCGAATATTGGATTCAAGCTCGGTTCTGACATGCTCGATATGAATGCTCAGAATCCTACGCCAGAATTAGCTAATTCTTACAATTCTTTAGTACACGAACGTAATCTTCTAAAAATATATCAGAAAAAGTTTGCTGAAATATCGTTATCAAAAAGAATATCCGGAGGACTGTATGGCTATATGAGCGCCGAAGTATCTGAGAGAAAATGGCTGCCAAACACAAGCAACTATAGCTGGCGAGATGTAGAAGACCGATCGTTTACATCCAACAATCCTTTTACTCCGAATACGGAAACGCAGCTTTTCCCAAAGCACCAGGCGTTTATATTGAATTTTAATCTAAGCTATAACTTTAGCAACAAGTATGTAACCTATCCAAGCGGCAAATACTTCATTCCATCTAAATATCCTACCGTAAATCTGACTTATAGAACAAGCGTCAAAGACGTCCTTGGTTCGGATACACGTTTTAGTCAGCTATCTGCCAGCGTAAATAAAAGCGACATTAGCCTGGGCTTACATGGCAAGAGCTCCTTTTGGTTTGGTACAGGCAAATTCTTCGACGTTACAAATATTTATTATACCGATTATAAACATTTTGCCGGGAATCAGAGCCTTAGTTATGAATCACGTTTAAACAGATTTCTCTTTTTAGACCTTTATACATTCAGCACAAATCAAAGCTATATAGAAGGCCATATCCAACATAACTTTTCAGGATTGTTGATGAGTAAGCTTCCGCTGATAAGAAAATTAAAATTACAGGAGATTATCGGCTTCAATTACCTGAATACAGACATTCTGAAAAATCATATGGAAATTTTTGCCGGTTTGCAGTTTCAAAACATGGTTTTTCAATATGGTTATGCCTATAACAACGGAAAGCAAACACAATCAGGGTTCAGACTTGCGTTTAAGTTGCAACCTTAAATTTTAGAAATCAAAATACTATCTTTGCACTGCATTTAACGCTGTTTGCAGCAGTATCAATGAATTATGAAAAGATATCAAACCTTACTTTACTATTGCTATACCACAATAGAGAATGCGGAGCAGTTCGCAGCAGATCACCTCAAGTTCTGTAAATCCCTGAATCTTGTTGGGCGAATAATCGTTGCCGATGAAGGATTGAATGGCACCGTTTCCGGAACATCCGAATCGTGCAAAACGTACATGGATACAATCCATCAAGATGCCCGCTTCGCAGCCACAGAATTTAAAATTGATGACGTTGAAGAACCCTCGTTTATCAAAATGCACTGCCGCTATAAATCGGAAATTGTGTATTCTGGCTTGCGCGACCCTAATGTTATAAATCCGCAAAAACAGACAGGGATTCATTTGGAGCCCGAAGAGTTTTTAGAGATGAAAGACCGTGATGATGTGGTGGTACTTGATGTGCGCTCGAATTACGAACATTCTTTAGG
>DASVRX010000299.1:0-5024 GCA_036388375.1 Pedobacter sp. | reverse complement strand
GGACAAGTGTTTACGCCTGCTCCACTGGCGCGCTTTATTGTTTCTTTAATAAAAGATGAATTGAAAGACAGCGACCGGCTTCTGGATCCCTGTATCGGTTATAACGCATTCTTTTCCCAGCTGAATGATTTAGAGGTCGATCCCGAATTGGTTGGTATTGAACTCGATGAAGAATTATTAACGAAAGAAGTTAAGGCGTTTTACGCTACCCCCTCCCGAACACTCATAAACAAAAGCTTTTTCGAATATCCTGTCACCGAAAAATTCGATTTTATCATTCAGAATCCGCCGTATGTTCGCCAGGAATTACTAATATCGGGCAAAAATGCCAAGGCCGCCGTGATGGGAAAATTGCCGGAAGAAATAAAAACTCTTGTTTCTTCTCAATCCAATCTGTATATTTACTTTCTGATAAAATCGTTATTCCATCTTAAGGAAAATGGGCGGCTTCTGGCCTTAACTTATGATTCGTGGCTTTACAGCCGCTTTGGAGTTCAATTCAAAGAAACGCTGCTGAAATTCGGTAATATTAATGCCGTCTATCACTTTCGACATTATGGTTTTCCGGATGCCTCCGTCGGGGCAACAATTCTTGATTTCCGGAAGACTGAAAAACCTTCAGGCGATATAAAAATATACCGTTATGATAATCCCGGCGATATTGAATTATTAAATCCCGGAGACAATAGCAAAGGAAGGATTATAACAAGAGCGGCTTTTGGGGATTATCGCTCGAACGAGCTACCGCTGCTCGAATTCTCAAACGACTTTTTTACTAAAATAAAAGATATTTCGGTTATTCAACCCGTTCGCGGAACTACGACTTTAGCTAATAAATTCTTTATCCGCTCACAACCGGAGTTCGAAGAATCCGCCGGTTTTATTAAAGATGTGACCGGAATACAAAAATTAGGGATTTCAGAAGCAGATTCTTATCTTTTGATAATTGGAAAGGAACCGCCGGCAAAAGCGACTTCGGAATACTTAACGGCCGCCAAACAAGAGATTTTAAAAAGCGATAAATACAAATCCCTAAAAAAACAGATAACCGAAAGCGAAGAATGGTACCGCATAAATCCGGTTATGCCGGGGAATATTATTTTCAATTATTACCTGCGCCGGAATATCGATTTTTTCGCTAATGAAAAATTCATTTACACTTCGGATAATTTCTATAATATTAAGATTACAAACGATTTTAACGCGATTTTCGCAATTCTAAATTCAACGCTGACCAAAATTTCGATTCTACATAAGGCAAGAAACCAAGGCCAAGGGTTAAAGAAAATTCAATTGTATGAATTTAAAGACATATCCATTTGCTCTCATCGCCAAATATCAAACGACTCCTTGGAAAAATTGGACAAGTTAGGAGAGAATCTTAAAGCGCTCAATCGTTTTTCAATTGAAAAACAAAATTTGATTCAAGAAATAGATGAGATCTTAGTTAATGAGTATAAAAGAAAACTTAACTGTAATTTTTCGCTTGAATCATTATATGCCAACTTAAAAGACCTTCTAAAATAATTTTGGAGATTACTCGATTATGCCTGCGCTTTGGTATTCAGATGATGAAGTTAAAGATTTCCATCCCATCGTAGAAAACGCTCTCAACGCTGCTTTGGCGACCGGCGGATATAACGCAATTGCCGAAGTGGTTCACCATCCGCCATTACCGCATAGCTCGATTGTTCCCGATTTTGGAATAAGGCTTAGAGGTTCGGGAAGATTCGTTTTTATCATTGAAGTTAAAAGAACCATCCGCGATGTCAATTCGCAGCGTTACCAGGAGCAAACCCGCTCTTATGTAAGCAATGCCATACATTACTGGGAGCCGGGCTTTTATCCATATTTTTGCGTCACCAATGTCGAAACTTTAATTCTTTTCGCCGACCGTCCGGGTCCGACGATCGGCTGCGTACTGAAGGATAATCCGTATTTCAAAACACCCTTTGATCCGGCCACGCACGAGGCTGCTAATTCAATTCAGGATCTACAGGAAGCCTTTGAAAGAATCTTCCCTTTAATTTTTAACCGAACCGCGCCCGTCTGGAGTAATAATTGGGAATTGATTTTAACTCAATTTCAACAAGATTATTCTTCGCTGGCAAATCTGCTTTCGCCCACCGTTTCAATCTCGAAAGAATTATCATTATTCGAATTTTTCCGGCTGCTGGCTTATTCATATTTGAAAGAATACTACGTGAGTATAGGAAATCCGAATAGAAATTATTTCCGCCAGTTTCCTGCAAATACGGCAAACTTAATACAATTTAGAGATTTTTTAGCCCATAATTTTACCAAGACTACTCAGCTCGACTTCCGGCAAATATTTGAAAACCATCCCGATGTTCGGCGGGTGTTTCCGGACAATTTTACGAATACGGTTCTCGCGCTGTTCAGGAGCCAAATCGATTCTTTGAATCAAAACGGCAATCAAGCTATTGCGGATAATAGTTCTCCCGCTTTTATCTTTAACCTGCTAACTTCAAAAGTATATGACCGTATAGAATTACGAGAAAAGGGGAAAGTTATGTCCGACGCGGAACTTTCCAACCTGCTGGCCACATTATGCATAAACTCATTAGATGATATTGTTTTGGATCCGGGCTGCGGAGATGGAGCATTACTTGACGCCGCTTACGATAGGCTAAATAACTTGGCCTTAACGAATCTTACCCTTAAAAGTCACAATGATTTGTTAAGCCAAATTCATGGTATTGAATTGGATTCTTTTCTGGCGCAGCTCGCTACGTTTAGGTTGCTTTCCAGAAATTTAAATGATGTCAATACCACGACAGGAGCCGAAATTAACATAGGCGATGTGTTCACAACGCCGCGCCCCAACGCCTATGACGTGGTTTTAATGAATCCGCCGTTCCTTAGCAACGATCGAATGGATTTATCGCCAGATAAAAAGGGAGCGATGATTGCGGCGATAAAGGGCGAATTAGAGAATTATTTCTTTGAACACGCTCGGCAGCCGAATCTTTATTTTTATTTTGTTAACTTCATTTGGCATTACCTCAAAAACAATGGAAGCGCCGGGCTAATTCTAATGGCCAAGTTTTTGAATAATAAAGATGGAGTTTTTGTTAAGCAATTTATCCGCGATAAAATTGAGGCAGTTATTTCCTACCCGAGAAAATATTTTCAGGAATTTGCTGTAACAACCGTCGTTGTCCTGCTTAAAAAAGGTGGGAATTCGGAAAATGTGGCATTTCTTCGCGTTACGGATGAAAATTTACTGTTGAATCCCGAGAACATCAAAGGAATCTTACAACTGGCCGCCAGCCAAACAACGCCTTCTTATCGTTTAACTTTAGTTCCGCGTAATACGTTAAATCCATCTGATAACTGGAAAGATTATCTCAGGGATCAGAAAGTTGATGTATTATTCGGCCTTGGATTTTTAACGGAAATTTCGTATCACTGCACCTTCAATAGAGGAGGAGCCGAAAATGCCGGGGCTTCCAGACTTATTTTTCCGCAATACGATGCAGGTACTCATCAATTCTATGGATTATTGAATAGAAATAAACAACTGCAAAGTAGATTTGATTTTAATAACCATTTAGGTGCTAATTTTATCAAATATGCCGTTACGAATAATTTTGAAAGACGTAATTATATTTTTACTTTAGCCGATCTTGAAAGGGAGCGGGCTTTTCATTTTCCGGAAAGAGCGAATAGAAATTCCCCGAATTTACTTTCCGCTCTTTATCAATTAGATGCAGATCTAGTTAGATTTTACGAATACGGAATTGCTGAATTCGGAATCGATAAATGGAGCAGAATTGTTAACTTTGTTTTTAATAGTATTGTCGAACCTAAAATTATTATTCCGCGCGCCGATAGAGCTAAACATGTTATTTATTATAATCCCCAAGCGGTGCCCGTTGCTTTTTCAACTAACTTCTTTTACTCCACTTGGCTTAGGCATCCACGCAATGATATAAGCGAAGAGCAGCAATATAAATTCATTACGGCCTTTTTACTTTCCTGTTTCGGTCAAATTCAATTTGAAATTAACGCAAACAACCAGGAAGGTTTAAGAAAAATAGAGCGCTTTCATCTTCAAAGAATTAAGCTTATAAATTTAGCCGCGCTTTCGACGGCAGAAATTCAAAGTGTGGTTCTTGCTTTTGAAGCCTTAAACGCCGCGAATGTAGAATTTAGCGGAAGCGAAGGGGTCGCTACGCCAAGACGGGAGCTTGATGAAAGAATCGGCGAAATTATTTATCAACGAAACAATTTAGGATTTGCCTCCAGCAACGAGTTGGTTGATTATTTTGAGGGATTCCTTGCCGATTTAGTTGAAGATCGAAGTTCATAATTTTATGAGTAACAGAAGAAAAATACACCAGAATCAAAATTATGATCACGATGAAAAATACTCTGTTTGGCGACGTGACATTTTTCCGGAATTGTCCGGCGTAGATTGGGCTTATTGTACAGATATAGATTGGGTTGAATGGCGTCGAGGAAGACCGGTCGCTTTTATTGAATGCCGTCGTGCCATCGGTTCATTACCTACCGCAGAAGCTGTTATCAAACATTTCAAAACCTTAAATAACGGTTTTCAATTCGAAGTCTTGGCGAGAGTTGCAAAAGAGACTGGAGCGAAAGCCTACATTGTCGGAATTGAAGATCGTTCAATTGATTCAGATGATTACTCGAATGCTCGTTTTGTTGTTGAAGAAGTTATTCCACCGAAAAACTATAATGAAGAAGGCCGGATTAATTTAAACGACATTAAAGTTAAACGGCTGCCTTCCATGAACCAAGAACAGTATGTTAAGTTCATTCGTTATTTAAGTTTAAAGTAAGAGTTTCTTCTTATTAATCAATATTCAGTGGGTCTATGGTAGTTAAGCTAAAACTGACATAAGCTAAACTACCTTAATGCAACAACTAAACCGTTATTATCGGCGTTCCCGAATTTCAGAAAAGAAATTCAGAGAAATTATCAAGTGTTTCGCGCTTGATTTAACCGCTAATCGGACGGCTGTTTTAACCGGATT
>DASVRX010000298.1:0-7557 GCA_036388375.1 Pedobacter sp. | reverse complement strand
AACTGTTTAAAACGCATTTTAAGGCATTGCATGCTTACGCAAACGTAACGCTTCGGGATGAAGAGCAGGCTGAAGAAATCGTTCAGAGTGTATTTATCAAGCTATGGGAAAAAAGAGAGTTGCTGCATATCGATACATCTGTTAAAGCATATTTATACCGAAGCGTGCATAACGAGTGCCTCAATTACATTAAGCACATCAAAGTAAAGGCGAAGTACGAAGAACATGCTACTTATACTTCCCCCGGCCATACAGAAAGTGCCTCCAAAACACTCGAACTAAAAGAACTGGAAGGGCATATACAGCAAGCATTAAGTGAACTGCCTCAGCAATGCCGAACTATTTTTCAAATGAGCCGGTTCGAGGAACTGAAATACAAAGAAATTGCAGAGCAACTCAACCTATCGGTTAAAACCGTAGAGAATCAAATGGGTAAAGCTTTGAAGTTGATGCGCGCTAAGCTTCAGGATTTCTTGCCACTGCTTTTAATTTGGTTAGATCGCCTGCTATGATAGAAATGAACGACGACCTGCTAATAAAATATCTGCTGAAAGAAACCACCGAAGAAGAAAATCGGGAGGTGCAGGACTGGCTTGCGGCAGATTCATTGAATCAAAAGCACTTTAACGATTTTGAACTTATCTGGCAGCAAAGCAAAAATTTAACTATAACCAGCACCATTGATGAAAATGATGCGTGGAAGCGATTCCAGGGCAAATTGACTAAAAAGCAGACCGCAAGAGAGGAAAACATAAAACCTTTGTGGCAAAACCCTTTCTGGCGAAACATCGCGGCAGCAATACTTTTAGTAACCGGTACCTGGTTTATTTATACCCAGGTTCTAACGCCCGAAACAACAATATTGGCCAGCAATAAAGTGCTTACAGAAACCTTGCCCGATGGTTCGGAAGTAACATTGAATAAGAATGCTGAACTTTCTTACTCTTTTCCAATTACAGCCCGCAAAAGATTAGTAAAGCTGGAAAAGGGTGAGGTGTTTTTTAAAGTAAGCTCTAACAAAGCAAAACCATTTATAATTCAGGCCCACGATGTAACAATCGAAGTGGTAGGTACGTCTTTCAACGTGAATCATTTACCTAAAACCACCGAAGTTATTGTAGAAAGCGGCATTGTGAAAGTGAGTGATGGCACTAAAACGATAACGCTTAGAAAAGGGCAAAAAGTAATCGCCGGTAGCGATGGAAAGCTAGCGCTCGAACCGGTAAAAGACGAACTGTATAACTACTTTAGAACAAACCGATTTACAGCAAAAAATACTCCCTTGTCAAAAATCGTAGAAGTATTGAATAAAGCTTACGGGGTTAATATTGCAATTGCCAATCCCGCTTTGGCGGATCAAACCTTAACTACTACCATTGAGGTTGGATCGCTCGATCAAAACTTACAACTAATTGCCGAAACACTAAACCTGAAAGTGGAACGCTCAGGTTCAAGTATTTTATTGAAATAGTATGCGGATCGTTTTTGTTGTTTGTTTCTTTTTACTCGCAGGCATCGTAAATGCCCAGCACAGTTCACCGCCTGCATCAAACTTATCCCGAAATATATCGCTAAACATCAAAGATCAGCCATTAAGCATGGTGTTGAACAAAATGAGTTCGGCAGGCAATTTTTATTTTTCTTACAGTGGTGATGTTATTAAATCGGATCCCGTAGTTTCGATCTATGCACAAAACACCAGCGTTAAAAATGCACTCTCAGAGCTTCTAAACGAAGAAGTTGAATACAAGGAAAGCGGAAAGTACATTATTCTGCGCTCAGTTTCTCAACGGTTTAGAGTAGTGCCTGAAGTTGTTGGTAACACCGAAGATGCTTACGAAATTCAAGGTTATGTTTACGATGAAAGCACTGGGGCGAAAGTTAAAAATGCCAGCGTTTATGAACGTGCTTTATTAAAAACAACTCTCACAAATCAGGATGGTTATTTTAATCTCCATCTTAAAGGCGAACAAAAATCAATCGCACTTACCTTCAGCAAAGAGAATTTTCGCGATACAACTATTCAATTTCTGCAAAGTGTTGTAATCAATGCTAACAACAATAACGCTGGAAACGAAGGAGTTCTAAACCGCATTGAACGACTAGGGCTGAGCAGGTTTCTTACCACATCGCGGCAACGCATACAAAGTTTAAACATAGGGTCTGTTGTTGCAAATGCACCTTTTCAGGCTTCTCTCCTACCGGGATTGAGTACTCATGGAATGCTTAGTTCACAGGTAGTTAATAAAGGATCACTAAACTTGTTTGGCGGCTATACTGCCGGAGTTGACGGTGTAGAGGTAGCCGGGTTTTTTAATATCAATAAAAAAGATGTTAAAAAGTTTCAAGCAGCTGGCTTACTAAACCTTGTGGGTGGCTCTGTAACCGGATTCCAGGCGGCAGGTCTTTTTAACGTAGTACTCGATAGTGTAAAAGGATTTCAAGCGGCAGGCCTTTTTAATTACGCTAATGATAAAGTTTATGGCGTTCAGGCAGCGGGACTTTCGAACATTGCTCGACATAGAGTGCAAGGAACTCAATTTGCGGGTTTAACCAATACCAATTGGCAAGACTTTGAAGGAGTTCAAGCCGCAGGTTTGATAAATTTTTCGCGTAAATCATCAAAAGGTTCTCAAATAGCGGGATTAGCTAATTTCACAGGTAGTCAACTGAAGGGTATTCAGATTAGCGGTTTGATAAATTATGCAAGGTGGATGAATGGCACCCAGATAGGCTTAATAAATGTTGCTGATACATCTTCCGGTTATAGCATTGGCTTGCTCAACCTGGTCAGGAAAGGGTATCATAAGGTTAGCCTTTCGGCGAATGAAGTGATGAACGTAAACTTAAGTCTCAAAACAGGAAATTCGAAATTATATACCATGTTAATTGGTGGTGCTAATTTTTCAAATAATGAGAAAGCTTATGCGACCGGCCTCGGCTTGGGCCACGATTTTATTTTTACAAAAAACTTTTCTATTGCTGCCGAATTTTCAAACCAGTTCCTACATCTAGGTCGCGGGAATGAACTGAACGTTCTTAGCAAAGTGCAGGCAAATCTTCAATATCAACTAATAAACGGATTTACCGTTTTTGCCGGCCCTTCATTTGCGGCATACTATTCGGATGCACCAACTAATCCGGCAAACGGCTATAGATCCAGAATCGGGCCGGTCAATCGGACGAACATTGCTAAAAACACATTTGGTTGGCCAGGCTTTGCGGTTGGGATAACATTAATGTAATTTCACATATTGCTAACATAAGTGAAATATATACGCTATTGGTAGCGCATATCTACTAGTTGTGTGCAATTATAAAACATGTTTACATTCATAAAACGACTAAAACGTGAACAAGCAGCTAAGCGACTTGAGGCAAGCATCTTAAAAGCCTTGGAACCTTATCTACCGGAATTGATAAAAACCCACGAGTTAATTTCACTGGTCCATAGCACAGTATTAGAACAAGATGAGAAAGTAATCCAGTTGCAACATTCGACCTTTCACCAAGTTTTTAAGCCAGTTCATTACGAAATTTCAGGTGTTTCCATTCTACACAAGAAGACAAACCATTATATCAACCTTAAATTAAAGGTCTATTCGAGTGCGCTTCAATTTATCTATTTGCCGTTTGAAAAAGATTTGGACGAGTTTGATATAAGGAGTATTAAGGTTATCGACCTTCAAACACAACAACTGACAATAGATAACCCAGATGAAATTACAGTTAGAAAGATTTTATCAAGATTAACAGAAGAACAAAAGAACCAGCTAGATATACCTAACACTTTTGAAATTCAACTCGATGGAAAGCAATACTATACTATATTGGACATGCAGGATGCAAATTACATAGCGATTGATAAAAAAGGTATTGTGTACAGGCTAATACACGACCACGACGAACCAGTTAGAGAGATTGCAGCAACAACCGAAGCATTCTTGCAAGGCTTCGATGGCAAGATTCAGTCTCTTCAACCATATTTCGATTAAAAATAACTGCACACAACACAGGGTTCAAGTTATGCCCGGGCGACATGGACTCCTTCCTTTTCTTCTTTTTACTACTTTAGTGCTGGGTGACAGGTGACCGTCTTTTAATCGGGCACAACCTAAACCCCCTAACCGTTGGGCGCAAGGTTAAGAAACACTACAAGACAATAGAAACTTATGATAATAAATTACATACATTGGAATATTGACCCTGAAATAGTAAATATCTTTGGGATTTCGATTAGATATTATGGATTACTCTTTGCAAGTGGATTGATTCTTTGCTTTTTCGTTCTTAAAGGGATATTTAGGAATGAAAATATTCCACTTACTCATCTTGAAAAATTATCAACCTATGGAATTATAGGAATTTTTGTCGGAATGAGACTTGCTCACTGTTTGTTTTATGAGCCATCATATTATTTTAGTCATCCATTAGAAATTATTTTGCCAATTCAATCGACTGCTGATGGCGGATATAAATTCTCGGGCTTTCAAGGATTAGCTAGTCATGGTGGTGTACTTGGATTAATAATTGCTTTGATTATTTATTCCAAAAAGACAAAGGTGTCAATTATTAAAACTATTGATTTAATAGCAATTGTTGGAGGTTTAGGGGGGTGCTTTATAAGACTTGCCAACTTGATGAACTCCGAGATAATTGGGATTCCAACAAATGTTCCTTGGGCTTTTATTTTTGTACATATAGATAATTTACCACGACATCCAGCTCAGCTATATGAAGCGATTTCTTACTTACTGATATTCGGATTGATGTTATATCTTTATAAAACAAGACGAGAAAAGCTTAAAAATGGATTCTTTTTTGGATTGGTAATTACATTAATTTTTGTAGCTCGATTCTTTTTCGAATTTGTAAAGGAGGACCAAGTTGGATTTGAAAAAGGAATGAAATTCAATATGGGACAACTTTTGAGCCTTCCTTATCTTGCAGTTGGAATTGGATTTATAATTTATGGATTGATAAAGACAAAAAAGAATAAACCCAGCGCCCAACACGCAATATAGCCAAAAAGGGTTTCAGTGGTAAGCAAAGTTCATCACCCGCATCAGCTTTCTTAACATGGGATATGGACGCAGCACGCAATCCCTTTCAGTCTATATTGCCAACGTTAGGCGCAATTAAGCCATGATAGATAAAGACAGTGGAAGCTTGAAGATTTCTGAAAGTATTTTGATAAAGCCAAATGATACTTTTGACGAAATTTCGGGCTTAGCACTTGGGGAAGTTCAAGAAGTTACAGATCACAAAAATGGTTATAAATGGTTGAAGCTGAAAAACGTTGAAATGGAAGGACAATACTTTCTGCTTGGCCTTTGCTTTTTCGACAATCGACTAAAACTGCTTGACTTCGTTGTTGATAATCAAAAATTTGATCTAAACTCAACCTGGGACGATTGGAATGAAGTCGAAGAAAGAAACAACGTATCGAAATACCGAGAATGGATTCGTAAGGAGCTAGGCCGTGAAGGGCAGTTTGAATGGGGCGGTGTAGGAGCCACATATGATAATAAAAGAGGATCTAGTTTCATTTTTATTAAATATTATTAACTGTGCCTAACAAAAACTTGTAGCAATGTCGGTTTTAGTGGTTTTCGAAAATTCTACGGTTTTTAATATCCTTAAAGCAAGCTTGAAAAGTGCTTCGGTTTATTCCGGCACTGCTAAAAGTAGAAACGTTAGGCGTAATGCAGTGCAACACACTAGCAAGATTAAATTCAGACTAAGCAATTATTAAATAATAACAAGTATGATTCGAGAAGTAGATAGCTATTATCTCAACAAAGAAGAGCCCAACAAGAGTTGCCTACTTGCTTTACGGAGCATTATTCTTGAACAAGACAAAAAAATAACTGAAACGCAGAAGTGGCGAATGCCCTGTTTCTGTTATAAGAAAAAGATGTTTTGTTATTTGTGGACGGACAAGAAAACAGATAACCCTTATATCCTTCTGGTAGAAGGGCGACACCTTGTTCATCCGGAGTTAGAAGTAGGCAAACGCTCTAGGATGAAGATTTTTAGAGTTAATCCAAACAAAGACTTACCCTTAGAGACAATTAAAAATATTTTGCAGAGTTCATTAGATTTATATAGAACAGGTATTATAAATATCAGAGAATGAGTGATAAAAAAGCACGTACGCCTGACAGTGGGGTTTATAAATTGTGGCTGGACGGTAATTTATCTAATTTATAAACTATGTCAACTTCCTTTTGCCGACAGCGTTTTTGATAACTTCCGATAGCAATCATTCCTTCACACCTCGCGTATAAATAATCAGGCCATTTAAGAAGTTCCTCAGAATCTGATCTCCGCAGGGTTTAAAATTTGGATGATCTTCGTTACGAAAGATTGCACCAAGTTCAGTTTTACTGATTCTAAAATCCACCAGACTTAGCACATGAATAATATCGGTGTCGGTGAATTTCATCGCAACCCGTAGCTTTTTCATGATATCGTTATTGCTCATGCTGCAAATTTACATCAGTGGTTGCATATTATCTACGCCTTCTTCTAAGCCACAACAAAAATCCTGTTATTGAAAGTAGTGAAGGACTTAAGCCTGCGACGCAATAGATCAGTTTTACTATTATATTCCCGAATAATCCGGAGTGTAAAGGAAATACTATACTATCCCATTTATCATAAGCCGACTGTTTGGTAACATCAATACGGCTTAATTCCTTCCCGGTTAGGGGATCGAACTCGATGCTGTTAGCGTGCTCTCCATACAGTATATTTTGGGTTGAAACAGCTCCAATTATATTGATGCTTTCCTCTTTGGTCTTTGGTAAATGGATTCCAGAGACCTTAAATCCGTCAAAAGTGGTTTCCGCAGTTTTCACCACAGAATCCAAGGAAACAGATACAGGGTCATTTAAACTTTTTGGCTCAACAGTTGCCTGGTAAGTGGAAGGCTGAAAAACGTATCGCAGCATCCAAAATCCGGTAACGGCGAACATAAGATTAAACAGCAATGACCATACACCTATAATTCGATGGAGCGAAGACGATGCTTTGCGCCAGTTTGAAAACTTAAACGTAATCCTAAACATCAACACGTTGAGCAAGTGCTTTCGGTAAACATAAACTCCCGTAAGGAGTGAAAGGAGTAAGCAGACAGACAATATTCCTACAAGAAGTTCTCCGATTGACCCGGCTAATAAACCGTAATGAAGACCCAATAGCCAACCCAAAAAATAGTTACGGGCATTACGGCTCCCTAAGTAATCTCCATTATAAGGATTGTAATAGGCAAATATCCATACCGATTGCTTCTGTACTGAGAGTTCGATCGAAGCCTCTGGATTTGCTGGTAGATGCCTAAAACGAATATAACTACCGGGAAACTGATGGGAAGCGGATTTAAAGATTTTGTCGAGCGATGTTTTATGCTGCCCCGGTTTAACACACAATAATGGAGGATTAAGCGCTTTGTCGATTTCCTCATGAAAAACAAGTATACAGCCAGAAAGGCTAATCACCAGAAGCAAGATTCCGGTGATTAGCCCCAGGATACTATGGATGGCAAAGATCCTT
>DASVRX010000297.1:0-4729 GCA_036388375.1 Pedobacter sp. | reverse complement strand
ATCGGCTGAAGACCAATATGGCAATACTAAGCTTGCAAATCTCAAGTATATATTGTTCACAGCGTTTTTTATCAGTACCATATTAGTTTGGATCTTGTCGTTTTATCTGAGTAAAAAAAGTCTTAAGCCTTTAGATAGAGTAAGAAGAGAAATACAGGAGATTACAGATAAGAATCTTAACAAACGCTTACCCGAACCGGTAAAGGACAATGAGTTGAAAGCTTTGGCAAACTCATTCAATCAAATGATGGATAGAATCGACGGTGCCTACCAAAGACAAAAAGAATTTACCGGAAACGCTTCACACGAATTACGGACGCCGATAGCAAAAATTCTTGCACAACTCGAGAATGTTCTTCATAAAACGGATATTCCTGATAAAGTAAAGGATACCCTAAGAAGTATCACAGATGACGCTTCGCAGCTTTCGGAGATAGTAACATCTCTATTGCTTTTATCAGAAATTGATAACAGGGATGGTGCTTCGTTCCCACTTGTAAGGTTAGACGAAATAATATTCAATTCAGCTTCCCGCATCTCAAAAGTGAACAGAGATTTTAAGTTTTATTTTGAGATCGAAAATAATGGGGAGGATATGATAGATCTGGAAATTGAGGCAGATGAGATTCTTTTGCAAATTGCTTTTACAAACCTGATGAGAAACGCTTATTTGTATTCAGATAATAAGTCGGTCAGATGTGTGATATCTCAATTAGACAACGAAGCACAAATCACCATAACAAATTCTGGCCCAACACCTGACGTTGAGGATACCTCTGTGCTTTTTAACACATTCAGCAGAGGAAATAACACCCAGGACAAGGCTGGTAGCGGCATTGGTTTGAGTATCGTAAAACGCATTCTTCAATATCACAATGCTAGGGTAAAATACAACATCGAAGCTGCTAACATCAATACCATTATCGTTAACATCCCGATGAGGTTTAAGAAAAATTTAATCTGATTTTAAGTCCTTTTTAAGGACTGTATAGGAACTTTGTTGGTAACTAAAGCCAGAATTAGATGAGATTTCTTCCCCTTTTTGTTTTTCTTTTATGTGGGTTATGCAGTATAAATAAAGTTACAGCACAGCAGAAAGTAGCGTATATAAATTCCGAAGAGTTATTCATCGTAATGCCCGAGATGAAGGCAGCTGAAGCCACTTTTCAAACGTTTCAAAAGCAAAAGCAGCTTCAGTTGGAGCAGATGGACGCTGAGCTACAGAAGAAAGTTGCCAGTTATCAGGAGAAGTATAAAACATTAAGTGAAGCCAACAGAGAAGTGGTAGAAAAGGAGCTAAATGTGCTGGGTGCGGATATTGAAAATATCAGAAAACGTTTAGATGAGAACGGCCAGAAAGCTCAGCAAGAGGTTCAAGAGAAACAAGAGCAGTTGTATGCGCCTATTTTGGAGAAGGCGCAGAATGCGATAAAAAGTGTTGCGAAAGAAAAGGGCTATGCCTATGTCCTTGATGTAGCACAACCTGGAATCGTTCACTTTGAAGGAGATAATCTACTTGCTACTGTAAAGCTCAAACTAGGTATTCAATAGTCTGCAACTTAGTAGCGGCATTTAATAATGAATTTTAATCTCTTTATTCCAGGAGGTCTGCGTATAATTCAAACCGTGTTATTTAACCAGGTTTTAAGTGACTTGTGCCAATAAATGTATATCATGAACTTTATACTAGGAATACTGATTTGTTTGATAATACTGCTCTTTCTGATATTATTCCTTACTGTGGTGGGAGCATCCGGACTTATGGGCTACGTTGCCTTTCGCTTTCTGAGTCTTTTTAACGTTTTTAAAACCGATAGAACAAACACAAGCAATTGAGTGGAAATAAGTTTTAAGCGTTAAGCAAACACCTAAGGAAACCTGAAACAATAGATGCAATAAAGCATTGAATAGATATCTATCAATCTGAAAATCCAGTATGCCTAATTTCAATATTAGAAGCTTTCGAAATTTCTTTTCCTCAAATTCAGCAGGTGGAATCTTATTGATTATTTGCGTAGCAGTCAGTCTGATCATCGCAAATTCCGGGTTGGGAGATCGTTACAATAGCTTTCTTCAATCAGAGATTGGAATGAACGCAGGTTCTCTTCATCTAAGGTACCCAATCTTACTTTGGATTAATGACGGGCTGATGGCCATTTTCTTTCTTTTGGTAGGTTTGGAGATAAAGCGAGAGCTTGTAGAAGGAGAGCTTTCTTCACCCAAACAAGCAGCGCTGCCGGTTTTCGCTGCGATAGGGGGAATGCTTGTTCCTGCCTTGTTTTTCGCTCTATTCAACAATAACACGGAGACAGCTGCTGGCTGGGGTATTCCAATGGCCACCGATATTGCATTTGCGATAGCAATTCTGGCTTTATTAGGCGATAAAGTCCCAATAGCATTGAAGATTTTTCTGACGGCGCTGGCTATAGTCGACGACCTTGGCGCTATACTGGTTATTGCTGTGTTTTATTCTTCAAACATTAGTTTTGTCAATCTGGCTTACGCTGGCGCCGTGTTTGCGTTATTAATTGTATTTAATCGGTTAGGGTTTAAGAATCTGCTATTTTATCTTTTACCTGGATTATTGCTCTGGTATTTTATCCATAACTCTGGCATCCATGCAACCATTGCAGGGGTATTGACAGCTTTGACCGTCCCCACTACTCCGGATAGTACCGAGTCCTCTTTGGAGAAGCTGGAACACCACCTCACAAAGCCCGTCAACTTTTTAATAATGCCGGTTTTTGCCTTAGCAAATACAAACATTCAATTAGAAGGCGGAATGATTGAAGGTGTCTTTAGCAACCTAAGCTTAGGTATTATTTTCGGCTTGTTGTTAGGCAAGCCTGTTGGAATCCTTGTTATGTCGTGGGTATCGGTAAAATTGGGGCTAAGCAGCTTACCCGGAGGTACTGCCTGGAAGCAAATTATTGGACTGGGCTTACTGGCAGGCATAGGTTTTACCATGTCAATCTTTATAGCCTTACTTTCGTTAAGTCAACCAGAGTTTCAAACTCAGGCGAAGTTTGCCATTTTAATCTCCTCAGTAATTGCAGGTGTAGCAGGCTATCTGTGTTTAAAAATGAATAGCGGAAATAGAATGACTAGTGGAAATAAAATAAGGACGGATGAAGTGAAATCAAACACTTTTAAATAAGCTTGCCGTGCCAATAATTTAAGGAAATTTTAAGGTTGTAATTGAATTCAAACCAGCCATTTAATGTAATTTTATAATGAGGGTTAAATAATATTTCGTTGCAATTGTTTAGCGATTGCGTTTGCCTGAAAGTGGAAGATATCTTCCACTTTTCATATTTAAGATGAAGTTATCCTGGATAGTTGATTAACCACTTTATGGATATTAATAACAACACTTGGATTGGCCTGGGAACAAATTCGGAACATAGTAATCTTATGGCATTGAGTTGTCCTATAAAAGCTGATTACGGCTGCCTTAAATCAGTGGGGAAAGTCTAAAAGAAGTCCTTTTGCGATTAAAAGAATGAATACCGAAAAGCTTACAATTTCTAATTCTACAACAAATAGCTTTGACTTAAAGGTTGAATATCCTGAATTGCCGGAAGCGATATTGAAAGTAGTGGAAGAAACGATTACGAATAATTCAAAGTGTTTGGATCCGGATAAAGCCAAAGGACGTTGTCTTCAAATCTCACACGAATTGATTTTCAATTTGGCTATAATTGGAAAGACTCCTTTTACTGAATGCAAGCTGATATTTAAGCCGAAACCACATCCGCATTTTTGGGTATATGTCGAGGGCTGGCACATTGATTTAACAGCAAGGCAATTTAACCCTTTTGAGCAATGTCCGAAAATATGGAAACACGAAAAGTCTGAATCAAAGGGACTTTACAATGTAGTAAGAGGAAAGGGCTTAGTGCTTTTCAAACTAGTTCCGTTTGATAAGAAAATAGACTTTTTCTGGTACGTCAAAAGCTTTTTTTATTTACTTAAAGCAAGAAAATTTAACTTAGTGACTTTTGTTTAGAAATTGAGTGTAAGGTGTTGTGGTTTATATAGTTATAAAAAAATCGATATATACACTGATCCGGATTAGTTACCTGCCTAACCAATCTTTGTAGGAAATCTTTGAGGGTACTTCGCCTGTCTTGGTATGGTTAAAGTAAGAATAGATAAGTTAACTGCAGTAATCAGCACTTGCGTCCCTACTAGTGTTTTTGGGTACAAGTTTAAAGGTACGAATATGAATAAAAACCAACCTCTGCGAGAAGGAATTAAGCTTAGATATGTCGGAAAGACTTTCGACGATTTTCAACCTGATGAACCATTGATGACCTTCTTGGGATATGATAGCGGGTCATTTTGCGACTTGTGGGTAAGCTACCAAAATAAGGTAATGTGTGTTTGTGCGGCTGACGTCGAGGTCGCAGTTGAACAGGGTGATTTTCACCCAGGCCATCACCATTCTCCTTCCCCTCTACACTAAGCTGGTGCTTTTCACCAGGCAAGCTAAACATATTCAGTAAAAAGTAGTTATCTAAGGAATCACACCCCCTGGCTTTCAACTACGTTTCGTTAAGAGTAATTCAAGCGTATGCATCTTAAATTATTTATTATTTATATTCTGGCTTCGGTTCTGTTTTTAAGCTGTGGTAAAGGCGATAACCGGAAAACTCTTGAAGACAGGGAAAAAGAAGTTCAACAGAAAGAGCAGCAATTGTCTGTTTTCGAACAGCAGCTAAAATTG
>DASVRX010000296.1:0-2397 GCA_036388375.1 Pedobacter sp. | reverse complement strand
GGGTCCAAGGCTGCTTACACCAAGTTCAATCTTTGGAATTGTCCAGGCTAAAGAAGACGTGCCGTAGTGATAAGTCTTACCAGTTCTAAACTCTTTTTCGGGTTCATAAACAATATCCATCCCAGTCAGATTTCCATTTCGAAGAGGGTTAGGAAACGGACCAATCACCAGCCAGTTACTCAGAACAGCAACCGAACTGTCTACCAGAGGAAGATTTGCTACCGTTAGCTTCAGCCCTTTAGGTACTCTTCCTGCGCGTAAATATAGTTGCCAGTTTTTTTCTCCCGACTCAGATTTGATCAGCAACTCATTAGAACCCTTTTTCAAAGAGATCTGTACCGAAGTGTCAAGTTCAATTGCCCGCTCTTTGTATTTTATCTCCAGTTCCTTTTTGGTATTATTTTGATAAACCAAACTTTTGTTTAGCCAGATTTTCAGTCCACTGCTGTGACTTATCTCAAGATTTATATCAGCGTCTGCCGGAGAATCAAGCGTGCTTAAAGCATAAGCTATGGCACGTTGATCGGTATGGAAGGTCCTGCTGAAATTTATGAACTTAATATCGCTAAACTCCTGGCTGAATGGTTGCCTCGTTAACTGATATTGAAATGGTGTATTGCGTACAATCTTGTCGGCCACCAACTGTGTGGTATTTAAGGGGCTGCGTTTAAATGACTGTGCTAATAATTGAAAATTTAAAAGCTGAAATAATATGAGGAAGGCAAAGGCATTTTTAGAGCGTATCATGGTTTACACGGTATCAGGTTAGCAATGATCCAAATCGGTAAAATGGAATTTAACGCTAATTTAAGAAACATAAGAAGACTTTGAAAGAGAGAGGCACTAACAGCATCAAATATTATTATATAGAATTTGCTTATTATCTAAATCTCGCCTTACTTGTATTTCAAATGTCCAACCAAGTCATGAAAATACTTAGGCGACCACAAATCCAAAATCTTAGTATCTGGAATAAATCGGCTGATGTCTGCCTTTATACGAGTAAAATCGACATTGTCAATTTTCGCATTTAGTAATTCTAACAGCTCGTCCGGAGTAATATTCTCATTAGGCCAGTCGCCACTATCTTTAGCTCGTAACGCAAAATGTTCAAGGTTTAGCGGAGTTCCTTTTTTGATATACCATTCCATATCAAACCAGTCCCGCCCTTTCACATTATTTCCCCATTTACGAAATAATAAGGCATGCATTTTTCCGGCAAACAAATCAGAGATTGAGAAGCATTTCACATAAAATGAAAATGGCCTTAGCAATAGCTTTTCTTCCGTTTCAAATCCCAAAGGAGGGATGGTATCCACCTCCAGCTTAATCTTAATATTGGCTTTCTGCGCTAAGCCGTTTTGTGGCAACACATCCTCTAAAACCAGCTCTCTCCAGATGGTTTCAGATTTTAAGAAGGCTGACTCGATATTATTTTTATTCGTTTTCAGTTTTTCTTTTACAGACACTTCCATTCCCAGTGATTGAAACTCTGTAAGAATGGCGTCCAGGTATTTATCCAATGAAAAGTCAGGATTAACCTCTAACAGCGAAAAATCCAAATCTTCTGAAAAGCGATTTAGACCATAGAATATTCGTAAAGCGGTTCCACCGTAAAATGCTGCCTTTTCAAAAAAACCTGCACGCTGTAATCCCGCCAAAGCAATCTCCTGCATAATTTCCCGGAGCGCCTGCAGCGCTTCTTCCTTATTCGAAGGTTTATAAGAATCCAGCCAGTCCTTTATCATAAGCTGTCAATCATTTTAATTACGTTCAATAGGCTGCTCTTTTTCGGAGCTTCCGATACCCATTCTGACATCCACCTTGTATTTAAATTTCCTAGGCCCTCTTCATCAATTCGCAAATCTTCCACCAGGTAATCAAACGCATTCTTTTCACTTCTTAAAATAATCCCGGGAGTAGTAACCACTTTATCAAATAAGGCCTTTTCAGGTGAAGCGATCATTGCATTTTGTTGATCCGACAACCTCAATTGTTGTATACCAAATGAATAATAAGGCAGTGGAAGATTCGTATAGGTGAAAATGCCGACCGGTGTTGTGAATTTTCGTGAAGCTTTAGTGGTTACAGATGATATTTCATATACCCTTTCAGGTATCAGGCCATGATATGAAAGGGCCGAGTCCAGCGATATATAACTTGGGCCGAGTATGTGATTCGCAATAAGAAAGGGCTCCGGCTTTTGCGAGTCAACAGAGGGCCCCACAATATAGAGTCCTTTTTTAATAGACAGCAGCATGCCGCTTTTTAGCAATTCATAAACCTTATCGTTAGGTCTTTTGTAATCCTTAAGGATAGACAACAATACTTGGTGTGTCAAAGGCTGTGCTGCATAATTTCGTATCGCCTGTCTAAAATCCATACTCAAATGTAAAA
>DASVRX010000295.1:0-8021 GCA_036388375.1 Pedobacter sp. | reverse complement strand
CACTGTTTTGCACCCAATTATACTACATATGTATTATTTATAGAGTGCGATTTTAAGTATTGTTTTGTAATTCCAATAATGGAAAGATAAAATCAACAAAATGAAATCTAAAATTACCACAATGCTTACAATTGCCCTGCTTGCAATTATGTTTGTTTCTTGCAGTAAGGATGATAAAGACTCAGAAGAAGCACCTAAGACATCCTCAGATGGTTTTACATGGAAAGAAAATGGCAGCCCAACAGTTCAAATAGCTACAGCAGCAACTTTTTCTACTCAGTATAAAACAATCAAGGCGTATTCTGGAACAACTTTGGTGTTTGAAATAAACCTAAGCGGTACCACACCTGCAACATACACATTGAATACAAACAATGTTATAACTTATACCAAAGTTTCTCCATTTTTTATTCCTACTTCCGGGAATGTAATAATTAGTTCTAATGCAAATAGTAAAGTCTCTGGAACATTTCAAGGAACAGGAACTACAACGGCGGGAATCTCTTCAGTTAGCGGAACTTTTACAAATATTACGTTGGTCCCATAATTTTTAAACTTTAGAAAAATCACGAGGCTGCTTTGACAGCCTCGTTTTGTAAATGAAAAGTGCTGAAACCAGTGAAGCACATTTATGCTGTTATGTTTTGACTGGTGCCTGTTTCGCATTGTTTAACTGACCGTACTTCCCTTTCTATCTGGAGTTCGCAGTTGCTGCCGAACATGTCCAATAGGCGTACTCCATGTTAGCTGCTTAAGCATTTATACTACATATGTATTATTGATGAATCCCTCTTTTCCCTGTTGTTTTGTACATCCATAAAGGAGAAGTATAGTTCAGTTAATAATACGCTTAGAACAACTATCTATTCCAATCTGGACACTAACAAATCTTATACTATAATTATTATGAAAAAACTGTCCTTATTATCATTGTTATTAATTTGCTCCATGCTCTTCACGGCATCAGCTCAAACACCCCTGGCCAAAGCTTTTTCGAGTGCTAACGATGCTTCCGGCGAATTTAAAAACGATTTTCCCACACCGAAAGTGAATAAAAAAGGGAGTGGGTATAGTGTCAATCCGGAGTTACTAGCAAAGCCTGTAAAAAAGGTTGCGCTCGTATCCTTTTTTTATGAAGATGCCGGATCTTCTAACGAGAGCAAACTCACAAATACAGCTAACGCCTGGAGGGTGAGCGATGAATTAGGTCAAAAACACGTTGATGGGTTTTATAATAGTGGCGTACCCGCTCTTGTGCAGGCATTCAAGGAAAAAAACATAGATCTACTACTACCAAAGCAGTTTTTAGATACCGAAGAAAAGAAGGCATATTATTCGAATTTTGAAGTCGAGCATCACTCTATCAAGAATGAGAAGAAAGCAGGAGCATCTGCTTCAGTTAGAAAGACAGGCCGGGAATTTGGTGAAACTGCTGTGATGTATGATAGTAAACTTTCAAAATCGGCTTCAGTAGACAGGCTAAAAATCACAGCGACAGATTCGCAAATGAAGCCTCTATTTTTAGTTAACGAACTTTTCAATGGAAGTAATACTAATATTCATTCAAACAAGATGATGGCTGCCGGAACACTTTTTCTTTTTGATAAAAAGATGTGTACCAGCCTGGGCTTTGACATGGCGAAGAAATTGGATGTTGATGCTGTACTCGTTGTTTGGTTATTGTCTTTCAAAACAGATAAAAACAAGGAAAATTACGGTGTTAAGGCAATAAGTGGTTATATGTTTGGCCCAAACCCTGTCCAAAGAGAAGAAGGCGATGAGAAGGGTATGTCCTATGCCAGGGGTATTTTCTATGGCGGCCAAAGAGCATATTTTCATGGTATGTTACCATACCAGAACGAAAAGAAATTTAAAGATCCAGACTTCTCGGGATTCGCTAATGCGATGACAGGCATGGCCTACAACATGAGTAAGACCTTACAAGAAGATTAGGGTAATTTGGATATTTTTAGAAAGCCGCTTAAATCTCTTAAGCGGCTTTTTATGTTAATATTGTTATTCGACTAAACAAAATCCCCTGATGATATTTGCAGGCTTTGAATTTCGGTCAATTTCCTTTCTCCACACTGGATTGTAATGAATGGACTCTGGCTTTGGCATAAATGTATCATCACTCACAGATGAATGCTGAGAATTATACTCGCAACTAATGTTTCTGCCGGTGAAGTAACCAGTAACTCTTTAAAGAAGTTAATTTGAGTCTAAAAGCTGAGACCTCCTCTGCTGAGACGTAAACCTAAAAACGCACCTTATGTATGGGTTCTTTTAGACCTGTTTTGCATCTTCCAGAGCAAACGAATGTGCATGACAATGCGGAGTATGGTATAATCACATACCTGTAGCCCGTCTTATAAAAACGAGCTTATAAAAGCTGGTAATTCCCGGTAGGATCTTTAAAAAATATCAGATTGGTTACTTCGCGTAATGTCCATTTTGTTCTGCCGATTTGTGAAATAGCTTACCTCTAATTGTCCCGGTGCGGAAAACATAAAGCTTTGTTAACTTTAAATTAAAAAGTAAAGGCAGCGTTCGCTGCCTTTACCAGTACCTCTTAAGAAGTTTTCAATGAAAGGTTCTAATTTAACACAAATCTTTGACCGCTTCCTCCGTAAAGGGTTCCATTGCGCTTATCAAAACGAAGGAAATCTTGTGTTCTAACATTTACGTCTAATAATGGCCCATTTAAAAGATAATTGCCTGTTGCAGCATCATGATAAAGTCCATTGCCTGCGATGGTGGTTACCATGCCGGTTTTGACATTGATTTTTCTTATTCTATAATCCATGTCATCACCAACATAAATATCATCCTGATCTACTGCTATACAGCTTAAGCCTTTAAATTTGGCCTGAGCCAAAGCGCCATCAACATAGCCAGCAACAGCATTGGACATAAGAAGAGTGCTTTTTTTAGCAGCATCGAATTTAAATAGCTTTTTTGCCATATGATCGCTGCCGCTGGTGATAACATACATCACATCATCTGCACCAAAACCAAAATCCCTTGGCTGTCCATCCAATTCCCATTTTAAATAAACTTCAAACGTCCCGTCTGTTTTTAACTTAGAAATTGATAAATGGGAATTATCATATTTCAAAATAAAGAATTCTCCTAAACTATTAATGTGCATTTGGAAAAAATCCATCGCTGTAAAGCTTGACTGAAATTCTTTATTTACTGTACCATCCGCGTTTAAGCTCACCATATATGCTTCGACTGCTCCTTTTACTTTAGGTGTGCATCTAATATGTGCATAAATTTTTCCTTTGTTGTCGGATGCAATAGCTGTTACTTCATAGCTGTTTAAGGCTTTAAAATTGAAGTCGTTTGGAGTGTACAATTTTATCAGAGAACCATCCGGCTTCCTTTTGCTAAGCTGCCTGTTATCTGCATGGGTGTATATATTCCCATCAGCATCTACAGCAACAGCCATTGCACCAATGCCATAGGCAGTACCTTTGGCACCTGTAACTGGCGAAGGAGCTAGGGTAAAAGTTCCACTAAAGTTGTTTGCAAGTGAGGCGGTTTGACCTAAAACTTTAACTGAAATAGGACCCGTTGCTGCATTTGCTGGCACTTCGGCAACTATTGAACTGCTGGTTGCAGAAACAATTTTAGCAACCACAGTGCTTCCGGTAGTTGTAGAAGTGAATAAAACTTCATTACTCGTCACAGAAGTGCTGAAATTGGTGCCGGAAATGGTTACTTGATCACCCACCTTAGCGGTGTTGGGAGAGAGGGCTGTAAATGTGGCCGGTAACGTGTATGTATAAACTGGGCCCGTGGTTATTTCGCTATTTTTAACTTTTACCGTTACGGCGCCAGTTGTGCCGCTATTAGGTGCAGTAACCGTCAATTTGGTAGCAGTAGCGGATGTTACTTCGGCTGTTACACCATTAAACTTAACCACATTTTCTGTAGTTATGGTGCTAAAATTAGTTCCGGCAATAGCAATTTGAGCCCCTGCTTGTCCGGATGCCGGTGTTATACTCTCCACGGTTGGTTTAGCTGATACAGGAGTCGGATCTTTAATTTCAGACTTTGGCTTTGGAGATAGTTTTGCAACGAAAACATTAAGTGACCCTGCAGATGTGAATTCTTTTCCAGCTGCGTCTTTAAAAGTAATGGACCAACTAATCGTTATCTTACCAAGAGCCTCATCATATGCAATATCCATGTAGCCGCTGTATGCATAATAATTGTTTCCTCCAAGATTGTACCTTACATATGGTTGTAAGCCTACCGCGGAAATAGTCGGATTATCATCTTTTGTATTTAAGGCTGAAATAGTGGGATGCTTAGGTGCCATCGAAGTTCCGGTTTTGGGGCTGATTAAAATTTTACCGCTTTTTAATTCGTCGATAAAAAAGGAAAGCTGTTTGCCAGTGGCGTCTAATGCTGCATTGATTTCAACAGATTTTACTACATCGCCGTTGTCCGAAAAAAGTTTACCTGTTAAACCACCTTCGTCAACTTTATAGGTTACTCCGTCTAATTGGGTTGTAAGTTCAGCTTTGGCTGGTTCTGGTGTATCATCCTTTTTTTTACAGGATGAAAATAAGAGGGTACCAAGTAAGATAACAATTGAATTAAGTAGGAATATATGCTTTTTCATGTTTGTTTATATGAAGCGCAAGTTATCACGCTAACCATAGCTTCACCATAATGCATATGTAGTATAATGGATGGCAAAGTCATATGCCAGCAAGAAAAGGCGATGATAGATGGATCTGGCCATACTTTAGGAGCAAGGTATTGAGTCGCTGAATATGTAAGGGCAGCCAGTACTAGCTTCAAACAAAGTTCATCTAACTATGTTGACCTTTCGAATCCAATAATTATCCCCCTTAATACATGACGCAATCCGCAGTTGTTTTTACTGAATTAAATGACGGTGCTCAAGCCGGCCAGGAACTTGGACAACTAATCAACAATAAATTTCTCGGCGTAACACCTGACGTTGTAATTGTTTTTGCCTCCTCAGTATACGACTATAGCGCATTTTTAAAGGCAATAAAAGAAACATGTAACCCCGTAATCCTGGTCGGAAGTTCTTCGGCAGGAGAATTCACATCTAACGACTTTGGGACAGATTCTGCCTGTGCTATCGCTATACAATCGACAGATTTAAAGTTTACGGCTGGCTTTGCCCAAGGCATTAAAGAGAGTAGAACGAATGTGGCAGAAAAACTAAGTAAGAGTTTGGCCGACATAAACGATTATCAATATCAATACTACTCCGCAATGATCTTCGCAGATGCTTTATCCGGGTATACAGATGAATTGATTGATCAACTGACCGAAAAGACCACTGGAAAGTATCAGTTCTTTGGTGGAGGAGCCGGAGATAACGCGAATTTTCAGCGGACACATGTATTTCATGAGACAAACGCTTACACAGATTCGGCAGTAATTCTTGAAATTTTGTCAAATAAACCCATCGGCGTAGGTGCGGCACACGGCTGGAAGCCCGTAGGTGAAAAAATGCGTGTAACCGAAGTTGATGGGATGAAGCTTGTTAGCTTAAATGCCCGACCGGCCATAGAGGTATTCTTAGATCACGCTAAGTCTACCGGCCAACAGTTAGAAGTTGATAACCCGATACCATTTTTTTTGCATAATATAATCGGAATCGAAATAGCCGGTAATTATAAATTAAGAGTGCCCTTAGGAGTATTGCCTGATGGGTCGATTACCATGGCGAGTGATATACCAAATGGTGCGTATGTTAGTTTTATGACGACTGATAACGACTGCTCGAAAGAAGCAGCGATGATAGCCGCAAAAAATGCTATGGAGCAGCTTGGAGACCATAAGCCAAACGTGGCCTTATTCTTCGACTGTGTTGCTACCAGGCTCCGGATGGGTAAGACGTTTGATTTCGAGCTTGAGCAGGTCAAGGAAACACTCGATGGCATAAACTACGCCGGCTGTAATACGTATGGTCAGGTGGCAAGAATTAACGGACAGTTTAGTGGATTTCAGAATTGCACAGCAGTAGTTTGTGTCATTCCAGAATAATGATATTAAAGTTAATTTCCGGATTAAGCGAAAGCACTAACAGGAAGCATGCAGCTGCTGAATTAGCAGCCCATTTCGGTTGCCGTCACCTGATAATTTTTATAAGTGACCCCGAAATTAATTTATTGCTCCCTGCACCGGGATTCATACAAACTATCCCAGGCGGAAAAGAATGGTATTGCTTTTTAGAAGAAACTTTAAAAAAAGAATATCATCTTGATAACCTGCCTTTTCCCGACAGCAATTCAATACTACCTGCTACAGGCATATCGGGCCCCTTCAACTCTGCCGCGGTTTTGCTTGGCGGAAGCCCTTCCGAAGCGGACGTACTTGCCTTAAAAGAAATTTTGCCGACCCTGGTTGCATTGTTTATAAAAGAGCAAGAATTTATAAGTGCCCAAACGCGTACTAACCTCGCTGAAAAAATGGCCGTTAAAGCTGAAAAGCTGACTAAGACGATCGACCTGATGCGTCTACATCTCAACGATGCCTTAATTAAACAAGAGAGAGATAAAAATGATATTGAGACCCTCATGAAAAAGAAGGATGAGTTTATGGACGTGGCCAGTCATGAACTAAAAACTCCTTTAACATCGATGAAAGCTTATCTTCAGATTCTGCATAAAACAGTAGCCAACGGTAATAAGGATTTAGCAATCAACTTTATCGACAAAGCGAATTTACAGGTAGATAAACTCACAGTTCTAGTTAACGATCTGCTCGACGTAAGTAAGATTGAAGCAGGTCAGATTGCCTATAATTTCAGCGAGTTTGATATTGCTGAAGTGGTTAATGAGGTGGTTTCTCAGGTACAGATAGGAGTATCTTCACATCAATTGATTGTAGAAAATGATATTCACGTAGTCGTGAATAGCGACAGGCACCGCCTCGAGCAAGTGATTGGAAACTTTTTATCGAATGCTATTAAATATTCTCCGGGCGTTGATAAAGTGCTGATAAGAACAGATTTGGTTGGCGAAAATGTTCGCTTTACGGTAAAAGATTTTGGAATAGGTATACCGCAAGAAATGCAACCTTTAGTATTTGATCGCTTCTATCGTGTCCAGAGTTCATCTCAAAGATTTCCAGGCCTCGGTATCGGCTTATATATTTCGGCAGAAATCATAAAACGGCATGGCGGACAGGTAGGGGTACGAAGTGATAAAGGTGGTACGGAGTTTTACTTTGAGATACCGGTATTAAAGAGTGGGCGCAGACCAATTCCTTAAGCTATGACAATAAAGCACCCCCTTTAATAATGTGGATTGCCTTATGTAAAATTTGTTTTGAAGCATCAACAAGTTTTTGGTGTTGATTTACATCCGTCTCTATAACATGGCGCAACACGAACACACTATCGTTGTTACTGACAGTACAGTAGACCAATTGTATTAACAGAGATGAATGAAAACCAACAAAAAGAAATTTATTGTATTTTCGTTAAGTGAAATGTTTTGATGGAAGCAGCCGGATGGGCAAATTGATAAATGCCTATTCGTGGTCGGAGACTTCGTTAGGGGCAATTGATGAGTGGCCGGAAAATTTATGTACTGCCGTATCATTAATTCTGGAGGCTCGGATTCCGATGTACATCGCCTGGGGCGAACATTTCATACAATTTTACAATGATGCCTACCTGCCTATCCTCGGTGATAAATCCGATTCGGCATTAGGACTACCAACTTACCAAACCTGGGCCGAAATTTGGGATGTGATCGGACCCATGTTTAATAGTGTTATTCATGAAGGTCAAAGTCATGGATATTCTGGCTTTAATTTGTTTTTACAGCGACGGAACTTTATTGAAGAAACCTTTTTTGACTTTTCGCATAGTCCAATTCGAAACGAAGATGGTTCCGTTGGTGGCCTTTTTCTTAGCTGCCTCGAAACAACTGAACGTGTTTTGCATGAACGACGCATGGAAATGCTCGCTAACGCGATGCCTGTTAATTATGACCGCGACTTTTCTGCCGATTTTC
>DASVRX010000294.1:0-1706 GCA_036388375.1 Pedobacter sp. | reverse complement strand
TTCCCTCTTCACCAATTACATCAAACAGTTCCAGAATGCGGCGGGCGGTATATTCTTCTTCAATTTGTTCTTTAAGGAACCACTGTACAAATTCGAAAGTGGTGTAATCTTTCAGCCTCATGCACTGATCGGCAAGGCGATTTAATTGGCTAGTAACTTTGATTTCTTGTTGAAGCGCCAATTCAAAAACACCTTTGAAAGAGTCGAACTCTTGCGGGATATTTACTACTTCAGGAGAAATAGCACGACCGCCCAGATCATTTACGTACTTAAAGATCTTCAGCATATGCCCGCGCTCTTCATTGGATTGATTTTCGAGATATCCAGCACTATAATCAAAGCCATTGCGATTGCAAAAAGATGCCATTGCTAAATATACTGCCGAAGAATACGCTTCAGTTTTTATTTGTTCGTTCAAAAGGAGTTCAATTTCTTCCGAAAGTGATGTCCGTAATCTGAGGAGATCTTTCATATTTTAAAAATTTTAAAAGTAAAAAGGTGGATGTACTTATTAATGCGTTTAAAAAGCATGAATTAAGTTCTGTAAAAACCTTATACTAATTTACGATTATAACACTTAATACAAACAATTGTCTGCCGGGATGTCAATACAGATTTAATCTAATTAAGGCCTGCTGCTAATTAAAAAGCCATAGGCTGCAGGCATTCCCAAATCACACTATTAAGATGAAGTGCAAATTTGGCTCCAGAAAGCAGTTCTTGCAGATTTAGTACCTCGGTGAGTGTCAATACAAAGCATCGATCACAGTAAGCAGGCATGATAAGCGCAACATCACTTGCAGCAAGCGTTGAAAAGATCATTTCCTCCAGGTCTAACTGATTTACCCGTTTACTAAAATCAAGGAAGTTGATGGCTTTGAAAGCGGTGGAGGAACCCAGAAATTCTAAGATGTAAGTATTGGTTTTATTGCACTGTGAAACAGATCCGCAATTGGTTCTGTAAACTTCAATAATATCGATACAGTTTGTCTGTTTCATACTTACAGAAACAAAATTACAGATTGTTTATAATTAGTCCAAATAAGAGTTACAATAAAATTTAATTTATATACTAAATATGTTAGTATAAAGCTAAGTTTGTATATATGTATGCGATAGTAGATATTGAAACCACAGGAGGGCATGCCGCAGGAAACGGGATTACGGAGGTTGCTATTGTATTACATGACGGTGAAAAGGTTACCCGGCGGTATGAAACGCTTATCAATCCGCAAAAGAATATTCCTATTTATATAAGTGCACTTACCGGAATCAGTAACGAGATGGTAATAAAGGCACCTCTTTTTTCTGAAGTTGCTGCTGAAATTTTTAACTTAATACACGATAAAGTCTTTGTTGCCCATAATGTAAACTTTGATTATTCCTTTTTGCGTCACCACCTTTCGGTTTGCGGGTATGAGTTAAATGTTAAAAAGCTTTGTACGGTAAGGTTAAGTCGCAAGGTTTTCCCAAATCTGATTTCATACAGTCTTGGAAAGTTATGCAAGCAACTCGATATTAATCACCATAATCATCACCGGGCTGGCGGCGATGCGGAAGCAACGTCTATTTTGTTTTCCAGAGTTCTGGAAAACGATGCAGCCGGACATGTTCGTCAGTTTTTGAACCGAAATTCGAAAGAGCAATTATTGCCGGCTAATCTCAAACGTGAAGAGTTCGACAAGATTCCGAACACGCCGGGTGTT
>DASVRX010000293.1:0-1841 GCA_036388375.1 Pedobacter sp. | reverse complement strand
CAAACCCATTCCCTGGCGGATCTGGGTTTATCTTGTCCGCATACTTTTATCCAAACTTATACCAGGAATAATCACAGCTTGTGGGCCGATTACCATTTGGGCAAGATTTCCAAGGAACAACTTCGCTCAACCCGTTTCAGTACAACATTTTTAGAATTAGGTTTATCCGTGGAAACGATCCCCAGGGCATTTGAAGATGATTATGTGCGCATCTGTCCCACCAAAACTAATCTGTTTCCAGGTGCGCACGAAACCCTAAGTTATCTTCAGCAAAAGTATACGCTTCATCTAATTTCAAACGGTTTCAAAGAATCTACAGAACTGAAAGTTGCAGTGACGGGATTGGGAGGTTACTTTGAAAATATTTTCATATCAGAGGTTATAGGCTTTAATAAACCAAATGCTAAGATCTTTGATTTCGCATTAAGTACTGCTAAGGCAAGTAGAGAAGAAAGCGTCATGATAGGCGACAGTATTGAGGCTGATATTCGCGGTGCAATTGATTATGGAATGGAAGCTATATATTTTAATCCGACAAATAAAGACAAGCCTGCTGATGTGCCGAAGCAAATTACTGATTTGAATGAACTGATGGATATATTCTAAATGTCTACTCTAAATCTATTTTCTGCAAAGCTTCAAGTATTTAATCTAAGCTTGATTTGAAGTTTATATTTGCAAATAAATTCAAACGGCTTTCCTTTACATAAATGCGTATTTTATTTGCTATTCAGGGTACCGGTAATGGCCATATCAGCAGGGCAAGGGAAATTTTGCCTTTACTAAAGCAGTATGGCGAACTGGATGTGTTGGTGAGTGGCACGCAGGCCGATATGCTTTTAAATTCGCCTTATACCTATCGCTTACATGGCTTTAGTTACATTTTTGGCAAAAAGGGGAGTGTCGACCATTGGACGACATATAAAAACATGAACCTTCCGAGATTGTGGAAAGACATGCGAAGTTTGCCATTGAAGAACTATGATTTGATAATAAACGATTTCGAGCCGGTAACAGCCTGGGCCTGTAAATTGCAGGGACGGCCAAGTGTTGGGCTTAGTCATCAGGCTTCATTTTTATCGAAGAGAACACCCAGGCCTAAGAATAGCTTCCACTGGCACGAATGGGTATTTAAACATTACGCTCCAGCAACACATAATGTTGGTTTTCATTTCCAGAAATATGATAGCTTCATCAACACTCCTGTTATTCGGAATGAAATACGCCGTCTGGAAATTAAAAAATTGGATCATATCACCGTTTATCTTCCTGCTTACCATGACCAACTGCTGGTTAGTTACTTAAAAAAAATCCCGGGAGTTAGATGGGAGGTTTTTTCAAAACATTCCAACCATACCTATCATGATAGTAATGTTTTTGTACAACCCATTAATAACCAGCAGTACACTCTTAGTTTGGCAAATTCTTCTGGTTTGTTGACAGGTGGCGGCTTTGAAGGTCCTGCCGAGGCACTTTTTCTTGGGAAAAGAGTAATGGTTGTGCCCATGAAATATCAATATGAACAACGGTGCAATGCAGAAGCAATCAGCCAAATGGGCATTCCGGTGGTTTACCAGTTAAACGATGATGCAATAACTTTGATAAAAGACTGGTTGAATACTTCAGAGAAGATTGCCGTCAATTTTCCTGATGAAACAGCTTCAATAATAGCAAATATTGTAAGCACCTACGCCAGGTAAGTTTTGCGCAGAGTTTCTTCCATCCATCCGCTTTTTATTTTAATATTGTCTTTTTAGAAAGTACAGCAGGGAATGATAGGTCTGTTTAGAAGTTTAAATCCGCTAAACCTGGTGGTACTTGTAATTATAGCAGGTTTACTT
>DASVRX010000292.1:0-3688 GCA_036388375.1 Pedobacter sp. | reverse complement strand
AAAACAATAGCTCATGATTTGAAAACGCCTCTTGCAGGAATGATATCTTTAGTATACCTCCTTCAAATGAATAAACAGATTCAAACAATAGATGATGTTAAGGAAGAGATGGAAATGTTGGCAGAGTTGTCCACGAATTTGTCTGATATGATTTCATCTATGCTGGAAGAATCAAGAAAAAAAGAATCGGAACAAAAAATTGAGGAGATAAAGGTTCCTGAACTTATTAATCAAATCATTCATTTATTAAGGCCGGCGACGCATATACATATTCTATTTCAGTATAATCTACCCACGCTAAATACCAAAAAATATCAATTGCAGCAGGTCTTCCAAAACCTAATTGGAAATGCTTTAAAATATATCGAAAAAGAGGAGGGTCAAATATTTATTGGCGGCAAAGACAGGGGGGCATATTATGAGTTTTTTATTCAGGATAATGGTCCGGGAATTCCTGAAGAGAGCTTGGAAAAAATATTCAATAAATATGAAACTGCTAATACCAAGTCTAACATCGACAGCAGTACAGGTATAGGTCTAAATACCTTGAAAACTATAATTGAAGAACAGGGTGGAAAGATATGGGTAAAATCTACCGTGACTAAAGGAAGTAAATTTCTATTTACCTGGAAAAAATAGGAACCTGTCCATATATTTAAACCGCCGTTTTCACAGGTTCGTCTACCCAATATTCAATCCGCGATAATAGATGTTTATTTACAAATGGCTTTGAAATATAGTCAGATGCCCCAGCTTTCATACATTTCTCCTCATCGCCGACCATTGCTTTTGCCGTGAGGGCAATTATAGGGAGGTGCTCATATATTTTCTTCAGTCGTATTTGCCTTATGGTTTCATAACCATCCATTTCCGGCATCATAATATCCATTAGAACAATCTCCACATCATTATTTTCAATCACAATTTGTAGCGCTTCTTCTCCGTTGCCGGCAGTATAAACCTTCATGCCATGCTCCTCGAGCAGATGACCCAGTGCGAACACATTTCGCATGTCATCATCCACCAATAACACCTTCTTGCCAAATAGGCCGTTGTTTACACGAATAAAGGGGATTTTAGAATCAGTAACCGGCAATACATCAGGGGCGTCAGCTTCGGAGTATTTTTTCTGGATATGCAATGGAAGGGTAATTACAAAAGTACTCCCTTTTCCAAAGGTGCTTTCCACCGAAATGTCTCCCCCTAATTTGTGGATCAGCTCTTTTGTTATGGATAACCCGAGCCCGGTTCCGCCATATTCTCGAGTAGTCGACCCGTCTGCCTGTTGAAAGGCCTCAAATATCTGTTGTTTCTTATCTTCCTGGATTCCTATACCGGTATCTTTTACGGTAATACTTATCTGCTTATCCATTTTAGCTAAGTGAATATGCACCTCGCCTCCTTCAGATGTGAACTTAAAGGCATTGGAAAGCAAATTCTTGAGAGCTTGCTCCAACCGTTGTTTATCAGTCCAAATATTCTTCGGGAAACGAGGAGATACCGTTATATTAAACCTTATCTTTTTTTGTTCGGAAAGCGATGTGAAAAGTTGTTGCATATCGGTAACCAGATCTGAAACATCAGTATTTGTATAGTACAGATCTACCTTACCAGCCTCAATTTTGGCCAGGTCTAGTATGTCGTTAATTAAGCTGAGTAAATCGCTCCCAGATTTATGAATTACGTCTGCATATTGCAACTGCTTTGGTGCCAGGTTCAACGTGTTGTTTTCCTGAAGCAGGCCCGCTAGTATAAGGATGCTATTTAATGGCGTTCTAAGTTCATGCGACATGTTCGCTAAAAATTCTGATTTATACCTGCTGCTTTCTTCCAACTGGACGGCTCTTTTAGTTAACTCCCGCTTTGCAAGAATAATCGACTTATTCTTTTTAGTTAACAACTCATTTACTTTGATCAAGCTTTGCTGTTGAATTGTAAGCTTTTCTTCAGCTCTGTTGCGATCCGTAATGTCAACTAACATATTTATGGCGCCTTGCATACGGCCGTCCAAATCGTAAACAGGGAAAGGATGGGGCGCAATAATTCTTCTTTTTCCGCAGGGTTGTTCCACAATAATTTGGTCTCCCACCACAGGGTTCCCAGTTTTTAACGTAATGGCCATCGGGCAGGTATCCAGTGCCATCGCAATGGCCTCTGAATTATAGATCTTCCATGATCCGCACCATTGATCTTTGCCTATTTCTGGCTCGCGACCCCATAGTGTAGCAGCCGCTTTATTATATAGCTGAATTTTACCGTCAAGATCCGTGGTATAAACCGCTACAGGTAAATCTTGTATTAAACTTCTATATTGAAGTTCACTTTGCAGTATTAGTTCTTCTGCAATTTTTCTTTCGGATATATCGCGCACAATTACAGAAGACCGCTCGTGACCTGCTGCGTCATTGAATATAGCAGAGGTAAGCTCACCAGGAAACTTGCTGCCATCTTTTCGAATAAAGGTAATTTCAGTTTTTCCCTCGTCTTTACTATGCTTTTCTTTGATGACGCGTGCCAAACCAGGCTCAGAATTATCTATTAATCCTGTCCTTCCGGTTTTGCAGATCTCCTCTTCGGTCATTTGGAAAATCTTACAAGCGGCCGGATTTGCCGCTAAAATCTCACCATTGGGAATGGTTAACAGAATACCGTCCATGCTGTTTTCATAAAAGGAACGATACTTTTCTTCACTTTCTTTAATTACTCTTTCTGCAAGGATTCTATCAGTGATGTCTTTGAAATTATTCACTATGCCATTAATTATGGGATCATGAAGCATATTCGTAAAAGTTGCTTCGAGCCATATCCAGTTTCCATTTTTATGTTTAACTCTGGCTATATTGTTTTCTATGGGAATACCGGGCTTTTGAAGGCAGTCAAACAGATATTGGTTAACAAGGCTTGTATCATCAGCATGCAAAATATCATTAAGTTTTAAACCGGTACAATCTGTCGGGGTATACCCCAACACTCGCTGGATAGAAGGCGAGGCGTATGTTGGGTTGCCCTCTACATCTAGTATAACCAGTGCATCACTTCCATTTTCAATTAGTGCCCTATAATACCTTTCATTTTTTGTTAGTTCAAATAAATGATTTTGCCTCTCTGTTTCGAGCTGATATTTTTTTAATGCGTTTTCTATAGCATTAGGAAGTCTTTCAAGCCTATCCTTTAAAATATAATCGTCTGCACCTTTTTTTAATACGTCTACGGCAAACTCTTCAGAGATTGTACCAGTTATCAGAATGAATGGAGTTCTTTTTCCGGTTTCACGAATGATTTCCAGAGCTTCATGCGAATTGAAGGAGGGAAGCGAATGGTCTGATAATATAATGTCGGGCAAAAATTCTTCCAAAGCCTTTAAAAATTCCTGTCTGGTTTCTATGACTATACATTGAAAATCCAATCCACCTTATTTTAATAATCTCTTCACCAGTTTAGCGTCACTGGGTGAGTCTTCCAGGTGCAGAATTTTTAAAAATTTATTCATTTTATTTTTTAAAATCTTAAGCTTTTCACAACAAGAAAAGAATGATGCTCTAGTATTGTTAATTAGCAGGCGCCGTTCTGAGATAAAACAGTTGATATAATCTATCTGAGAACTTGCGATGTCTGAGAAAGTTCACATTAAGCTAGGCTGACAACTCTCCTAATCCAACTCTGAGAGTTTTGTAGCTTTCCCAGAACC
>DASVRX010000291.1:0-4401 GCA_036388375.1 Pedobacter sp. | reverse complement strand
GAACCCTTCGGCTATTGTGGATGTTTGATTAGTAGAAGCCATTGAGCAACTAACTGAAAAAATCAACGTATCGGGCAAGATTAGAGTCAGGTTCGTTCCTAACAGTCGTGAATACAATACATTGAACGAGGATGATAAAATTGCCATCTTTCGTATGGTACAGGAGCAGCTGAGCAACATCTTAAAACATGCCAATGCCAGCAATATTGTTATCCGATTGGAAGTGATGAGTAATAAGGTTCGTTTGTGTATTAAGGATGATGGTGTCGGGTTCAATCTTTCTCAGTGTAAAAAAGGCCTTGGGTTGCATAATATTTATAATCGTGTGGAGTATTACAGCGGCTCAATACAGATACATACCAGCGAAGGCAACGGTTGTGAAATGTGCATTACACTTAAGCTCAGAAACACTTTACCAGCGCAATTAAAGATTGCCTGACGGTAATAACCTAACTGTTTTTGTAAAATTCTTTGTGCGCTTTTAATAGAGATTGGTATTGCTCATCGGCTTTTGCTTTTTGCCAAACCTCATAAAACACAGCTGCACTTTCTGCTTTTACAGGGTCGGCTTCAAGTGGTAATTGTTGCCGGCCATGTGCACCGCTTTGGCCCTTTTTATCGTTCGGTACAGGTCCGTCATATTTTTTCCCACTTTTATGATTGGCATACCGGCGGCTGCGTGTGTAACCCATTTGCAAAAACTTGCGGGCTATATCCATCCCAACAAAATCATTTTCCGCTTTATACTGCAAAAAAAGACGCCAGATTTTGGCAGCTGACTTTTTAGCGATTTCCGGTGTTTTAAATTTCCAATGAGGAAGAATTGCACTTTTATAAGGCTCCACCAGCAGTACACCTTGTTCGCCAATACCTGTGCGGTAAAGCTCAGGGTGTTTTTGTAAATCAAGGTTTTTATAGTCAAGTGTATAGTTGAATTTTGCGTATGCCATTACAATTCTTTAAGAAGAACTATATTATTTTCAAAACTCTGCGTTGCAATCTTCACTCCAAAAACAACTAATGAAACGATGAAAAGCAACGGCCGTTTTAATAGGTATTATTAAACAATTCGGTTTTGTAGATCAATGAAAGGTTTGCTTTCATTGTCCAATGAGAACGTTATTGTTTTGAAATATCAACACCGTTGATATAAAATGGCCCGACGAATTTGGAATTGGTTTTGTTTGGGTTATCGGGCCTTCCTCCGGGATAAGTCATTCTGTTGGTACCTCTAAATGTGCCTACTAAAAATGAGTAGCCATTATATCCTTTTGTTGTGTTTCCTAATTGTGTAAAAGTGCAATTTTCAAAAATGCAATTTCCTCCGTACACATTGCTTCGCCTAGAAGCGTCCAACGTACAATTAATAAAATGCGGAGATGCACCGCCACCAAAGTCCATTACATAGCCACCATACACTTTACCAGTAGGGGATTGCGCTTCATCGAGGGTTAGCAGGCAATTAATGAATTTCGTCCGGTTCGGATCATCCATTTTCTGCGTAGAATATAAGTTAACGCCTGCGCCAACGATGGTGGTATTGGTAAAAAGCATCCTTGGCCCGGAGCCATAAATGCTCCACATGGTACTGCCCACAATTTTGCCCCCGATGTATTTCATATCTGCAACATCGCCAACTGTTAGCAGGCCGGGCCCATCATTATTATTAATCAGACAATTTTCAAATATGCCATTCCTTATTAAGCCCATCTCGGCCTCCATATCAACGCCTGCAGCCGGAGAGGACCTTGCTGGCTGGCCAGTGGATTTATTAATGGTTTTGCCTGTATTGATAAAAGATGAATTACGAACTATCAGGTGATTTCCACCCACCCAGGAGAATCCTTGTCTTGCATTTCCATCAAAGATTGAATTTATGATCGTAGCCATTTTTACCGGTGCATTTTCCGATGGCGTGGTATTGCCAATAACAATCCCGTCGCGGCCAAAAAAATTACTGGTCACTTTTTCTACCAATATCTCCCTGTTATCCATTAGCAAAATGCCGTCAGCAGGCAACTGCAAGCCATCATCTCCCCACCCTCCTCCCAAGACAAGGTTCTGCACATTACCATCAAGGTTTAGGTTTTTGATGGTGATGGATTGATTGTTCCGTGCATCGATAATACTTGTTGGGTAGGCGGTATAATTATAGTCGTAAAAAGCTCCGGTTGGCTTAAATACTTTTCCTGTTACTGGATGAAACGAACCAAAATGTAAACCGCTGGCAAATTTTATGGTGGCACCATTCCCCTCCAAAACCACAGGCTTAGTACAACCACTAAATTTCAGCAGCGTGTCGCCTAGATAGGCAAAGCCTTTCCCGCTATTGCCTGCTAATTTTTCGTTTCCTACGGTATAAATTCCTTTTTCAAAGATGAGTGTAACGCCACCGCCCAATGCATTAATTTTTGAGGATATACGTTGTAATGCCTTGGTATTTTCTACAGCCGATGCAGTAGCCGACAATCCAAAATCTTTTGCATAAAGCACCAGGTTCGGGAAAGTTGGGGATATTTTCGCCTGTTCTTGTTCAATTACCGTCTTCGGAGTGATAGATAAAGATGCGGCCGGCGAGGTTTCTGCCCCAATCTTCGGGCCAACTGAGCAGCTCAAACTCAAGGCTGAATTCAAAACTAAAATAACTACTGTGGTCAAAAATGGTACTGCTTTTATCATCACTTAACTAAATACAATAGGGTGCTCTACTTATTTTTCAACTCGTTCCGTGTGAAAAGGTAAAAAATGAGTTGAAAAAGAAAATACAATAAGGACCTGGTGGAAGAAATTTAACCTTTAGGGCCCGCAAAGATGATGCTCGTGCTTTGCATTGAATAACAACTATGTGCCAATGAAGAGCAGGCTCATTAAGGCTTCCCAACGTAAAGGAATTTGATTTCTTTATCCCACCTTATAATATCAAAATAGTAACATTCAGCCCATGCATTCTGTTGTATTTTAAGGGGCCTAGATTGTGCGCATAGACAATCAGCCATTTCCAATGTGTATGAGTTTAGTAATAAGTTCCAATCAATGCCTTGAATGTGAAACAATAACTGAAGTTCAGATATTTGAAATATAAACCAATGCTTAATTTCGGGAGATAGTACCTAGAAAAATACTTATAGAAAAGCGATTTTTTTAAGAACGACTAGGTTCAGTTGATGAAAATCCTTTTATATTAACTAGTCAGTTGCGCCTGTGTGTATTAAGATCGGTTGGAGGATTTTTGGATGAGCACTGCTTATAATACTTTTATGCCCAAATTAATAGACCTTATAACTTTTACTGACCAGAGAGGCAATCTTACAGTTGTAGAAAAAGTATTACCGTTTACTATCAAAAGAGCATTCTTCATTTATGGGGTCGACTCATCCAAAAGAGGCGGACACAGGCATGCCACTACAATGCAAGCGGCAATTTGTATAAAAGGCTCATGCCGAATTTATTGTAATGATGGGGAAATTGAATGCTTTCATCAACTAGATAGCCCCTCGAAATGCCTTATTATTGATGCCAGGGACTGGCATTTTATGGATCAATTTACACCTGATACAATCCTTATGGTTTTCGCATCGACTTATTATGTGGAAGATGATTATATTTTTGAACCATATCCGAAAAAATATACTCGTCCAAGCACTCAATAGAATTATAAATTATTGTTGTCATTTTAATTGCTTTTGAAGGTTGCAAATGGTGGAATATGAAAATCTCAAAAAATTAAATAGCCGCTTCGAAAGCCAGTTTCAAGAAGCATTTAATAAGTTTCTTAATAAAGGCACATACATATTAGGAGAGGAAGTTGCCTTATTTGAACAAGAATTCGCAACCTTCACCGAAAGTAAGTATTGCATTGGTGTTGCGTCAGGTTTAGATGCTCTGTATCTTTCGCTTGTCGCTTTGGACCTTCCTGCTCAGAGTGAAGTTCTTGTTCCCTCAAATAGTTATATAGCAACCATTTTAAGTGTTGTAAATGCTGGGCTGACTCCGGTTTTAGTGGAACCTCGTATTGATACGTATAATATAAACCCTTCCGAGGTTGAGCGCTGTATCACTCCCCAAACGAAAGCGATCATTGTAGTGCACCTTTATGGCAAAACCTGCGAAATGGATATTATTTCGCAAATTGCTCAGAAGTATAATTTAATCGTTATAGAGGATTGTGCACAGGCACATGGGGCGAAGTATAAAAATAAAACAGCCGGTACGTGGGGTAAATTCGGGGCATTTAGCTTTTATCCGACAAAGAATTTAGGTGCTTTAGGAGATGCAGGAGCAATTATAACCGATGACCACCAAATGTATCTTAAAATAAAAGCCCTGCGCAATTACGGTTCACATAAAAAATATTATAATCGATATTACGGGCTGAACTCACGGTTGGACGAACTGCAGGCA
>DASVRX010000290.1:0-6854 GCA_036388375.1 Pedobacter sp. | reverse complement strand
AAGTACATTTGCTGTAAACGATGTAATACAATCTGCCAGGATAGTTTTAAAGAGATATTATTTCTCGATAATGGGCCTTTGCGTGTTGTTGTTTTTAATTCCAACAGTTTCAACAATTTTATCGGCTACTTTAAGTGGGATACCCTATTTAATAAAAATATTGTTTTTAATCCTTATAGTCTTGAGCTACCTGGGTTGTCAGCTCACTATTATAAAATACATTTTTCATGCTTTAGATAAGGAGGAAAATGAGGTGTCGTTTATAAAAGCTACTCCATCAACTAAAGAAGTGCTTGATTTTTTTTTAGGGCTGTTTTACTTTATGATCTGCTGCGTTTTGATTTTAGCAGCTTGTTTTTTACTCGGATTCCCAATAATTTACCTTGTTGGTCCAACGGCCGTTTTTAATATTGCAATATCTTTTGCAAGGTTGGTGATTTTTATAGCCTCTCTGCGGATATTATTCTTCCCGTTTTTTATAATTGATAGACAAGTTCAGCCATTGAGAGCTCTAAGATTAAGCTTGGCTATTACCCGTGGAAATTTCACTAAACTATTAATCTTATTATCCTTTTTTGCCGTATTCCATGCGCTCTATCTTTATTTGGATGAGAGGGAATATCTCGCGCTCGGCTTTCTCGTGCTCTTTATAAATTCATTCTTGATCGTTCCTCTTTCTAGTGTAGCGCTTTCAGTAGCCTACCGTAGCATGATGAGTGAGTATACCGGTGATCAGGATCCTGATGTAATGGATAACATTATCTAAAAGATGGGAATCAAAGCTGCATTAAGCAAGCCCTTTGCCGCTCTTGTTGTATGGAGGGAGAATAAATGGAAAAAAAATGCACCTCAAGCTCAACAAAAAGTGTTCAAAAAGCTGATCAAAAAGGCTGGCTCAACAGTTTTTGGCAGAGACCATCAATTCTCTGAAATCAAGACTTACGCAGATTTCAAAAAGCGGGTTCCTGTCCGTGATTATGAGGAATTAAAGTCTTATATAGAACGTGTAGTTCAGGGTGAACCAAATATTCTTTGGCCGGGGAAACCTGCATATTTTGCAAAAACTTCAGGAACTACCTCTGGAGTAAAATATATTCCGATCTCTAAAGAATCCATTCCCGAACATATTAAAGCCGCAAGAAATGCGCTTTTAACGTATATACACCAAACCGGCAAAACAGAATTTGTTGACGGAAAGATGATCTTTCTCCAAGGCAGTCCGGTTATGAAGGAACATGCCGGAATAAAAACCGGACGCTTATCAGGTATTGTTGCCCATCTGGTGCCGGCCTATCTTCAAAAGAACCGACTCCCATCCTATAATACTAATTGTATTGATGATTGGGAGCAAAAAGTAGATGCGATTGTAGAAGAAACCTACAATGAGGATATGCGTCTGATATCCGGAATACCGCCTTGGGTTCAAATGTATTTTGATAGGCTTTCTTCAAAATCGGGTGGGAAAAAGATAAAAGATATCTTTAAAAACTTTAGTCTCTTTGTTTACGGAGGCGTAAATTTTGAGCCCTATCGGGCGAAAATGGAAGAGATCATTGGCAGGAAAATCGACTCCATTGAAACGTACCCTGCTTCTGAAGGTTTTATTGCTTATCAGGATTCGCAATCGGATAAAAGTTTACTGTTGCTGGCTGATGCAGGGATGTTCTATGAGTTTATTCCAACAGAGGAATACTTTAATGAAAATCCAACTCGTCTTCAATTATCAGAAGTAGAACTAAATAAAAACTATGCTTTAATCTTAAATACAAGTGCCGGGTTATGGGGTTATAGTATTGGAGATACTATCAAATTTGTCTCAAAGAATCCTTATAAAATATTAGTTACTGGTCGCATAAAGCATTATATATCCGCATTTGGCGAACATGTAATTGGTGAAGAAGTTGAACATTCGTTGCTGACTGTAGCTGCTGAGGAAAACGTAGAGATAACTGAATTTACAGTTGCCCCGCAGGTTAATTCGATTAATAATGAATTGCCTTACCACGAATGGTATATCGAGTTTTCCAAACCGCCAGTTGATCTGGATGCCTTTCGGTTAAAGGTTGACGAAGCGCTTCAACAGAAAAATATTTATTATTTCGATTTGATCAAAGGAAACATCCTTCAACCGTTAAAGATACGTACATTAAGAGCAGATGCTTTTAGAGAATACATGAAGGCTGAGGGGAAATTGGGCGGACAAAATAAGGTGCCGAGATTATCAAACGACCGGAAGATTGCGGATTCATTGAACGCTTTCCTGATATCAGATTAGAGCAGCTGAGCACTCCAGATTTAATTTAATTTAAGTTGACTAAAAACATTGCCATTTTTGGCTCTTCGGGCAGTATTGGAACACAAGCACTTGAGGTGATCAGGGAGAATCCCAGACTCTTCAAGGTTTCCGTACTAACGGTAAACCACAATGCTTCTTTACTAATTGAGCAGGCTCTTGAGTTTTTGCCACAGTTGGTTGTGGTGGCAAATACCGAAAAATATCAGGAAGTAAAATCGGCATTATCTCATACAGAAATTAAAGTATTATCCGGTGAAGCCGCACTCATCGAAGCGGCACAATTTCCTGAAACGCATATTGTATTAACCGCTTTAGTCGGATTTTCCGGTCTGCGGCCTACTCTTGCAGCTATTGAAGCAGGGAAGGACATTGCTTTGGCTAACAAAGAAACATTAGTAGTTGCAGGCGAATTGGTAACACAAGTCGCTAAGCAGTATGGTGTGAAGATTTTACCGGTCGATTCTGAACATTCGGCAATTTTTCAGTGCCTTGCGGGAGAAGAACAAAACCCTATTGAAAAAATTTACCTCACCGCATCCGGGGGGCCGTTTAGAGGAAAAGATAGTGACTTCCTTTCTAAGGTTAGCAAGAACGAAGCCTTAAAACATCCAAATTGGGTGATGGGTGCTAAAATCACGATCGATTCGGCCACCTTAATGAACAAGGGGTTGGAAGTGATTGAAGCTAAATGGTTATTCAACTTAAACGCATCGCAAATTGATGTGATCGTTCACCCGCAATCGATTATTCATTCCATTGTTCAGTTTACAGATGGCTCTATGAAAGCTCAAATGGGACTGCCGGATATGAAGTTACCTATTCAATATGCTCTGGCTTATCCAAAAAGAATAAATAATCATTTCCCGCGTTTCGACTTTTTGAGCTATCCTCAATTAACATTCGAACAACCTGACAAAAATACCTTTAGAAATCTTGCACTGGCGTTTTTGGCGATGGAAAAAGGCGGAAACATGCCATGCGTGGTTAATGCAGCTAACGAAGTTGTTGTGGCTGAATTTTTGAAAGACCGTATTGGTTTTTTACAGATGAGTGATGTGATCGAGAAGTGCATGGATAAAATGTCTTATTTAAAAAAGCCATCTTTGCACGACTTTATAGAAACGGATAAGGAAACCCGCATTTTGGCGGAAGAATTAGTAACAAAATATTAAAAAAACAATCTTAAAATAAAATATTAATACGAATGGACGGACTTGTTATGGCTGGCCAGCTTCTGCTGGGATTATCTATACTTATTATTTTACACGAGTTAGGCCATTTTTGGGCAGCGCGTGCTTTCGGCATTAAAGTCGAAAAATTTTACCTTTTTTTTGATGCATGGGGCTTTAAATTATTCAGCTTTACTTATAAGGGATGCGAATATGGTATCGGTTGGCTTCCTTTAGGCGGCTATGTAAAGATTGCTGGTATGATTGATGAATCGATGGATACCGAACAATTATCAGGACCGCCACAACCCTGGGAGTTTAGATCTAAACCAGCTTGGCAACGCTTAATTGTGATGCTTGGCGGGGTAACCGTAAACATTATACTTGGGATATTTATTTTCTGGATATTGACTTTTAAATACGGCGAGTCCTATACTCCGAATGATAAATTGCCTTTCGGGATAGCCCCGGGAATAATAGGCCGGAATATTGGTTTACAAACCGGAGACCGTATCACCGCTATCAATGGAAAGCCGATTGTAAAGTTTGAAGAGATAAATAGTTCAAAAGTCTTATTTGGAAATTCTCAACTAACAGTTAATAGAAATGGTGAAACTAAGATAATTCAAGTTCCAACTAATATCCTGGAACAAGTTTCAGATTTGGGCATGGGACATTTCGTAGAGCCTCGTACTATCTTAGGAAAGGTATCTGAAGTTCCTCCCGGTAATGCAAAAAGTGCCGGTATTTTGCCTGGCGACAGTATCTTAACAGTAAACAACAAACCGATTAAATTCTTTGACGAGTTTCAGTCTGAGCTTCTAGCCAATAAAGGGAAGTCTGTAACTTTTGGCATTCTTCGTAAAGAACAACAAATTTCATTAAAGAGCAATGTAACCGCTGAAGGAACAGTTGGAGTAGCTCTTCCTCGTCTGGGATTGCCAATAGAGCGCGAGCAATATGGCTTCTTCCAATCGTTACCTGTTGGTGCATCAAGAGCTATCGGTTCATTTACAGATAATGCGAAAGGTATCGGTAAGGTAGTGACTGGTCAGGTTAAAGCCAATAAAGCATTTGCAGGCCCTGTTGGTATTGCCAACATGTTTGGAGCAGAGGTGAACTGGATTAAATTCTGGGGGCTTGTAGGCGTGCTTTCTATGGCGCTTGCGCTGATGAATTTATTGCCTATTCCGGCTTTAGATGGAGGTCATGCGGTTTTCTTAATTATCGAAATGATCAAAGGAAAGCCTCTTGGCGATAAGTTTATGGAAAAAGCCCAAATTGTTGGTTTCGTAATTTTGGTTGCCTTGATGGTATTTGTTTTAGGGAACGATATCTTAAAATATGTAATTAAGTAGGATGAACTATTTTGAATTTTATGCTCTTCCTGAATCTTTCAACATAGATGAAAGTCTGGTAAAGCGCAAATTCTACGAGTTCAGTAAAACGTATCATCCTGATTTTTATATCAATGATCCTGAAGAAAAACAGCAGGAGATCTTAGAGTTATCTACGGTTAATAACAAAGCTTATCAGATTTTATCGAATCCGCAAAGGCGGCTAGAATATCTACTCCACCTGCACGGACATGCGTTGGAAGGGGAGAAGTATCAGCTTCCGCAGGAGTTTTTGATGGAGATGATGGATGTAAATGAAGCGCTGATGGAACTTGAAATGGATCCGGATGAGAATATATTGTCAAATACTATTGAGCAAATAGCGGAGATTGAATCCAACTTGAAATCTGACCTATCGTCACTTACATCAGGCTTTGAAACCAAAGATGATACTGAAAAGGAAACTCTTCTCCTGAAAATCAAGGATATCTATTATAGACAAAAATATCTGTTGCGAATTCGCGAGAGTTTGAATAAGTTTGCAACCCGCTAACACAGCAATGCCCAGCTGGCGGAATTGGTAGACGCGCTGGTCTCAAACACCTGTGGGAAACCGTGCCGGTTCGACTCCGGCGCTGGGTACCTGACCGGAGTAAAATCGAAAAATTCGATTTTACTCCGGTTTTTTTATGTCCAACTTGTTGCTAAGCAGATAGATAATTTCTAATTCAAAATTATCTAGGGATTCAATGCCCTGTTCCTCAAAATTTGTTTTTTCAGCATAGTCAAACAGATGATTTGCGCTTTTACTCAATAGCACCCTGGCTAAGGATTTGGCAAATCGTGATTTCGATGTTTGGTCACTTTCTTGGTCATGGGAATATCTTAGTAAGAAAGACTGAAGAATAACGAGTTAAGTTAAATTAAAATTAACCAAACACGCGCTTTAAGAAACTTTTTTTGTTGTGTACGCTTTTTAGCTATAATACTTGGCCTTGCGGTTCGGTGTAATAATTCTACAGCTCAATAAATGAAGAAAATAATTCAACTGAATGACTAACCGGCAAAACAGTAATAATTCTAAAAGCTTTTTTGAGGCCACACTTGAGTCAATTAAGGATTGTGTGTGTGTATTTAGCCCTGACCACAAGTTAGTTTACGCAAATCAGGCAATGCAGGAACTGATGGGTGCTATTCGCAGTATGCCGGAGATAAACGATGAGAATTTGGATATTCAGGCTGAAATCGCGGAGGATGTAAATCCATACCTCGATGCAGTCTTGCAAACCGGTCAAAGTATTGAAGATACCATGCCTTTTCCAATCGGTGCAGGTGCTTACTTAAGTTTTACATGGAGTGCCTTGCCGGCGGAGGATGGCTCAATAGCATTTGTGATGGGCGTTTCGCGAGATACCAAAGAAATAAGCAAGCTGAAAGAAGTTTTGCACGAAAAAGAGGCACATTACCAGGGCCGGATTGCCGAGCTGCATGCTATGCTCGAAAGTATCAGCGATGCCGTTTATATTGGCAATGCTGAAGGTATTGGCGTTGCCAACCAGGCAGCTTTAGACCAGTTGGGTTTTACTTCCAGCGAGGAACTGAACCGAAGTATCCCAACACTCGCAGCCGAAATAAATACCAGGGATGCCGCAACTGGCGAGCCTTTACCAGCAGACCAGCAGCCTTTTTCCCGGGCGCTTACAGGCGATCGGGTAACGCAGGAGGTTCTGGTACGGCACCGTCTTACAGGCGAAGAAAGGATAATACGATGCGCGGCTTCGCCGGTGCTTCACGAAGGTCGGATAATAGCTGCAGTAGCAATAAATACGGATGTTACAGAACACCGTGAAGCAGATATCTTAATACGAGATAGCCAGGAGCGGCATGCATTTCTACTTAAATTAAGCGATGCGCTTCGTTTCCTGTCCGATCCGGTGGCTGTCCAGGAAACCGCAAGCCGGCTGCTTGGCGAGCAATTGCAAGTTGAGCGTACCTACTATGTGTGGATGAATGAGCCAAGTCAAACTGCCATTGTCGAGCGGGAATATGTCA
>DASVRX010000289.1:0-13404 GCA_036388375.1 Pedobacter sp. | reverse complement strand
AGCACAGCTCTTTCACGGTCATCCTGCTCCATACCTCCATGAAATACATCATGATTTAATCCCCGTTCAAACAAGGTATCGCTAATTCTATCCACAGCTTCGCGATGATTACAAAAAACAAGTGCGGGTTTTCCGCCCAGCTTACACAACAACAAAAACAAGGTTTCCAATTTATCTGCTGCATTCGATATCACAGCCTTTAATTGCAGTGTCTGAGATGTATTCGTTGCCTTTAAAAAGTCGATCTCAACCGGTTTGTTTACCCCTGTAAAAGCCGGAATTTCGGGCATAGCTGTGGCAGAAGTAAGTATTCGCTTTTTAAGATTAGGAAGACTTTTGATAATAAAACTCATATCGGTTTCAAAACCGTATTCTAATGCTTTATCAAATTCATCAAGAATTAAAGTTTTAATGTTAGTTGTTTCAAAACTTTCCTTACGCACATGGTAAGCAAGCCTTCCGGGAGTGCCAATAAGTAAGGCGGGTGGCTGCGAAAGATTATTCTTTTCGATTTTAGTATTATGGCCGCCGTAGCAGCAATTTACTTTGTAAGATGTAGCCATTGCTTTAAAAACCTGCTCTATTTGCAAAGCAAGCTCCCTGGAAGGAACAATAATTAAAGCCTGTACACCGGCCAGCCCAGGATTTAGCAATTTTAAAACAGGCAATAAAAATGCGAGCGTTTTACCTGAACCAGTTGGGGAAAGCAAAACTAAATCTTTATCAGCGGCCGCATTTATAGCCGCCCGCTGCATTTCGTTTAGTGAATCAATTTTGAGGTTTTTGAGCTCCGCTTCAAACATTCGTTTCTATTTATCGTAAAAATATACACTTCCGGTTGAAGATTTTTTTCAATTGAAAGCACTTTAAAAACTATCATTAGTATGTCGCCTTAACCCGATATGTATACTCCTGAAAGCTTCATAACTATAAAAGGACGAATATATACTGATGAAAATTCTAAATTACCATTATCTTACCACTAAATCTATATCATGATCTGGTACGAGGAGGAAGTTAAGCACCTTGAGAAACAGGCAGGCAATATGAAATACAGGCCTGTGACGGCTTTTTATGGTAGTTCATCAATACGGCTATGGAATAATCTTTACGAGGATTTTAAGTATTATAAACCTGTAAACTTAGGCTTTGGGGGTTCTACCCTGGCAGCCTGCGTATGGTTCTTCGACCGTATCTTTTTATCTTACAATCCTGATACTATCATAATTTACGCAGGGGATAACGACCTTGGCGATGGCCGACATCCGGAAGAAGTTTTTATATTTTTTCAGCAACTTGTGCTTAAAATCAAAGAAAAGTATGGCGACATTGATTGCTACTTTTTATCGATCAAACCCAGCTTAAGCCGATGGAATCTGATCGAAAGCTTCAAATTCACCAACTACCTGATTGAAAATGAGATTAACAAAAATCATAAAAATTGGACGTTTGTGAATCTTTTCAACAAAATGTTAGATAAAAACGGGTATCCCAAAAAAGAATATTTTGAATCTGATGACTTACATTTGAGTAAAGAAGGTTATGAGTTATGGAAACAAATACTCTTAGCTAAACTTTCGAGTCATATTTAAACTCTACGTTTATATACCTACCTATGAACAGAGAGTATCACAAATGGTATAGTCCTTCTCTGTCGAGAGAAATGGAATTGTTGATTTTCGGCCATGGAGGCACTTCCGTGTTATTTTTTCCGCCCCGAGGCGGAAGGTTTTTCGATTATGAAAACTGGCGCTTAATTGAAACTCTTAAGCCTAAAATTGAACAAGGATTTTTACAAGTCTACTGTGTTGATAGTGTTGATACCGAAAGTTTTTACAGTTATGGAAGTTTTCCGGGTACAAAAATTCACAGACACTTAGAGTACGAACGGTACATATTAAATGAAGTGCTTCCTTTAATACACAACAAAAATTCCAACACTTATTTAATAGCAGCTGGCTGTAGTTTGGGTGCTTATCATGCTGTAAACTTTGCTTTCAAATACCCTCAATGTATCAACAAAATTGTAGCAATGAGCGGCCGATATGACTTAACCCAAAAACTTAATCACTATAATGATTTACTGGAAGGTTATTGGGATGAGACCATCTACTTCAACATGCCCTCGCAATATGTAAATAACATCTCTGAAGAAGAGCTATTAAATGCCATCAGACGGCTCGAAATTGTATTAGCAGTTGGTCGGGAAGATCCTTTTTTTGAGAATAATGTTACGCTTAGTAAAACCTTAACGGAGAAAGGTATAAACAATCAGCTTTATATTTGGGATGGTGAAGCTCATAAAGCCAAGTACTGGCGTAAAATGGTAGATATTTATCTTTAGGTACTGCTTCAATTATTTTCTCTAATTGCGAACACCTTTACTCTTTCGCTGTTATATAAAAACTAGTCAGCATCAATAGATTAGCTATCAAACATCTACCTATGAAATATTTTGCTACCATTGAAATAGATAATTCTGTTAAACAAGTTGAAATTACTCCGGCACTTTATATGGAAGTTCCGCTTTGGGAAGTTACTATCGACGACAGGAATTATATCATCAAAAAATGTAAAAACGGATCTTACCTCAGCGTTGACAGCACTTTACCTCAGAGCATTCTTGATAAAGTTGGCGATGTAATTGAGAGTTTACGTTTAAAGGATACAGGTTAAACGAGGTTGTAATTAACTCCTGTTTTAACTTCAGAACTACTTTCACCAAGATGAGAGGCTCTTTTATAAAGAATCTGCATAAAGCGTTTTTACTTAGCATATTACTTCTTAGTGCTATGGCTGTAATCTCGTTTATAGCCATCAGAGAATCAAATAGACGTGCAGAGTGGGTACATCATACAGAAGTTGTGATCGAAGAACTGGAATACCTGATCTCGCAAATGAAAGATGCCGAGACCGGAGTTCGGGGATATATCATTACCGGAAGTGAAGCTGCACTTAAACCGTACCATGGCTCTTACCAACGCACGCTCAACACTTATGATAAAATAAAGAATTTAACAAGCGACAATTCTGTACAACAGCGTACTCTTCCCGAGTTGAAAGCGCTTATTGAACAAAAATATCAAGTACTCCAGGCGCATATAAAACGAAAAAAAACAAACGGCGATTTTAATTTAACTGCAATTAATGAAGGACAACAGTTGATGGATAAAGCGCGGACAGTTGTAAACACTATGCAAAACCGTGAGGAAGAATTGCTTGAGAAACGAACCGGTGCCTGGCGAACATTTACAAGATTGACACCTTTTCTTATCTTTATTATAACGTTAATTGCGGCAGTTACGAGCTATTATTTCTGCGATTCTTTAAAGAAGACTTATTATAAGAAAGCCAAGCTCAGTCAACAACTTCAAAAGAAAACAATTGAAACCGAACAGCAGATCGCTATCATCGAGAAGGTCGCTGACCGGATTGCTTCGGGAAATTACCAGATCCGGTTTGAGGAAAATGAGAGTGATGTGCTGGGGCAGCTGGCCATTAGTTTAAATCGAATGGCCTTATCATTAGAATATTCTTTCAATGAGATAAAAGCTTTGATGGTTAAGAAGGATGATTTTATAGGAATTGCAGCGCATGAGTTGAAAACGCCTTTAACCAGTATTAAAGCTTATCTTCAATTTATCTCGCGCGCCAAGTTAGAGAATAATGATGCGCATAAAATTTATCCATTCATAGCTAAAGCAAACAATCAGGTAAATCGTCTGACTGAAATTATTAAGGACCTTTTAGATGTATCGCGAATAAACGAGAATCAACTCGGCTTAAAGCTTGAGACATTTTCTGTTCGTCACGCTGTTCTCGAGGCATCAGAAGAATTGTTTAATTCTGTAAAAACGCACGAATTAGTACTTGAAGGCGATCCTGATATCATAATTGAGGCCGATAAGTTTCGTATCGAGCAAGTGTTGATCAACCTGATTTCTAACGCTATCAAATACTCTCCGCTTGGAAATAAAGTCATCATGGAGATAAAACAGGAAGGTGATATGGTAAAGGTTTCTGTTACCGATTTCGGTATTGGCATTCCAAAGGACAACCTTCAATATGTATTTCACCGTTATTTTCGCGTCGAAGTTACATCACAGAATTATAGCGGTATGGGCTTGGGGTTATATATTTCCAAAGGTATAATCGAGCGGCATCGGGGAACGATAGGTGTGATAAGTAAAGATGGTGAAGGTTCAACGTTCTGGTTCTTAATTCCAATTAAGCAAAGTGCGGGTAAAATTGCTTAAAGTTCGTTCTTGTCTGCTTTCGCGGAAGTTTTTACCAACCCATTAAACTCATCACTCTTCTGAACTCATCATGCAATCCGGCATTTATGGTAATATTTTCTAGTGTTACCGGATGCGTAAATGAAAGCTCTGATGCGTGAAGCAACATCGTGGTCATTTCCCAGGTTTCTTTAAAAAGCTTGTTTTGCTTGTTACAACCATGAGGTCGATCGCCAATGATTGGATGATTGATATGAGCAAAATGTTTGCGTAACTGGTGCATGCGGCCGGTTTGCGGTATGGCTTCAACCAAAGAATAACGAGAGGATGCGTGGGCTCCAAGCGCCATATTGATCTCTGCTTTATTCAAGGTACGATATGCGGTAAAAGCCTCCTGTAAAGTGCCGTTTTCTTTTCTTAGTGGGTAATCTATATCCTCATGCTCGGGGGTGTGGCCACGCACTATTGCCAGATATTTTTTTGAAACCAGGTTTTCTGCAAATAAGTGATGCATTTGAATTTCAATATCTTTATTTAAGGCAAAAAGCAACACGCCACCAGTCTTTCTATCCAGCCGGTGTACCGGATTAACCCAATGGTTGATTTGATCGCGAAGCAATTGTAATGCAAACTCCTCAGCATCCATTGCAATTTTAGACCGATGAACCAGCAATCCATGGGGTTTATTTATAGCCACTAAATGTTCATCATGAAAAAGAATTTCTAACATGTTCCAAAAGTGTGATTTATTTTAGAAGGTTAATAGATTTTCAGGATACTTCGCCTTGCAGTTGCTCCTTGATATTCTTTGGAAGTGAGTTAAACACTAAATCATAAGAGTGGTCGATTAATTCGAGCAGCAGAGTTTTGCTTACACGACCGGTTATATTTACAGTATTCCAGTGAACTTTGTTCATATGGTAGCCAGGAATTATCTCATCAAACTCTTCCCTCAAAGAAACAGCCCTTTCCGGTTCACACTTTAAATTAATGCTATTAGGATTTTGAAGATTAGTTAGGCAAAACATCTTCCCTCCTACTTTAAACACCAAGGTATCAACACCAAACGGAAAAGATTCTGTTACAGTTCTTTTTTGAAGACAATATTCTCGAATAGTTTCGATATCCATAAGAAAAAAAGCCGGCACTAGTTGTGCCGGCCGAAAATTATGTTAGTTGCTCGTTGGCTCCTTCAAGAAGAATCCCTTCTTTTGGGTTAGGCCCATACTGATTATCTCCGGGATTACTGTCGCTACATAACAAAACTATTAACCAGATAGCTCCAATAATCGGAATCAGTGCTATGAGTGCGAACCATCCGCTCTTACCTATATCATGTAAGCGCCTTACCAACACAGCTAATCCGGGAATTAACACTGCAAGATTATAAAACAGGTATATATAACCGTACATCAAACTTTCATCTCCAACTTTGAATGATAAGCCGAGCATCGAATCCAAAACAGTAGCTGCTATTAAAGCGATTATATGAAATAAAGTAAACATCCAGTACTCTTGTCGACGGGCACGCCCCGTAAATACTGCGTAATCTTTTAATACTTTTAAATACCAATTCATGATTTAGTTAGGTTAGGTTGTCTTACTCTTATGGCTTTTCAGTTTCGCCCCGTTTATGGTATCTGGACTCCATTTCATAACGAATATAAGAGTTTAATTTTAATCTCTTTAAGCATGCTCGTAAACAAAAAAGCCCCCCGGATTTACCGGAAGGCTTATTGATTAATTACCCCTCAAACTAGTAGCTTAATCTATTTTCTTGTTTTTTACGTTGACCCGGAGGCATACCATGAGGATGTTTCCCCTTTTTGCCTTTGCCCTTACCATCGTAGTCACCATTTCTGGAATCGTTGGTATAAACTTTTACGCGATCGGTTCGCATTTCATAGTGGCCGGGAATAGTCCGCCTGCCCACACCTAAAACTCCTCTGGTTTGGTATTCAGGTATCCACACCCTGCGTTCTATAACTTGCCAGCGATATTCGCCTCGCTCGTCATTATATACTCCGGGCTCATAGGTTCTATTTATTACTTCGTCGCGATTTTGCGCAGAAGCATTGCTAGCCATTAATGCTGCAAAAAGAGCTAACATGAAAGTAAACTTCTTCATTGTGTGTGTCATTATAATTCAAAACTAATAGTGCAACATGAAGCCCAGATGAATTTTCAAAAAAAGTTCATTTAAAATCTCAAACATATTACATCAATTTTGATTTACTATTTAAGACACATTGAAGTGATCCAAGAAATTTAACTATTATATTTGAAAATGTCTAAATGCAATTTTTCCATAAATTTTCAGGGATCTGCCGATGATCTTGTTTCAAAAGCACAAACAGCTATAACAAATTCGAGAGGAAAGTTTAACGGCGACAGTAGCTCAGGTGCTTTTATAATTTCTACTCCTGTGGGAGAAGTATCTGGAAGTTACGCTGTTGAAGGTCAGAATTTTTTAATTGATATTGAAGATAAACCATTCCTGGTAAGTTGCAGCAAGATTGAAAGTACGTTAACAGAATACCTTCGAGGAACATAAGGTGATATACATTTGAACTCTAAGCAGACAATTGACGGTGTACCCGATGCATTAAGGTCTCATCGTCGAAGGGCTTTAGCACCACATCACTCGCTCCAACGCCTACTATAGTATTGTAGATTTCAGATGATGAGCCAGACATGATGATAACAGGGATATGACTGGTTTCCGGATTACTTTTTAGTAATTGACAAATAATTCGTCCATCAGACTCGCCTAAAAAGATGTCTGTTAAAACTAGATCAGGTTGAAATTCAGAAACTTGATCAATTGCATCTACGCCGGTAGAAGAAGTTGCTACTTCATATCCTTTGTAAGATAATAAGAGCTCAAGAGTGTCTCTGACAATATCATCATCTTCTATCACTAATATTTTCTGCTCCATTCCCGCCATAACAATGTTGTAGTCAACAACATTCGTTCAAAACTTATGCCATACTGATCGTTAACTCCAATTTTTATCAGGTTTTAATTGAAGTTTCTTCGCAGCATCAATAACATCCTGCAATTCTACAGGGTCACTAAAAGGGTTTTCATCTAATTCGGATACCCGATTTAAAAGCTTTTGCCACTTTCGTAATTCGTCTATATAAGGCTGGTGTGGAACACGTTTAAGACCTGAGTTTTCTTCTACCAGATCATAAATTCCATTATTTAACCATTCACCGGTATGCCAGTCGGGCATATCAACTGCAGGGAAAAGACATACGCCATGAAGGTCAATCCCACTATTTACAGCGGCCAAAGATTCTTCCATTACATCTTTCAGCCAGGCCGCCCTTCCTTCTCGCATTCCACTGGTTTCACCAATAATCATAGGCCTTTGGTAACGCTCCCATACAAAGTTCATTAGCTCGCATAGGGGTTTAATTCTTGGATCATGAGGCTCGAGGGCAGCGTGCGGCCCCTGCTCTCTATATTCCATCTGTCCGAAAGAGTAATTATTCGCGCCAATTATATCCAGTATTTCAGGCGAGCCGCCTAATTCGGGATGCATCTTTCCTGAAATAATATCCCAGGCAACAAACGTATCAACATAAGTTTCATGATTAGCGGCTTCTTCCAGATCTGGTCTATCTAAAGGCGCAACCACCTGTACCAGTGGGTCTATATGAACCATCCTGGCGGTAGACTCCACCTCTCGAATAGCTTTAACCCCGGCTATTGCAGCTTTGCACAAATTTACGCGAAGCTTAAACCGGTCGTCTTTAGTTTTCTTATATGGCGCAACCCATCCCCACTCGCCACCGCAAAATGAAAAGAAAGTAATCTCATTAATTGGTGTAAAATAATAAGGGCCTTTCAACTTTGGAATAACATACTCTGCAACAGCTTTACAGTAGTTCGCAAACCGTATGCAAAACTCTTCGGAGTATGGATCAAGGTCATCCGGGTAACCGTAATGGCAAAGATCCCAGATTGGTAAAATCTGGGATTTATTTAGTGCATCGATAATCGGGTCAGCACATGAAAAGTCATACACCCCATTTTTATCAATATGTGGCCATGGTAATCCTTCACGTGCAACCGCAATACCAAGTGAACGCAGAAGCTGGTAATCTTCCATCATCTGGCTGTCGTGCCCGGTTTCTTTAACAAGATCACGCCTCCCCTTATCTTTCCATAAAAAAGTTGAACACTCGAATCCTGAAATGAAAAAAGTTGGGAAAATACCGGGTTTCTTGGCCATATTCAATGATAATATCAAAAATGGCCTTAATGTTTCAACACTCTTGTTGAATGGACTTAGAGAAAAGGAGTCTATTGAATTTGTACAGATCCAAAATTAGATTTGATTTCAATTGTAGAGTTGGAGCCTTTACCAATTTGACCTTTGTAGTTTTTCGTAAATGTAGGCCCTCGTTCGTTATCAGGAGTTTGACTGCTGATCTTGGTTCTATCTTGCGGAAACTGAAATCTTCCCATATGGACCGTAACGTCAAAATCGAAATTAGCTGATGATTTGACTCCCATAAAAACCGACCCTTTATCAGTTGAGATACTTAAATCTTTTATATCACTGTTTAATTCATCTATCCGCAGGCTACCATAACGATTATCGAGCTTTCCTCCTTTACCGAGCTTGCCGATTTTAGTCGAACCATATTTCACATCGGCATTTACCTGGTCTGCATTCGCTATATTAAGGCTGCCATAGGAAACATTCACACTTCCGCCAGCCATTCCCTCTATCGTAGCCGAACCATATTTTACTGCAATAGTGTTTACAGAGTTTTGGAGCTCGGCAGCCTGTAAAGATCCGTAACTGCATTTTATACTTACCGGGCCGGTAAAATCTGGCAGATTAATATTTCCGAATTTATTGGTAATATCAACTGCATTTCGACCGGGCATGTAAACCGTGTAATCGATGGAAACGCCATTCCGTTGTTCTTCACTGTTTCCACGAAGCGTTAAAGCCCAAGTTTTTGAGGTACTGTTAATATTGGTTTTAAAACTAATCACATTGCCACTTTTACCTTCCTCTATTTCTACCCCATCAAGCAAACTTTGAGCTTGTTCTTCTCCCCTTTCATAGGCTTTCACCTCTATATCTACTTTGATCTCATTTTTATTCCACACCTTCACCAGCACTTTTCCATACTGATTATTGATCGATAGTTTATCATTTGCATCAACCGAATAAGATTTAGAAATCCTTTTAATCTTTTCAGCTTTAGTATCCTGATATTTTTCCTTTCGATGGCTGGACTCCGAGCTAATTTCAATATCGATTTCATCTATTTCCGGCAGATCTTCCAGTTCAGAGAAATCGAATTCAATGGATTCTAGTACCGCTAACTTATTTTTTAAAACCCGATCCAGGTTCTTCAGACTGGCATTCACATTACCAATAATCACATCCAACTGCTTTTCGTTAAGAAAATCGGGGATTACTATTTTCCTTTCATGTTTGGGCGGCTGTGGCGGCGAAGGTGTTTTCTGGGCATGCAACCCCAAGCTTATAAAAAGCAGCGAAGCTAAAACGAGTATTTTATATGCTTTTAGTTTCATGTTTATATTCTTTTTTAATTTGGTTTACACGATCAATAATTTTTAATTGCTCGTTCAAAATTTGTATCTGTATTTGTAAATTTTGGATCATTGCCTTCACCGTTTCTTCTCGGTTCGGGCTGGTCGACAGATTCTTTTTAAGCTTTAAATAGTTCTCCTCAATTACATTAATCTCGGTAGAAAACTCCTTATATAAAGCTGGGTCGTCTTTTTTAATCTGTTTCAGCTCGTCTTGCTTTTCTTGGATTACCGAAGCATAGTAATATTGCTGCTTAGCTAGCTGGGGATTAATCCGGCTAATATCGGCGACAGAAGTTTTTTGATATTGCCATAATATTAACCCTGCAGTAAGAACTATAGTGATAGTTGCGGCTATCTTAACCCAACCAAAACTTAAGGTTCTAACTTGTTTTGAAGGTTCTGTTTTGGCTTGCTCATTAAGCCCAACTTCAATTCGGTTCCAGATAGTTTCGGGCACTTCAAACTCGTCGAATTGCTTCCTGTTGCTCTTAATAAAATTTTCTAGTTTCTCGCTCATCTCAATCTTTATCTTTTTAAAAGCTGCATTAATTTTTGTTTTGCCCGTGATAAATGGGTTCTTGATAAATTCTCACTGATCTTAAGTATGTGGGCAATTTCTTCATGATCATAACCTTCAAGTAAAAAAAGTGACAGTACAATCCGATAGTTATCGGGTAATAATAAAATTGCCTTCTTCACTTGTTCTACTTTGTACTCAATTTCATCTTCTTCGTAAGTATCATCGTCAGCCAGATCTTCTACTTTTTCATCATCAAGGCTTACTAATTCTACCCGTCGCTTTCTTAATTGGCTTATCGACTTGTTAACAATAATTTGTTTAATCCACCAGCCAAAAGTAGATTCGTTTCTAAAATCAGAAATGCGCAAAAAAGCATCTAAAAACGATTCCTGTAAAACATCTGCTGCCTCATCTTCATTAGCAAGAATTCTCATCGCAACGTTATACATGCCTTTTGAATAAAGACGATACAATTCGTACTGCGCTTTTCTATTACCATTTCTGCACTCAACCACCAGGTTAGAATGCTGATCTTGATGAAGGGCCTCCAATTTTATTAGCTTTCAATAATATAGTCGCACAGGGTTTTAGAATGTGTCACAGATAAAAAATTAAATTTATGAATTTGGCGAGGGAATGCCTAAGGAGTAATATCCGGGTTGATATTACTGATATACTTATAGGCTAGAAGAATGAATAAGAAAGTGGCTTAGTAGTTAGAGCTACTTTTCCTCCCCAACGAACAATAGTAACACGCGCTCTTCAAAAAAGTGCCATTCGCTGTCTTTCTTCTGCCAGCTTTTAATCAGGATAGCATGCGATGCATCAAGATGTTGTTCGCAAATTTTTTCAGCTTCACTCCAGCTAATCGAGTCAGCAGCTTCTTTAGCTTCCCCAAAGTATTGGTATTCTTTTTCACCGAGCACTTCACTCCACACTAATCCATCACCGGTTTTCTTGCCTTCTTGTATCGTAATTTTACCTTGGGTTTGCTGTACCATACATATGGAACAAGATGTTTGGGCGGATGTTTGCCAGCCAAAATCTAAAAAGTATCAAATAGGTATTTTCTTAAACATTCAACTTTCCTTCCTGTTAAAAATCAAAATCTGTTACCATGGAAAACAAATTAAAAATCAAAGAAATACCTTCTCTATTAAAAGAAACATACAAAGAATGGATGGAAAGCGAGCCATTCGATTTAAGCGCGGTTGTTGCTTATTACTCTATCTTTTCACTGCCTGCCCTGCTAATCATTATTGTAACGATTGCAGGTATGGCATTTGGTCGCGATGCGGTACAGAATCAGATAACCGGCCAAATTGGCGGAATGATAGGTGATGATTCTGCTAAGGATATACAGGTCATGATAGCAAATTCATACAAACAGGGTAACAGCACAATTGCACTTATTGCGGGGGTAGCTACTCTATTATTTGGTGCAACCGGGGTGTTTATGGCACTTCAAAAATCCCTAAATCGGGTTTGGAATGTGAAAGCTGATCCTAAAAAGTCAGGCATCAAAATGATGGTAAAAACCCGGGCTATTTCGTTTGGAATTATTATGGCTATTGGATTTCTTCTACTTATTTCTCTTGTGCTAACCAGCGGTCTTACCGCTGTGAGCGATTGGGTGGCTGCGCGTATGCCCGATTTTGTACTCTACGTTTTTTATGTAATCAACTTTTTTGTTACTCTGGCAATAATTACATTGCTGTTTGCTTTACTATTCAGGTTTTTACCAGATGTTAAGATTGAATGGCGCAGTGTATGGACGGGGGCGGCAATAACTGCATTACTTTTCGTGATAGGTAAGTATGCGCTTGCCTTTTATTTCGGCAAAGCTGAACCCGGATCAACTTATGGTGCGGCAGGTTCGATCATCTTGATTTTGCTTTGGGTTTCTTACTCCTGCCTGATTCTTTTCTTCGGAGCAGAGTTCACCCAAGTATATGCGAAAAGATATGGCCATAGCATAGAACCTAATAATAACGCCGTAAGTCTGGAAAGTAATAACACTGATCCGCGAAAAATTCAGTCGACACAAGGAGGGAATCTATCCAGTCAGGCTGGATAAGTTTTCAAATAACTATGACATGACTGTTGATCTACGTTGGCGACTTTAAATCCTATTTGCCGGATTAAAATTTCTTGTCGTTATATTCTCTTTACGGATAGTTAATAATCCCCTAATTCGTTTACCTTTATCCAATGCTATCTTGGAATCAAGTTAATGTAACCTGATGGCCTTGAGAAAGCTGGTACTGGAGAATAGTAAGAATTTATGAGGGTTTCGTCTTTAATAATCTGGTTAACGTTCTTATGCCGGGTCTGTCTCTCTCAAACCAATGACACTATAACGAAGACGATAATAAAAAAAGCCTATAGTCCGGCTATTTCACTTGAAAATCCAGTAGGCGGAGGCCACTTTGGGGAAGTAGCGGTTGGCTTTTCCTACCAAAATAAAACTATGATCTCCGATAAGGATGATGCAAGCGTGGCGGTTTATGTTGGCTTAGGTGATCCTGAAAGGTTAATAGGTGGCGGGATAACAGTCAATATTTTTGGCCTCACCAACAACTATGGTGAACAAGATAATATTATGGAAGGCGGCCTCGATTTTCATCTGAATAAGTATTTATTAAACAAAAAGCTGCTTTTGGATGCAGGGGTTTATAATCCGGTTGTTTGGGGCGGGAATTCGTATATCACCTACCAAATGAGCTGGTACTTATCAGGCAACTATTTCATACGACTTAAGCCAGGCAGTAATTGGGGGGCTTTTAGCTATTTAAGTGTGACTGGCGGTTTTGGTAATGGAAACTTTAGAACAGACAACACTTATACTGAATCTAAAAGCGGATCTTTCGAGCCTTTTTTCAGTCTGGCTTTACCTGTACTTAAAGGTGTAAATATTATTGCCGAGTGGAATGGGTACGATATTGCCGGGGGAATCTCGATCATCCCCTATCAAAAAATACCTTTAATGCTGGGCTGTGAGTATACAGATCTAAAATATGGCGATCCTAGAATGGTCGCTTCCCTATCTTATCCTTTAA
>DASVRX010000288.1:0-15743 GCA_036388375.1 Pedobacter sp. | reverse complement strand
AGTGGGGATGCTGGTTGATGTTAGTGTTTTGTTTAAAGGCTTAGGAGCTGTTACGGTTGCTGCTGTAATGATTGTTGTTGCGGTTCTCTCAAAATATCTGGCTGCTGTGTTCACCAGGAGAACCTTTAAGTTATCTAAAGACGAACAGAGTCTAATTTTCGGCTTGAGCAATGCCAGAGTTGGAGCAACACTTGCAATCGTGCTGATTGGCTATAACATTATACTTGCTGAAACTGCGAGTGGAGAGCCGATTAGGTTGTTAAATGAGGATGTACTAAACGGCACAGTATTAATGATTTTGGTGACTTGCACCATAAGCTCATTTGTGGTAGAAAGGGCCTCTCAAGTAATTGCTTTAAAAGAAGAAAGCTCATCACACAACACTTCTGAAGTTAACGAAAAAATACTTATTTCTCTGGCATACCCCGAAACCGTATCGGAAATGGTTGATTTCGGATTAATGCTCAAACCCTCAAAAAGCAATATTCCGGTTTACTCGTTACACGTAACGCTGGATGAAAAGGAGAATGATGGTTCAAGAATAGCTGGGAAGAAAATTTTAGAGAAAGCCTTAAAACATGCCTCTGCTACAGGTAACGCCCTGATTCCGGTCACTCGGTTCGACATTAATATCAGCCATGGAATCATCTATACGATCAAGGAACATAACATTACCGATATCCTTATCGGACTTCATAAAAATGCCGACCAACAAACCTTCTTTGGCCCCACTGCTGAGAAGATTTTAAAAAGCGTACTGGATACAATTTATATCTATAAGCCATCGCAGCCATTTAACACTTTAAAACGGATCATAACCCTTGTTCCCGACGGAGCAGAACGTGAGCCCGGTTTCATGCATTGGTTCGACAAGCTTAGTACAATTGCTAAGGCATCCGGAATGCCCATGACATTTTTTGCCGACTCGAATACACTAGCAGCATTGAAGCAAGTGAATGATAATGTGATAAATGGACCCAAAATGGAGTTTAGCATATTTAGCAATTGGGATGATTTTCTGATTTTTAGTCGTGAACTGAAGGCAAACGATCTGTTTGTTATAATCAGCTCAAGAAAAGGGAACACATCGTACAATCACCATCTTGAAAAACTACCTTACTACCTGAGTACATATTTTCAGAATAATAGCTTTATGATTCTATATCCAAAACAGTTAGACCAGAACCCTAATATGGAAGATATTCTTCAAAGTGATTCCTCGCCTTTAGGAAGTATTTCGGTCGAAAAAAGTCAGCTAAGCCGTTTTGGAACTTCATTAAAAAAGATTTTCGCGAGCTCGACTAGAAAAGCGTGAAGCAATATGATTGCAAATATTAATATTGCAATTGCTCAGTTAGAAAATAACCGTTGTCCTTCATGAAATTATCAACCAAAATATTCTTAGGTTCAGCCTTAGTCATTGCGCTTTCAGTTTTAGATTCGTACACTAACTATTTGCTTTCTAAAAAGGTAAACACCAACACAGAGTTCGTCACTAATTCAGAAGCTATTATCAGAAACTCAAGCCGGCTGCATAACCAGATACTGGAGATGCAAACAGCTTTCCGAGGGTTTTTATTGACCGAAGATGAGAGTTTTCTTGATTCTTATAAAGAGGGAATAGCGATAGTGCCCAGGTTAATTGAGGAAGAACGAAAATTGATTAATAACAAGTCTCAGGCCAATAGGTTAGACACTATCATTAGCTTGCATCACCAATGGCTACGGTATTCGAATTCTCTTATTGACGCTAAAAAAAGGAGCGTCGAATCCATCGAAAAACTCAAAATATACCAGACTTTATTTAATCAGACCTTGAGGCAAAAGGTCGGAATGAAGCTGAACGATAGAATTTCAGATATGTTTAAGGATTTTAATACTTACGAATACAAAGTGAGGCAGAACAGAAGAGAAATGTTGCAAGCATCGATAGAGCGAACGCACCTGATATCCTTTATATCTATTTCACTCACGATTCTCGTATGTGTTATAAGCACCCTACTTATTGTACGTTCAATCGCTAACAGAATCAATTTTATGGTAAAACTGGCGGGAAATATTGCTCAAGGTTTATTTTATCAGGTGGAAGACAAGAAACGGGATGAATTATCCAGCTTATCAACATCTTTAAATATAATGTCTGTGAATCTGAACAGGACTATACTAGAATTGGAAAGTAGAAACACGGAACTTAACCAATTTGCCTCTGTGGTGTCACATGATTTAAAAGCTCCTCTCAGGGGAATTCATAATGTTATTAGCTGGATTGAAGAAGATCTTGGGAATAGCCTTTCGGAGCAATTGCGAAAGTATTTAAACATTATTCCCGAAAGGATCACCCGCATGGAGAACCTGATCAATGGCTTGCTTGAATATGCAAGGATTAGCAGGGATAAGCCGTTGAAGGAGGAGGTTAATGTTCGGAACCTGGTAGCAACTATTGTGGATTCTATCGTCCCGAGAGATTTTGAAGTAACCATCGACAACTTGCCAACGTTTTCAACTGAGAAAATCCGGCTTGAACAGGTGTTTAGCAATTTAATCAGTAACGCAGTTAAATATAGCAAAGGCGGCGCAGGAAAAATCAAGGTCTCTTGTAAGGAATATGCAAACAGCTATGAATTTGAGGTGCGTGACGATGGAATAGGCATAGATCCTCAGTTTCACGAAAAGATATTTGTCATTTTTCAAACACTCAGGGAACGAAACTCAGCTGAAAGCACTGGAATTGGCTTATCAATTGTTAAGAAAATTCTCGAAGAACAGCATGGCAGTATTAGAGTCGAATCGAATCTTGGAAAAGGCTCCTCGTTTATATTCACCTGGCCTAAGAATTAGTAGTATTTTGAAGAACAACCTTGTTTTATTAATTGAAGACGATCAACTGGATGTGATTAGTGTTCAACGATCATTAAATAAACTCGAAATTGAGTATGAGCTCTATACCGCATTTAATGGTATTGAAGGATTAACTCTTTTAAAAGAGAAATTGGATACTGGTGAACAACTGCCAGAGGTAATACTTTTAGACTTGAATATGCCTCAAATGAACGGGATAGAATTTTTAAAGGAGATCAGAAATCATGAGCAACTTAAACACCTTAAAGTTTTTGTTATGACTACTTCTGGTGAAGAATCAGATCGAAAAGCTACTGAACAATTAGGAGTTTCGGGCTATCTGATCAAACCTTTAAACTTTACTAATAATGACAAGCGGACCGACTCGATGGAAGCATTCTTTCAGTTCCATTTAAGGAAGATATTTGCATAAACAACAAATTCAACTATTATTACCTAAATACGGATTTACAAGAGCTGATATTACATTTTCGATTCCTTAACTGGGATAAGAATTATTCAAAGTATCGAACTGCGATATTGGGTCGAAAGTTACGCACGCTATTGCGGTCACGAAAGATTCTCCTCTATAAAATCCTTGCGGTATATTTTACCGATTGTTTACTCAATAGAAGTTCTGGCAGATTGATTGATGCCTTGATATCGCTAACAGCCTGATTTTTTAACGTGGTCAACTCAGATTTTCGACTACCAATTAGGCTTGGATCGGCAATTTTATTCGCGCCTGCAATATCAAGCGCCTGGAGGATTCTTGAATTATAGGTGTCATAGATATTAAAATATTGGTTATTCTGAAACTCGAACTGATTAATGAGTTGTATTAACTCTTCCAGACGATTATTAGCTTCCTTTAAATTGCCGCCGTTGCTGCTTAGTATAGCTTCATAATTTATCCGTCCGTTTGTGCTGTGTTGTTTTTCAAGGTCGCTCAACAACTTACTTACATGGGCTTTATCAAATGTCAGAAACAAATTGTTTAGGTGCGTGCTGAGCGACTCACCAGGCTTAGGCTTTTCAACCCGGTAATTGAGCGTGGTTGCGAAGAAAGTGATCTGGTCGGAAAGCTTTTGTTGCAAGAGGCCTAACTCCTGCGACTGAGTCGACAGGTTATAGGTGAATGCAGCATTCCCATCATTCAAAGCGACGTAATATTGGACATAATTATTAAGCTCCTTTTCAATTTTCAGAATATTATTCTGATCTAAATCATCGCTTACTATGCTTGCGCTCCTGAGCAGACTTAGAACTGCGTTCGAGACTGTTATGGCAGGCGAAACAGAGGCGATTGTTGATACAATCTGCCCTTTAGTGATGCCGGCAATGTTCTGTATTATCTTATTTCTAATATTCTTTTTCCCCACTTTAAGGTTATCATTAACTAACCCGATAATGGTCTCATCCAGTTTGAACCCAAGGGTATTGCTTTGCGGATTGTTCAGATCCTTAATAAAGAGATCGAGTCTATCGCCAGAAGTCTTTGATTTTAAGATATTGATCTTATTGTTTAAAAGCTGGAAGGCTGCGGTTCCGTTGATAAGGTTTTGTTTAATAATGCTGTATTTGTTAGCTGCATCAATGTCTTTACCGGTAAGCAGGGCATTAATACTCGAAGAGTGGTTCTGATTCTGCTTTTGCAGATCCTCCATTTGCTTTAGTAGTGTTTTAATAAGAGTGGAATCAGGAGATTGCAGTTGCGGCTGTTGTTGGGCTCTGGCGCCCAGTATTAATGCAGTTAAGAAAGTTACCAATACTGTTATTTTTTTCATAAATCCGTTTTGATGTATTTGATAATGACACAGATTTCTAAATTCTAATGTACTTTATCCAAGTTTGAAGTTATAACACCTTATTCACAAAAAGATGTCCCAAAACTTTCGTTTCGAGACATCACCTTATCACAAATTAAAACGTAAAGTTATTAATGACAGTATTCCCGATTAGGATTTCAGCCTTAAAAATACCTTAAAATCAAAATCGCTACGGATGATAAGATTTTAAAAAATGATGATCACATAACCATCCATTACGTTTTCATGCGGGGCAAATGACTGAATTTGTTCGGCTGCTAGAAATAACTCCGACGTTCAGCTTAACCACATCTCAGGGAAATAGTTTCTTTTTCAGTGCCCTATTCGTTGATTCTGCGGTATAATTCTGCCTGCTCCATTGGTTATTACCGTCAAAGTTTAAGGCGATTTTAAGCTATAAGGTAAGGCATAATAGCTATTTTCAAGAATCAGCATCTGCATTTAATTACCGCATGAGTTTATGCTGAATATGAATAAATCAGCCACTACAGAGGTTAAGGTCATTACCAAAAAGGCCGTTACAGATTTTAATACTGCGTCAGATAAAACACATATGAGTTTACGATTTTTTTTTAAGATAGCTGCAATAGCGCTAATTGGGATAGGGGTAGCCACTTGGATATTTTTGATTGTGATTACCAATTCATTGAAAAGTAATGCTTCTAAAATATACGAGTCAAAAGAGATTATCGAAATTATGTATCAAATAGAGGTTGACTTGTTGACTCATAACAGAGAAAGCTTCATTTGGGATATAACCAAAAATGAAACCCATCTCAACGAAAGGGAAAGAAAGGCAGATGAAATAGTGAAAAGGTTGGTTAGTAGCCGAAAACATATTACCGGAAAGGAGGAACTCATGCTAATCGACCAATTAGGCAAAAACATCACAGATTATTTTGCAGTCTTAAAAAAATCAGAAAGCCAAAACTTAGGAACAATTGGTTTATATAAAAAGTTAACTCCTTACTTGGACGCTTCTAAATTAACAGTTGAAAAGCTTACTAATATTAACAATCAGCAGGCATCTTCGCTAAGAACAAGGACAAATGAGGAAAATAATCTTGCGAATACATTAGGGGTGATTATAGCTTTCTTACTTGTATTATCTATAATCGTCATACTTCTATTGATGAGAAAGATGCTCTTTAACCCAATAATAAAATTAGGTAAGATAATTAGCGAATTTTCACTTTCTGAAAATAAGGAGATTCCTATAATAGATGGGCCAACAGAAATCGTAAGAATTAATAAAATTTTCAAGGAGATGGCAGAGCGCCTCAACAATGAAAGAAGATCGCATTTTCGTTTTCTTGCTTCTATTGCTCACGACTTAAGAAATCCACTTAGTGCGATCAGCCTGTCAAGTCAGTTAATGCAGATCAATGCAACTACGAACAAGGTAAGTATTAAAACGATTGATATTATTTACAAGCAGTGTAAACTTTTAGAGCGTATGGTTGGCGATCTCTTAGATACAACAGGGATTCAGGCCGGTAACCTAACTCTAAAACGAGAGAGGATTGATTTGAGGATTTTGATGACCGAAACTATTGAGCTATATAAGACCACTACTAACTTACATAATTTTCAAGTATCGATGCCTGAGTTTCCTGTCCTTGGTGAAATTGATCCACTCAGAATATCTCAAGTATTGAACAATCTTGTCAGCAATGCGATTAAATATTCACCAAATGGCGGCCAGATCTATGTAAGAGTAGGCCAACTCAATTCATATTCATTTATTGAGATACAGGACGAGGGGATTGGGGTTTTGTTAGAAGAGCAAACGCAAATATTTGAACCGTTCAGAAGAACCAAAAGTACAATGGAAACTATTCCCGGAGTAGGGCTTGGCCTTTCAACCACCAGAAAAATTATAGAGGCGCATGGAGGAGAGGTTAAGGTTACAAGCATAGAAAGTAAGGGTAGTACATTCTCAATCACTCTGCCGTATAGATTAGCATGAATCTTACAGGAAAAGCAATAAAAGACGAGCTGAAACTCTGGCTCCAACAGGGACGCTCATGTCCAAAGAACTTCATATATACTGTTTGCCGATTCGTGTGACAACTTAGAAGCGTTTTAGAAAGCCATGTCTTGCGAAGAATAGTGACGAGTTTGGATAGAAAATAGTTGAGCTCGAAAGGCGAGAGTTAGCTGTATTACAGTTTTGGCCTGGAGACCAATTAATATCCGAACGATAAAGGTTCTTTTCATTCTGTCTCACTTAAATCAAAAAAAAATATAAAACTCAAAATATTAATCGTAATATTGCGATTCAATGGGATTGACTAAAACAGAAATATTTTCAGAAGAGCAAAATCGGCTAGCCCTTGCCTTAAAAGCAATTGCTCATCCTGCCCGCATCGCCATCTTACAGGAAATAATCAAGGCGAATTCCTGTATTTGTGGGGACTTGGTCAATGAACTTGGTCTTGCGCAGGCGACGATTTCTCAGCATTTGAAAGAACTCAAGAACGCAGGGTTAATACAGGGAACCATTGAAGGAGTAAGTGTTTGCTACTGTATTAATTCTGAAAACTGGAAACAACTGGAACACGCATTGGGAGCATTTTTTTTATCTTACAAAGGAAATAACTCTTGCTGCTAAAAAAAATTTAAGACATCAATCGTTAAATTGCAATAAACAGATAAATATAAATATGAATACTACAGAGACATTAAACTGGAAAGACTTTAAAGAGCAACTCCTGGCTAACCCAGATCTTGACCTTCAATTCCAATTCGCAGAAGGTCAATGGGTTGATCAGTCCTATCACATCACGGAAATTAAACAAGCCCCTATAACGTCAGTAGACTGCGGAGGAGTAATGAACGCCTGGACAGAAATTATCGTTCAGCTTTGGGAGCCCGGAGTGAAACAACAAGAACGTGCGATGAAGTCGAGAAAGGCGCTATCAATCGTCGATGTTGTAGAAAAGGCATTACCATTAAATCCCACTGCAATCGTAAAAATTGAATTCGGAAATTCGCAATTTGATACCCGTCAAATGTTTCCTGGTAATATCACGATTGACGGGGAAAATCTTATAGTTGATTTACGTCCCGATGCAGTTCAGTGCAAAGCAATCAACAGAGGCGGAAGCTGTGGAACCACAGATTCTGGCGAAGAGTGCTGCGCTCCAACATCAGAAAAGCCCAAAGTTGAACTGAAAAACCTCGCGGTTACAACCGAATGTTGTACTCCAGGTGGGGGATGTTGCTGACAATTACTATAAATATAGAATGAAACCATCTGATTAATAACCTACCCGTTATGAAGTCAGTACACTCTCAAGTCTCATATCTCAAATCTCACTCTTTTAAAATGAAAAACGTATTAGTTCTCTGCACCGGCAACAGCTGCAGAAGTCAGATTGCAGATGGATATCTGAAACATTTTGCAGGCGATAAAGCCGCCATATATAGCGCAGGCATCGAAACTCATGGAGTAAATCCAAAAGCCATCAAAGTGATGGCTGAAGACCATATTAACATTTCGAACAATACATCAAATCATGTTGACGAATACATAGACATCCCATTTGATTTCGTAATAACCGTTTGTGACAACGCTAATGAGGCATGCCCGTTTTTCCCCGGAGATGTTAAACGTTTTCATCATAACTTTCCCGACCCGGCTAAAGCAGTTGGCACCGAAGAAGAAGTATTTCAGGAGTTCGTTAGAGTTCGGGATATGATAAAAGTTTATTCGGCGGAGTTTGTTAAACAGCACATCGCTTAACATCCAATAAAGTTAACTATGTCAGCAACTAATTGTGCGCCCGCCGCTGAAAGAAAAAACCTAGGTTTCCTTGATAGGAATCTCACCTGGTGGATATTTCTTGCAATGATTATTGGAGTAGCTATAGGGTATTTCATGCCTTCCTCCTCAATGTTTATTAATTCTTTTTCAAGCGGAACAACAAACATTCCCTTGGCTATCGGGCTAATTCTGATGATGTATCCACCCTTAGCAAAGGTGAAATATGAAAACATGGGCGAAGTCTTTAAGGACACTAAAGTATTAGGCGCATCCTTGTTTCTTAACTGGATTATCGGGCCCATTTTAATGTTTTTCCTCGCCATCTTCTTTTTGAGAGACTACCCCGAATACATGGTCGGCTTGATTTTAATAGGTCTTGCCCGTTGTATAGCGATGGTGGTTGTTTGGAACGACCTTGCCGAAGGAAACCGCGAGTATGGAGCAGGCTTAATAGCCTTGAATAGTATATTTCAAGTATTACTGTATAGTGTTTATGCCTATATTTTCATTACAGTACTACCGCCTTATTTCGGTTTAGAATCATTGCAGATAGATATTACCATTGCTCAAATAGCCGAAAGCGTGGGAATCTATCTCGGGATACCCTTTGCCCTGGGAATTATTAGCCGCTACGTGTTAATCAAAGCGAAAGGAGAAGAATGGTTTCAAAACAAATATGTTCCGATAATCTCACCGATAACGTTGATAGCCTTGTTATTTACTATCGTAATTATGTTCAGCTTAAAAGGTGAGCTGATAGTTCAAATACCAATGGATGTGGTAAGAATTGCCATTCCGCTTGTGGTATATTTTGCCCTGATGTTTCTGGTAAGCTTCTTTGCAGGAAAATACTTTGGAGCTGATTACTCCAGAAGCACCGCTATTGCTTTTACAGCAACAGGAAATAATTTTGAGCTTGCCATAGCGGTAGCCATCGGCGTGTTCGGTATCAATTCAGGACAGGCCTTTGCCGGAGTTATTGGGCCACTGGTTGAAGTTCCTGCGTTAATAGCGCTGGTGAACGTGGCCTTTTGGCTTCGAAAGAAATACTACCGGATTCAACCTGACATGATTACGGTTAAATGAGAATAGCATTTTTTTCAGATATACACGCCAATCTTCCGGCTTTAGAAGCCTTTTTCAGGGACGTTGAACAAAGAAAAGTAGATGCTTTATACTGCCTTGGGGATTTAGTGGGATATAACATCTGGCCGGATGAGGTAATAGCAGAAATTCGGGAAAGAGGCATCCCAACCATAGCTGGCAATCATGATTTGAAAGTTAAAAAGCTAAAGCAGGACGAGCATCTGGAAGATGTAGATTATGCTTACCACATCGGTTCAGAACAGGCGAGGGAATATCTAAAGACTCTCCCTCAGTTCATTAAACTTCAGTTTACTATTGCCGAAGAACCGATAAAAGTTATGCTGGTACATGGCAGTCCACGAAGCATTAATGAATATCTTCTGGAGGAATTATCCGAACAGTATCTGAAAGAACTCTTACTCGAAAGCAACGCAGATATGCTGTTTTGCGGCCATACACATAAACCTTATCATCGGCTAATTCCAACCTCGGGAAAGTTTAAGCATGTCGTAAATATTGGTTCTGTCGGGAAGCCAAAAGATGGAGATCCCCGTGGCTGTTATGTGATTTTGACTCTGAAAGAAAACAGTACATTGGTGGATACCCAGAGTATTGCTGTCGACTTTATAAGGTTTGAATATGATGTTGAAATGGCGGCCAGGGCAATAGAGGCAAGTCCTTTGCCTGATGAGTTTGCAGAAAGATTAAGGAAAGCACATTAACACTGTATAAGATTTATCAGCCGGCGGTTGCAAAAACGGGTCATAGAACAGGATTGGAACTCATTATATCAACCCTTACCTTTAATAATCTCAGCAGCGTTTTAGTTGCATTTATCACAAATGCCATATACTATCAGCGTTACGTTTGCCGCTGTGAAGCCTTTTGGCATAGAAAGATTTGGCACATGAAGTTCATCCAGGCAATAAACATTTAAACAACTGGTGCAATTAAAATGCACATGCTTATCATCATGTTCGTGTTCAGTGCAGGATTCATCGCAAGCAGCATAGTTCGCAGTTCCGTTCAAATCCAGTATTTTGTGGATAATCCCTTTTTCTTCAAAGGTTTTAAGAACACGGTACAGGGTAACCCGATCTATTTCTTTCCCCAAAATGTCTTCCAGGTCGGGTTGAGAAGTGGCCGTTTTACGGGAAGCGAGAACTTTTAAGACGCTTATACGCGGCTTAGTTTTTTTTAAATCATTCTTCTCCAGTAATTGTTCAAAGTTATGATCGCTTCCCATTTCTTCCATATGTCCAAAAATAGCAATTATAATGCTATTGATATTTGGCGTAAAACAGATGAGATGTAGATGCCCGATCAATTTGAAAAATTAATTGCAGGTTACTTGCTATTAATGCATCTTTGTTGCAATAATGAAAAACGGCGTAAGCAAAATTAGGGTTCATATAAAAAGCATAGCTAGTCTATTGCTGTTTATTTTTTGTACCCTTTTGTTAGCTGAAGGTTTGCATTCGCATATAAACCCCCAAGGTTCAAAAGTTGCCGTAAGCAAATCGTCAAATGCGGAACTCTTAAAACTGACGCAGCCCTTTTGCGAATTTTGTGATTACATCCTTCATCAAAGCAATCGCTTACTTCCTTCGGCCTTTCAATTTACCGCAGCACCGGCCAGGGAAATTTTAATTACAGAATTTGTTCAAACGCAGTTCGTTCTCACATTTAATGACCTGCTGCTTTTCTCCGGAAACAGCCCTCCACGGGTGTAAATTCCAACCGCAGGTAATTTCATAATAGGGTACACGCAATCATTCGGCTGAATGTCGGTTTCCTGTACAGTCTTCCTGCTCATACTTCTTCAAATCTAATTACACCATATTATCAGGTTTATTAGCACTATCAATCGGCTGTGTTGCAGGCAAATCCTGTGCATGAGCTATATAGTTGCTATCATCTATTTTAAAACATCTGGTTTATCCATATCTGGACGGATAGGCTTATAAAACATTTATGACATGAAATACAACCGACTAAAACTATACATATTCGCTTTTCTAATTACCGTTATTGCAGCTTGTAAAAAAGACGGTGACCCCATCAATCCAAATAAAGAAACCGAGGCGGAACATAAATACGTAAGGGTTTTAGTAAGTGATGAACTTACAAACGATCTAAGCTTGATCAATCCGGAAAACGGCAAAGTGGAGACATTCACCGCCAAACATCCTAAATCGGCCCTATATACTACCGCATCTGGCAGATATGCCACTCTTATTCACCGCGAATTCAATTTTGTAGAGAACTTTGACAGCGGTTTTGAGTTTCACGGCGACCATGTTGATATCAAAGGCACTCCCAAATTCGCTGCTTTAACCGGCGATGCAAACAAGCCCACCCACTTTAAAACTAAGGGGAATGAAATTATTACGTTCAACGATGGCGATGGCACATTAAGTGTCGCAACTGAAACAAACTTCCATACGGCCGGTGCAAAAATGACAACCATAAATGCCGGTGTTACTGCACATCACGGCGCAATGACCAAATTTGATAATGGGAATTATGCTATCACCGTAAAAGATGGTTCGGTTGCAGGTACTTTGCCCGAACGTGTAAAGCTTATCAATGTTTCCGGTAACGAGATAGCTCCATCAACCATACAAACCACAGGCATACATGGTAATGCCAGTGATGGAAAGGTATCGCTCTTTGGCTCTGGCAGCGGTGTACTTGTGGTCGAACAAACAGGTCCACAACGGTTAATTGCTTATCCTTCGGGATTTGGTACTGCCTGGTTCGGAACCATACTAGAAGGCGGCGCTGACGGTAAGTTTATCGGTTATACCGCAGCCAAAGGCGCATATTTTATCAATACAACTACTAACACCATCTCACCTATAATTGAGAGTCTTGATATTATGCAATGTAAAATAGATAAAGCAGAGAAAAACTTGCTCGTTTTATTGCACGACGGCACTCTTAAGATTTATGATTTGGCAAACGGTACGTTAAAAAGAGAAGGCAAGGTTTTGGCCGCAATTGAAAAAGCCGAAACAAAAAAACCGACTTTGGAGGCTACCGGGCGCTACGCATACATTGCTATGCCAAGGGCTGGTGAGGTACATCAGATTAAGTTAACCAACTTAAGCGATATCAAAAAAATCAAAGTTTCTGCTACGCCTTACAGATTAACCGTTTTTGGGTTTGAGGACAGCAGGTCGCATTAGTCGGGTTCCATCTGGATGGTAACTGGATGTCTGAAATTCCTTCTAGTCATCTTGAGCCTTTCGAAAGACTGTTGCTGAATATAAAGGACTTCGACAAGCTCACCTGACGTCAGAATTAATCAGTATTAAGTTGTCGAGGACTTATTGAAAATTCAAATTATTTACAGCCTTCGGGCGCATTACATAAAGATTGAAGTTTACAGCATTTAAATATTATTTGAAAGCAGCCGCCATTTTTATTGCGGCTGCTTTCCTGCTTCCTCTTACGTCAGTTGCTCAGTCATGTACTCACATGATATTTGGTTCGATCAAAGATGGTAAAGACAAATCCATACTTCCCGGAGCGAGCATTCGTATTAAGGAACTTAATCAGGCGATGTCGGCCGAAGACGACAGCCATTATCATTTTAATGGCCTTTGCGCAGGTAAGTATACTTTGCAAGTTTCTTTTATCGGATATAAGGATAAGGAAATCGGTATCAACCTGAACAAAAGCGCTACCGAAATTAATATTTTTCTGGTGCCTGAAACTTCTCAGCTTTCTGCAGTAGAAGTAACAGGCGTGCGTGCCGGCGACAAGCCTTTACAAACTAGCAGTAAAATTAGTGGAACAGAGCTTGAGCTAACACGTGGTCAATCTTTAGGCGAAGCGCTTAAAACGATTCCCGGCTTAAATTCTATTCAAACCGGTCCATCCATTTCCAAACCGGTTATTCACGGGCTCCATTCTAATCGAGTACTGATTTATAACGCAGGAGTACGGCAGGAGGGGCAGCAATGGGGCAGTGAGCATGCTCCGGAAATAGACCCTTTTATCGCAAACCAAATTACGGTGATTAAAGGTGCGGCAAGTGTGATGTATGGGTCGGATGCTATTGGAGGGGTGATTTTAGTTGAACCATCGCCGCTAAGGCATGAAAAAGGATTGCTTGCGCAGATAAATACAGTTGCAATGAGCAATAACGGGCAAGGTGTTTTATCAGCAATGCTCGAAAGCTCGACAGGGAAAAACCAGGCTTTGAGCTGGCGTGCACAAGGAACTTACAAGGTTGCCGGGAACTCCAAAACGGCTGATTACTACATGAATAATACCGGATTCAATGAATATAATGGTGCCTTCATGTTAGGATACCGAAAAGGTGATTTTAGCAGCGACTTCTATCTGAGTAGTTTTAATGCCAGGATTGGCATTTTCAGTGGTTCGCACATTGGCAGTACCACCGATCTCTCAAACGCGATCAGCAGGAAAGAACCTTTTGAATATGATCAATCGACACTTTCTTATCAAATCGGCAGACCTTATCAATCAATCCGTCATCATATTCTGAAGTTGAGGTCGGCCTATATGATCAATGGGCTGGGAAACTTGAACGCTCAATACAGCTATCAGCAAAATAATCGCCAAGAATATGATGTGGTGCGCCAGGCTTACGAGGATAACTACCAGCTTAAATTCGATTTAAGCACGCAAACAGCAGACGTTTATCTGGATCACAATCCAATTTCGGGCATACGCGGCAGGGTAGGCCTGAATGGGATGTTTCAGCACAACTTTTATGATGGCCGGTATCTGATTCCGTTTTTTAATAGTTACAGCGGCGGTGCATATCTCATAGAAAGATGGACTAAAAAAAAGGTTTCCGTTGAAGGCGGAATCCGTTACGATTACAAGTGGATGAAAGCGCGGCTTCGTGAAAATGTTTATGATAATAGCAGTCCCGAAATACGCCCGCAGTTTAATTTCAGCCAGGTATCCGGAACGTTGGGTGCGTCTTATAATCTAACGGAAGATTATCGTCTCAGTACTACCATCGCAAAGGCCTGGCGACCTCCGGCAATTAATGAATTGTTCAGCAATGGTGTCCATCACGGAAGTGCTTCATTCGAGAAAGGTGATAGAAATTTGCGGGAAGAATCATCTTTTAATTTAACAGCCGGTATTAGTAAAACCGCAGGCAGGCTTACCGGCGAATCGAGTGTCTATCTCAACCATATCAACAATCATATCTATTTAAAGCCTGATATGGTTCCCGTTCTCACTGTTCGTGGAGCTTTTCCAGCCTTTCAATACGTACAGGTGAATGCACGTTTTACGGGTGCTGATCTCCTTTCGTCTTACCAGTTTAACAAGACGTTTAACGCCCGGTTGAAGTACTCATTTGTAAGGGCTTATGACATCAACTCAGGCAAGCATCTTGAATTTATTCCTTCAGATAAGCTTTCGCTGACGGCAGGTTTTCGTTTGCCAGATCTTAAAATCTGGAAGAATAGTTCTATTGATTTAACCGGCAGCCATACAGCCAGGCAATGGCGGGTTAACGAGGAGCAGGATTACGCCCCGACGCCCGGCGCTTACACCTTATTCAATATAGATTTAAGTACCCATATACCGGTATCCGGAAATCAGGCAAGCATTAGTCTAAGCTGTTGGAACATATTTAATACCGCTTACCGCGATTACCTTAACAGATTTAGATACTACACAGACGATACAGGCCGAAATTTTATCATACGTCTGCAAGTACCCTTAGGAATAAAGCAAAAAACAAATCATACAAATAATTAAATCAAACACCATGTTAAAGAAAAAACTCAAATTATCATTACTTGCCGTAGCAATCATATTAAGTGTATCATCTTGTAAAAAGAACGACGGAGAACTTCCTGAAGTTGATGAAAATGAGCTGATTACCACAGTCAGATTAAAGTTTAGCAATAAGGCAAATGCATCCGATGTAAAGCTTGTCACCTGGAAAGACCTTGACGGACAAGGCGGCAATAATCCGGTGATTGATGAGATTATTTTAGCGCCCAATTCTGCTTATAAACTGGAAATAGATGCTATCCTTAATGAAACCCAGGCCCCCGTGGGAAACATCAAAGAAGAAGTTGCAAAGGAAGCAGACGATCATCTGTTTGTTTTTAAACCTGCTCCGGCTAACATTCTCACTGTAACTGCCACTGATAAAGACAGTAAAAACTTACCTGTTGGTTTGGTTGCTGATGCTGTAACCACAGGCGCAGGTACTG
>DASVRX010000287.1:0-23512 GCA_036388375.1 Pedobacter sp. | reverse complement strand
ACACTAGTTGAACCTCGAAGGCAAATCGCTTAGAAAGAAAATAAGCAGCTCCACCGTTTGCTCCAATTCCATATTGCTGTGAGTTTCCAGAACCACCGGAAAACTCGCCATAATTTTTGATATCGGTATGAAAAAAGTTAGCTGATCCTCCTGCAAAGGCATAAAATTTTTTCAAAAGAGGATAATATCTTTGATAATTCATACCCACACCATAGCCCTTAAATTTGTATGAAGAATGTGAGTTTTCCTGTTCACCATTAGAGATAGACCCGGTTATACCTAATCGTGTGTTGTCTTTTATGAATCGCCCATAAGTTAGCGAATAGTTGTTTTGTTTTTGTTTGTCAAAAGATGGCTCGTTGTATTCATTGCCTTTCCATTCAACTTCAGTCTTTTGTGATGTTACGCCGAAACCCAAAGCATTTGTACCTTTGGTTTGAGCATTAATACTGATAGTGCCTGCAGAAATAACCAATACGGTTAATAGAAATTTTTTCATGTTTATTTTATTTAAGTGAGTGTTCGATAAAAGTAATAGTTATCTCTTACTTAAATAGTTAAATGATGTTAAACTAAAATGTTAAGGCTGAGTCGACTTAATTCAACTTATAGGTAATATTCTGCAACCTATGCAATTGCTCTAAAAACTCATTGCTCGGAAATATCTTAACACTTTTGGAAGGCATTTCAATGGCGATAGTTTCCTCAGAATCAAACACCGTAAACTTGAGCTGGCAATTTCTTTGTGGGTTTTGCTCGGTATTAATTCGCACTAATTCATCCATTTCGGTGATGAAGGTTTCTGATAACTGATGTAGCGGAAATTTAATAGTAAGGCATTTAGACATTTTGTCTCTTAGATCAGACAGAAGATTGATATTGCTGATCTTGAGTTCCCAATTATCCTTTTGCTTAAAACGCTCGCTCACTGTTCCTCGAATCTGAATAAAATAGCCATCCGTAAAAAACTGCTTGAGCTTTACATAATCTTCTCCAAACAAGACCACTTCGAACGAATCACTGTAATCTTCGAGCATCATGGAGCCGAAAGGCTTGCCAGTCTTCGTTGTGCGATGTTGCGCGTTAGAAACCAAACCGCCAATAACCATTTCACGGTTTTTTATTTTGTTGAACTCTTCCGTATCCACTTCATTTAATTCTCCGCTTTTAGCACGATTAATAAGCGCAAGATGCTTCACACAGTTGGTACAGAAATGATCCATCTCAAACTTGTAATTATCTAAAGGATGGCCGGTTAAATAAATCCCGATCATATCCTTCTCAAACTTAAGCCGTTCAATCAAACCCCATTCAGGGCATTCGGGCATTACAGGTTCAGATATATGAGCATCTGTAGTTCCTCCAAAAAGCGAAACCTGCGAAGAATTTAAGCTGTTCTGATAATCATTGTTGTATTTAATGAGTCGTTCAATTCCGTTGTATGGTGTGTTATCCGGCTTGCAGAAGAATTGAGAGCGATTGTAGCCAAAGCAATCAAAAGCACCGCTATACACTAAATTTTCATAAACTTTTCGGCTTACCGTTCGGGAGTTAACGCGTTTAGCGAAGTCGTTAATGCTAATAAAAGGACCATTAGCTACTCTTTCTTCTATGATACTTTCTACTGCCTTTTCTCCGATCCCTTTAATTCCCGACATTCCAAAACGGATTTCGCCTTTTTGGTTAACAGCAAAACGCAAATTCGATTCGTTTATATCCGGACCGAGTACCGGAATACCCATTTTTTTACTCTCTTCCATGAAGAAAGATATCTTTTCGATATTGTTCTGATTGTTTAATACCGCGGCCATATACTCGCCAGGATAGTGTGCTTTTAAATAGGCGGTTTGATAGGCGACAAAGGCATAGCAGGTTGAATGCGACTTGTTAAATGCGTAAGAGGCGAAAGCTTCCCAGTCGGTCCAGATTTTTGAAAGCTGCTTTTCATCATGGCCTAACTTTTTAGCATTGTCGATGAACTGCGGTTTCAGCTTATCGAGCATATACCGGTCTTTCTTACCCATTGCCTTACGCAAAACGTCTGCATCACCTTTGGTAAAACTTGCCAGTTTCTGCGAGAGAAGCATCACCTGTTCCTGATAAACCGTGATTCCGTAGGTATCTGCCAGGTATTCTTCCATATCCGGGAGATCGTAGCTCACCGTTTCCCGACCGTGTTTACGGGCGATAAAGTTGGGTATATATTCGATTGGGCCGGGCCGATAAAGGGCGTTCATCGCAATCAAATCTTCAAATTTATCCGGTTTCAGTTCCCTGAGATACATTTGCATCCCATCACTTTCAAACTGGAAAGTTCCGTTGGTATCGCCGCGCTGGTAAAGCTCAAAAGTTTTTTGATCGTCAAGCGGGATGTAATCTATGTCAATTTCAACACCGTGATTCTCTTTTATCAGCGCAAGCGCATTCTTAATAATAGTAAGCGTTTTAAGGCCCAAAAAGTCCATTTTAATTACGCCGGCATCTTCAATTACCCGCCCGTCGAATTGCGTAACCAAAAGATCAGAGTCTTTTAATGTTGCTACCGGAATAATGTCTGTTAAATCGTATGGGGCAATAATGATTCCGGCAGCATGAATACCCGTATTCCGGACAGAGCCTTCCAACTTTTCCGCTTCGCGAAGTACTTTTGCACGAATATCATCGCCTTTGAGAATTTCCTTTAATTCAGCCACCTGCTCAAAGGCCTCTTTTAGAGTGATGCCCAATGTCTCCGGGACCAGCTTTTTAAGTGCATTTACTTCTGATAAGGGAACATCAAGTACCCGCGCCACATCCTGAATACTGGTTCGGGCGGCCATAGAGCCATATGTTATAATTTGGGCTACCTGGTTTTTGCCATATTTATCAACCACATAATCAATAACCTTCTGACGACCTTCATCATCAAAATCGGTATCGATATCGGGCATTGACTTTCTGTCGGGATTTAAAAAACGCTCGAACAGGAGATTATATTTAATCGGATCAATGTTGGTTATCCCGATGCAGTACGCCACCACCGAACCTGCAGCAGAACCACGACCTGGGCCAATAAAAACTCCTAAGTCGCGACCAGCAGCAATAAAATCGGATACAATAAGGAAGTATCCGGCAAAGCCCATGATTTTAATGGTGTTCAACTCGAAGTCCAGTCGTTCCTGCACTTCAGGAGTAATATCCTGATAGCGCTTTCTGGCACCTTCCATTGTTAAATGGCGGAGATATTCCCATTGATTCAATACATCATCAGCATGAACCTTGAATTCGGTTGGTATGGGGAAGTTCGGGAGCAGTATATCACGTTTAAGCTTTAAATGCTCAACTTTATCTACAATCTCATTCGTATTATCGAGTGCCTGTGGCAGATCACGGAACAATTGCCCCATTTCTGCCTGCGTTTTAAAATAGAACTGGTCATTAGGAAAGCCAAAACGATAACCTTTTCCGCCTTCTTCATCGGTTGCTATAGGAGTGCTTTGCATATCTCCGGTGTTTACGCAAAGTAAAATATCGTGGGCGTTCGAATCCTGCTGATCAACGTAATGTGAGTCGTTGGAGCAAATGATTTTCACATTGTACTTCTTCGCAAATTTGAGAAGTACATGGTTAACCTTTTCCTGATCAGGAATATTATGTCGCTGGAGTTCGATGTAATAATCTGCACCGAAAAGATCTAACCACCATTTAAACTCTTTTTCGGCTTCTTCTTCACTTTGTTTCAAAATTGCCTGGGGAACAGACGCCCCAATACAACAGGTTGTTGCTATTAAACCTTCATGATATTTTAAAATTAACTCTTTATCTATACGCGGCCATTTGCTATAAAGGCCTTCCATAAACCCGTAGGAACACAATTTGACCAAATTTTGATACCCTTTCGGATTTTTCGCTAAAAATAACTGATGACATCGTACATCTTTATTTTCTTTGGTAAACTGCTTCTTGTGCCTGTCGTCAACTACATAAAACTCACAACCAACAATTGGCTTTACGTTATGCTTTCCTGCTTCCGCTACAAATTTGAAAACTCCGAACATGTTACCATGATCGGTTATTGCCAGTGCCTTCATTCCATCTGCAGCCGCTTTTTTATAAAGTTTCGAGATATCGGCAGCTCCATCGAGCAAAGAAAATTGAGTATGTACGTGTAAATGAGAAAAATCCGGCATCAGCTAAGCTTCAAAAGAAAGAATCGAATTTAAGGAAAATTTAGCTGCGCAAAATTGGTGTTGATAATTAATAATGGGCATTATTTTATGCTTGTGTGTAATTATTCCCCAGGTATTCCCCAAACCTTTTAACTGTTTAAGCGTATAAAACCGCTTAAGATATCAATTAATGGACTATTTGATTAATTGTTCAATTCTTGTATACATTAAATAAATTAAAACGACAAAAATGAGAAATTCTGTAATCGGATTTTTATTGCTCTCATTACTTATTAACTCTTGTAAAAAAGACACGTTAGGTGTAGATGGAAAAACTAAACTTGATGGAAAAATCGCACCGGATGGTTTCAACTTTGAAACGTCTAAAAAGGTAAATGTTAATATTCGATTACTGTCTAATATTAATGAACCTCTTAAAGGAATAATTATTGATCTGAATCTGACGACAAATGGGGAAACAATCCTTAGAGGTGTTACTGATGCAAATGGTTATTTCAAAGGCTCAGTTAATCTTCCTTCGTACATAGACACCTTATTAATTAGTCCTGATAACACAGGGTTGAGCCGTGATATAAAAGGGTTAATCATCAATAATGGTTTAACTTGTGTTCTTGGAGGAACTGAAGGTGCCTCGGGCAACATTGCTATGGGACCTAAAAATGGAGGGAAAGTACTATACGGAAATACTATTTTTGCTCAGACTGCCTACAGTTATATGGGATCATATGATCAATCAGGACGACCGGTAAATTATCGTGATGCTCAAAAAGGGGCAGTTACTGCAGACCTTCTTACTTATTTGGCAGAATCTTTACCAGATAAGCAAGATGTCAGAGTTCATCATCCTCAATATCTTTCAGATAATGCTACTGAGCATCTCAACATAGTAAAAAATTCGGATGTTTGGGTAACGTTTGTTTCAGAAGGAGGAGGCTACCTTAATGCTATAGGTTACTATACGTATCCAACGAGCAATCCGCCAAATCAAGCTTCTAAAATTGCAGACGTAAAATATGTATTTCCTAATGCATCTGCTGCAGGTTCAGGAGGAAGTATGCAATCGGGAGATCGGGTGAAACTAGGCAATTTTCCTGCAGGAACGTCTATCGGTTTTATATTATTACAAAATGGATGGTCGCAAAACGTTGGTTCGGTCAATACAAACGTTACTAAATTCTACTCAGACTCACCTTTTAACCCAGAGCTGAACGCAAATTTGCGCACCCATACCGTTCTTCTTAATTATGCGGCTGAGAACCTTTTTGTCATTGGATTTGAAGATCTGGTAAGAAGTACTAGTGGTAGTGATCATGACTTTAATGACGTGGTTTTATATGCTTCTTCAACACCGACAGATGGAATATCAACAGTTGGTGTTCAAGGCATGGCCCCACCTAAAGATACTGATGGAGATGGAGTATGGGATGCAAATGACAAATTCCCAACTGATGCCTCAAGAGCGTATATTAACTATTTCCCCTCTGCTAACACAAAAGGAACTCTAGTTTTTGAAGATAATTGGCCAAATAAAGGCGATTACGACATGAATGACCTTGTGGTTGATTATCGCTATAGTTATATAAGTAACGCGAGTAACAAAGTAGTTGAAATGATTGGCGACTTCCGTGCGGTTGCAGCATGGGCAAAAAACGAAAATGGATTCGGTGTTCAACTTCCATTTGCACCAGGAATTATTAAAAGTGTTTTGGGTCAAAAGCTTTCCGGTGGTTATATAAGCTTAAGCCCGAACGACACTGAATCAGGGCAGTCCAAAGCGGTTATTATTCCCTTCGATAATCACAAGGCTTTGCTTATGAACCAAACAGATATCATTGACTCGGCGGTTGTAAAAATCACCTTTTTGACACCAACGGATATGTCAGTCTTAGGGAATGCACCTTATAATCCATTTTTAATTTGCAATAAGCAACGCGGTATTGAGGCACATTTACCCGGACAGTTACCTACAGACCGAGCACAAACATCCCTTTTTGGTACTGCTAACGACCGAACAAATGCTTCAAACAACAAATATTATTTGTCCGAAGAAAATTGGCCCTGGGCTATAAACTTTACTGAAGTTTTCAGATATCCGATTGAAGGGAACAATATTTCAGCCGCCTATCTTCATTTTGGAGAATGGGCCAGTTCAGGGGGCACAACCTTTACTGATTGGTATAAGAATACATCCCCAGGTTATCGAGATAACTTGAAGATCCGTTAAACAAAAGAGGCTGAACGTAAAAATTCAGCCTCTTTTGTTATTCTTTTACCGGGATAAACTATTTATTCTCTAAAAATTTCCCATACCACAATCCAGAATCCTTTACCACTCTTTCCTGAGTTTCAAAATCAACATAAATTAAACCAAATCTGGGATGGTAACCTTCAGCCCATTCAAAATTATCAGTAAGGGTCCAAACAAAATATCCATCCACTTTACAGCCTTCGCTCTTTGCTTTCAAAATTTCGCGAAGATTGTCTTGAATATATTTTGTTCTTTCAGTATCCTTAACCGCATCACCAACTAAATCATCCGTAAATGCAGCCCCATTTTCAGTAATTAGGATCTTTTTTATTTGCGGGTATTCATTATATTTTTTAAGGATATGATACATGGCTTTGGGGTAAACTTCCCATTTCATTTCTGTTAAAGGAACATTTCTGCTCTCAGCCTTAACCAAACTTGCGCCAATGTAAGGTGAAAAATAGGATGCCTTCACAATCTCACGGGTATAATTCTGAAGTCCGATAAAGTCGAAATCAAAAGCCATTAGATCTTCATCGCCGGGCTTTACGTATTTTTCTATTTTTTTTAAAATCGGCAAATCTTTAACAGGATATCCCAAACCAAGAGTTGGCTCAATAAATGTTCGGTTTAGCAACGCATCCACACGTTTTACAGCAGCAAGATTCCTATCAGTTATTGAATATGGTTCCACGTGGCTGCATGAGAATGTTGTTCCCATGTTAGCATTAGGTATTATATTTCTTATAACTTTTGCAGCTGCGGCAGTAGATAACGTGACATGATGGATAGCGGGAAGGAAATTTTTCAAACCCTTTTTCCCCGGGGCATGGATGCCCAGAAAATATCCCGCCCCGGTGAAAACAGATGGCTCATTCATCACCATCCAGTTTTGTACCCGATCGCCAAAATTCTTCGCACATAGCTCGGTATAATCACTGAACCAACCAACAATGTCACGATTTGTCCAACCCCCTTTCAGGTGAAGTGCCTGTGGTAAATCCCAGTGATATAACGTTATCCAGGGCGTAATGTCTTTTTCTAAACAGAAATCGATTACACGATTGTAATAGTCAATCCCGGCTTGCCTTACCGGGTGCTGCCCCGTCGGCATTACTCGCGACCAGCTTATAGAAAAGCGGAAGTTTGGAATGTTCAAATATTGTATCAGCTGTATATCCCTTTTGTAGCAATTGTAAAAGTCGCAGGCAATTTTTGCGTGATGATTGTTTTTAACTTTCCCTTTACGGGATGTAAATACATCCCAAATAGATTCGCCTTTGCCGTCAATATTATGGGCGCCTTCAATTTGAAAGGCGGCTGTTGAAACTCCCCATTTGAAATCTGATCCGAAGTCTTCTTTGCTACAATTACCTTGTTCCATCTCTTTTATTTAGATGTTGATCTGATAATTATATCAACATCTCATTTAAATTAAACGGATGAAAGATAATAAAACAACCCTGTAAACATACAGATGATCTGGATGAATGAAACAAAAGAGAGGGTGTCTCAAGGGTCGCAAGTCAAATAGTTGGCGTCATGCTGAGCTCGTCGAAGCTCTTTTGACTTCGTGGTAACATCATTTACAGGCTTAAGATGACAGATTGACGTTTGAGACACACTCTTTTTATCGAACATCCATCCGCTTACTCGTGTCATTAACGAAGCTTTTCTCGCTATCAGATGTATAAGCATCATATACATTCCAAGCCCATAATAAAATCGGGAAAACAATAGTCCAGAATAACAGAAATGAAACTGTCGCTCCCAGAACAATTATCAATAATCCTTTTACTATTTGCCCTTTTACTATTTGTCCTAAACCGGGTATCACTGCAGAAAGCATTGCAGGTACAAGATGTTTGTGCTTTTCCATAATTTGTAGATTTTAGAAAACTTATCAAATACGTTGCCATCGTAACATCAACATGGAATTTTTATTCTTTTGAAAAGCTCGCACATCAACCAGAGTGGTCCGTTAAGTAGTGATCTAAATTGATCCGCAACGGAAGGTGTTTTGCTTTCCCTGGTATAACCCCAAATTTGAAATATTAAACCAACAATAAAAACCCCAAGACATACCTGCCCCATTGGCGGCCAATTTGAATTAATGTGCAGTTTTTCGAGGCTAACTATTGCCGCAGAAAAAGCAAAGACAAACAGTAGAATACCATAAGATAATACTGGCGACAGCTTATAGTAGTAATAAATGGCGAAAGCGATTAGAAAAGAGGCCCAATTTAAAAAACCATTATAGCGACCGATAAAATTCAAGTGCGGAAAAGGAATAGACCAAACTATCCCTAAAAGCCCAAAAGCTAACAAGGGCATACAAAAGTATTGAACTGCTTTGTTAAATGAGTTTTGGTGATCGTAATTGTATTGATCTAATACAAAGTCAATATTCCTTTTTTCGGATGTTTTATTAGCCATAAATGGGATAAGCTAAACGCCTTTGAAACATAAAAAGAAAGGGCTCTTACGAGCCCAATCAAATATTATTTAGCGTATGAAACTGATCGTGTTTCTCGTATCACAGTAACCTTAATCTGCCCTGGATAAGTCATTTCCGTTTGAATGCGGTTAGATATGTCAGCAGCCAATATCTCTGCCTGATCGTCTGTTACCCGTTCGCTTTCAACTACCACACGTAACTCACGTCCGGCTTGTATCGCGAAAGTCTTTTCAACTCCCGGATACGATAAAGCAAGCTCTTCCAATTCCTTTAAACGCTTGATATAACTCTCAACCACCTCACGGCGAGCGCCTGGGCGAGCACCCGAAATCGCATCACAAGCCTGAATAATTGGCGATATCATGGAAGTCATTTCAACCTCATCATGGTGAGCACCAATCGCATTACAAACTTCAGGATGCTCTTTATACTTTTCAGCTAACTGCATTCCTAAAATTGCGTGAGGCAATTCAGGATTATCATCTGGCACTTTACCGATATCATGTAAAAGTCCGGCACGTTTAGCCATTTTTACATTCAAACCTAGCTCTGATGCCATGGTTGCGCAGAAGTTTGCAACTTCTCTCGAGTGCTGCAGTAGATTTTGACCGTAAGACGAGCGGTAACGCATTCTTCCAACCATTCTAATCAACTCGGGGTGAAGGCCATGAATACCAAGATCAATTACCGTACGCTCACCGATCTCAACAATTTCGTCTTCAATCTGCTTACGCGTTTTAGCAACCACCTCTTCAATACGGGCCGGGTGAATACGCCCATCAGTTACCAAGCGATGTAAAGCAAGTCGAGCGATTTCTCTTCTTACCGGATCAAAACCTGAAAGAATGATGGCTTCCGGAGTATCATCCACAATAATCTCGACGCCGGTTGCGGCTTCCAGCGCACGGATATTTCTACCCTCCCTGCCAATTACACGGCCCTTAATCTCATCACTCTCAATGTTAAAGATTGATACGGTGTTCTCAATTGCAGCTTCAGTTGCAGTCCGCTGAATGGTTTGAATTACAACCTTTTTCGCTTCCTTATTTGCAGTCAGCTTAGCTTCATCAACAATATCTTTAATCTGCATCATCGCCTTAGACCGTGCTTCTTCTTTTAAAGAATCAACCAACTGATTTCTTGCATCTTCTGCAGATAAGCCGGCAATGGTTTCTAATTGAGAGATGTGTTGATTTTTGAGCACCTCAACTTCATCTTGTTTCTTCTGAGCCAATTCTGTCTGGCGCTCCAGATTCTTACGCTGTCCATCTAAATCCTGCTCCTTCTTGTTCAGGTTTTCGATTTTTTGGTTTAGCGATTGCTCTTTTTGTTTAATAGAATTTTCACGCTGATTGATATTGTTGTTCTTAGCGTTAATCTCTTGCTCGTGCTCGCCCTTTAGTTGAAGAAACTTTTCTTTAGCTTCCAGAAGCTTATTCTTCTTCAAAATCTCAGCATTATTTTCAGCGTCTTTAAGAATCTTCTTGACCTTAGTCTGCGCTGCTACTTCCTGGTTTTTTAGTAAGGTGCGAAGCATAAAACGCCCCACTCCTATGCCTATCACCAGCCCTAATAAAATGTATCCAATTATCTCCATAGTTATTTTAAATAAAAACCATCATGAGCGTACCATCAAAAACCAAAACGAATATGCTCATGATAGCTTCATATCCGTTAAAATCAAATCTATTTTAAATGAAAAAACCGCAACTAAATAAGCTCCAGGTATTGTGAATTCATCAGAAGAAGAGAATATGATTTCAGCAGAAATCACGACGCCTCTAATGAATTAAGTATTAATAGTGAAACCTAATTTAACTACGGTCAAATTTTTTGCCCTATATAAAGAACGTAAATTACTTCGAAAAGAAGTTAGTAAGCAACTGATCTAATTGATAAACCTTATCGGCCACCTCGGTATCCTCATCAACTCTTTTCTTATCGGCTTTTAACGTGGCAGTTGCATAATGCAATACACACATCGACAATAAATCCTGTTTATCTCTAACCGCATAATTGTCCTGGTATTCCTTAATACGGTCGTTTATAATTTTAGCTGCCCGCCTAATCACTTCCTCTTCTTCCATATTTACTCTTAACGGGTAAACACGGTCAGCAATATTTATTTTAATGGAGATTTCTCCCATTTGGCTATAGTTTCACGTTATATTACTTTTTCAGCAACACAATGCACTTATCAATTTCTCGCACAAAATCGTTAATTTTTTGCTTTATGTCAAGCGTTTTTTCGTCGCTCGATATTTCTGCTATCTGTATCCCTTCTAAAGATCTGGCCAACTTCAATGCCTTCAACTTTTCTTCCAGTTCAGTAATTTTCGTTTTACCCGAATCCGTCCCGGCTTGGAGCTCGGTATTTTCTTTCTTTAAAAGCTCATTTTCTTCCTGCAAAGCCTCGCACAACTCAATAAGCCGCTGTGTTTTGTCTAATACATTTGTTACCTGACCGGTTAAAGACATTGTTGTATTGCAATTATTGAGAAGTGAATTGGAACGAAAAAATTAATAAATGAACTTGGTAATTTTAATCTAAAATGTCTTTTGGACGTGTCCCTGCGGGTCGGGCTATCCGCTACAAGTCCTCGCCATTCGTGCCTCATGGCTGCGGGCTTTTCGCTTCTATCCCTCACGTTAGCTTCAACTTAACACTAAATTCCCTATCATTTTTCTGTATCTTCCTAACCCTTTCTTACCTCTGCTCCTAGTTCTTTTTCGAAAATACTGATTAATTTACTCATTACAGCATCAATTTGTTTGTCCGTAAGGGTTTTTTCCTCATCCTGCAAAAGGAAACTTAAAGCGTATGATTTTTTATTTTGAGCCAGCTTCTCTCCTTCATATACATCAAAAACGTTTACCTCTTTTAATAGATTCTTCTCTGATTTTAATGCCAGCGTTTCCAGCTCTTTGAAAGTAACTTCCTTATTGATAAGCAACGACAAATCTCTTTTCACCGAAGGCATTTTCGGAACATCCTTAAATGTGATTTTATTCTTGCGGATTGATTTTAAAACTAAATCCCAATTAAAATCGGCAAAGAACACTTCCTTATCAATATCGAGTTTCTTTAATACCGCTTTTGATAAAAGCCCGAAAGAAACCAGTGTATTTTCTCCTTTCTTATACTGATGGCCTTGCTCGAAGTAATCGCTCTCAAATGCTGCTTCTGATAAGCCAGCAACATTCAGGCGCTTTATAACCGCATCTACCGCAGCTTTCAGATTGTAAAAAGTAACCTGGGAGTTGGCATGGTTCCATTGCTGACTAAAGTTACGCCCCGACATAAACACACTGAGGCGGAAGTTCTCTGCATAACCCGCATCCGAAGCCGCATAAACTTTCCCGAATTCATACAGTTTCAAATCCGCATTTCTGCGATTTTGATTATAGGAAATTGCTTCCAAACCCGAATAGAGCAAGGTTTGACGCATAGTATCCAAATCACTACTCAAGGGATTTAAGATCCGAACAGCAGTTTCCGGATTCAAATCGTATGATGATTTTGTCAGGGAGTTTGATAAAATTTCTGAAAATCCATTTGCAGAAAGCATATCAGCAATCTGGTTTTGAACAGTTTCCTTATCCGGTTTAACCGAATTATTTAAAGATGCCCTGATTTGAGACGGAATAGCAATGTTATTGTAACCGTATATACGGAGAATTTCTTCGATGATATCAACTTCACGAGTCACATCAACTTTGAAGGATGGCACTTTTAGAACCAAGCCATTTTCGCTTTTATTAGTTATTGAAATACCGAGTGCCTCTATAATCTCCTGAATGGTTTCAGTTGGAATTGTTTCGCCGATTAAACGATTAATATTTTGATAGGAAACCGATACTTCAAGCGGTGAAACAGGAGCCGGATATATATCGGATATATCTGAAGAAATTTCACCACCTGCAATCTCTTTGATTAATAACGCCGCACGCTTTAAAGCTAAAACAGTCATTTCAGGATCTGTTCCGCGCTCAAAGCGGAATGAAGCATCCGTCTTCAATCCATGTCGTTTAGACGTTTTGCGGACTGATACCGCATTGAAGTAAGCACTTTCAAGAAAAATCGTAGTAGTCGAAGCACTCACACCCGATTCTAAACCACCAAAAACGCCTGCAATGCACATCGGCGAATCGGCATTGCAAATCATCAAATCATCAGCAGATAATTTGCGACCAACTTCGTCAAGCGTTTTAAACACCGTTCCTTCATCGCAGCATTTTACAATAACAGAATTGCCTGTTATTTTATCCGCATCAAATGCATGTAAAGGCTGCCCAAGTTCGTGTAAAACGTAATTGGTTGTATCCACAATATTATTGATCGGACGGATACCAATTACTTTAAGTTTACTTTTCAGCCAATCCGGCGACTCCTTAACTTCAACACCCGATATTGTTAAAGAACTATACCGCAGGCAAGCCTGGCTATCTTGAACCACAACAGGTATAGATCGGGAATTATTATCAGGTTTAAACGCAGAAACATCCGGCATGGTAACAGTCGTACGAAGGTATGCGGCCAGATCTCTGGCGACACCCAAATGCGAAGCGGCATCTGCCCTGTTGGGCGTTAACCCGATCTCGAAAAGATAATCGTCGTTTACATTAAAATATTCTTTGGCTAACGTGCCCACTTTTGAACTTTCGTCCAAAACCATTATCCCTTCGTGAGACGCCCCTAGTCCGATTTCATCTTCAGCGCAAATCATTCCCTCAGAAACTTCGCCTCTTATTTTCGATTTGTTTATTTTGAATGGCTCTCCGGTAGAAGGATAAACGGTGGCACCTACAGTGGCAACAACTACTTTTTGACCAGCGGCAACATTAGCTGCTCCGCAAACAACTTGTATATCTTCCGCAGCACCAACATCAACTTTTGTAATTCTCAAACGGTCGGCATTTGGATGCTGTACACACTCTTTCACATGCCCTATCACTAAGCCTTCTAAGCCGCCGGGAATGGCTTGCACTTTTTCTGCACTTTCAACTTCCAGGCCTATGGCGGTTAAGATTTGAGATATTTCTTCGATACTCTTATCTGTGTTAACAAATTGCTTAAGCCAGCTATATGAAATCTTCATTCGTTTTTTAAATGATGAGGGGCAAAGATAGAAAAAACTGTAGGCGGAAGGGAAAAGGTTAGCTATAAACTATAGCAATTCCTCATCAGCAAAGCTGAAGTAAGCTGTATTGGTAAAAATCACATGATCGAGTACTGCTAGATCAAGCAAGGCGGCACCATCTCTCAACTTCTTCGTCAAATTGATATCAGCCTGGCTCGGTCTCAAATTTCCTGAGGGATGATTATGCGCTAAAATGATAGACGCGGCGTGATTCTCTAAGGCCGCCTGAAAAATAATTTTTGGATCGGCAAGAGTTCCGGCCTGACCACCTTTGGAGATCAGATGCTGCGACAAAACTTTGTTAGCACGATTTAACAGGATTATCCAAAACTCTTCATGGTTCAAATCAGCAAAATATCTGCTTAGCAAATTGAAAATATCTTTACTGCAGGTAATCTGGCTAACTTTTAAAGTCTCTGTTTCGCGGCGTCTTCTTCCAAGTTCCATTGCCGAGATAATAGAAATTGCCTTTGCTTCGCCAATGCCTTTAAATTTAGAAAGTTCTTTAACCGATAATTTCCCCAGCTTATCTAAATCATTATCAAAGGAATGAAGAATTCGTTTACTCAGTTCTACGGCGGTTTCCTGGCGACTGCCGGATCCGATCAGAATGGCAATGAGTTCTGCGTCGGTTAAGCTTCTTCGCCCTAGCGAAAGCAGTTTTTCCCGGGGCCGGTCTTCTTCAGCCCAAGATTTAATTGTGATTTTGTCTTGATAGGTTTCCATAGTTAAAACTATCAAAAAACCTTGCAAAACAAAAAAAGGGGATACTTTGCAGTATCCCCTTCTCATTTTATAAAATATCTTATTTTAAAGCATTAACATATTTAGTCAACTTAGACTTATTGTTCGAAGCTTTGTTTTTATGGATTACATTTTTCTTTGCAAGACGATCAAGCATTGATATAACTCTTGATAAAAGAGGTGTTGCTTCTTCTCTTGATGTTGTACCACGCAATTTCTTTATAGCAGTACGTGTAGTTTTCGCCTGGTAGCGATTACGTAAACGTTTAGCTGCGTTTGATCTGATTCTCTTTAAAGCTGATTTATGATTTGCCATTTGTTAGCTGTTTGTTCGTCTTATTTTCGGACTGCAAATATAAGGTGAACTATTTGAAAAACAAACACTATCGTTAAAATTATTTCATTCTTGAAAATATTCATAATCTCTTATCTTCCCTCTCTGAAACCTATGTTAAAAAGAATATTATTGGGAGCGATCTTGCTTGCTACTGCAGGCCTATGTTCATCCTGGGGCTTTTTTGCCCACGCAAAAATAAATCGGCTTGCTGTTTTCACGCTACCGCAAGCGATGAATAAGTTTTACAAGAACAACATCTCTTACCTCGAGGCACATGCTGTTGATCCGGATAAACGCCGATATACCGACACAGCTGAAGCAGCCCGACATTATCTGGACGCTGATCATTACGGGCTGGCGCCTTTTGACAGCATTCCGCCTAAATGGAAAGATGCGGTTGCTAAATATTCTGAAGACACATTAAAGGCTTATGGCATTGTGCCCTGGCAGATCCAAAAAACTTATCATTATTTAGTCAAGGCTTTTGAAGAACGCGACTCTTTCAAAATCTTGAAACTGTCTGCCGATTTGGGACATTATGTCTCAGATGCACATGTGCCGCTGCATACCACCGAAAACTATAACGGCCAGCTTACTCATCAGGAAGGCATCCATGCGTTTTGGGAGAGCCGGTTACCCGAGCTGTTTGCAAAAAGTTACGACTTTTTTGTTGGCAAGGCCAGGTATATCCAAAACCCGTTAGACGAAGCCTGGAAGATTCTAAAGAACACAAATTCTTACAAAGATTCTGTCCTCCTGATTGAAGCTCGGCTTTCAAAAATATTTCCTTCCGACAGGAGATACACCTTCTTCGAAAGGAATGGAAAAGTTATTAAAGATTATTCGGAAGAATATTCAACGGCGTATCACCAAGCGCTGAATGGTATGGTTGAACGCCAAATGCAGGCATCAATTCATGCCACAGGGAGCTTTTGGTATTCTGCCTGGGTCGATGCCGGGCAACCGGAACTGAAACAATTTTCTCACCGCACCGCGAACCTTACTGATCAAAACCACGCATTACCTAGTAAAAATCGCATGATTGGCCGCCCGGAAGACTAATGCTTCTTTGATTTCTTTGTTACCAAACCATACAGTATTGGCAGTACAGAAAAAATAGTAATGATTAAGATGATTAAAGAAAAATTGTCTTTAAAAAAAGGAGCATTACCTAACAAAAATCCGGCAAACAGAAAGATGATAATCCAGCTCGCGCCGCCGGCTATGTTATAAGCAGCAAAACGAGCGCGATTCATTTTTCCTACGCCAGCTACAAATGGAGCCAAGGTGCGTATAATCGGCACATATCTGCTAAAAACAACTGCTTTAGCGCCATGCTTATTGAAAAATTCTTGGGTTTGAACGTAGTAGGAAAGTTTTAAAATCTTATTGTGCTCTTTGAAAATACGCACACCAATGGCACGTCCCATTTCGTAATTGATCGTGTTTCCTAATATGGCTGCGATCATCAACAGCAAGGTCATAAGGTAAATATTCAACCCGGTATCACCGGTGGCGATTAAGGCTCCCGCCGCAAACAGCAAAGAATCTCCCGGAAGGAAAGGAGTAACTACAAACCCGGTTTCTGCAAATATGATCGTGAAAAGAATGAGGTAAGTCCAGGTTCGGTATTCACTTACGATTTCAACCAGATGTTTATCTATATGCAGAATAAAGTCAATCAGCGTTTGTATAATTTCCAAGGTGTGTTTGTTTTAAGCTCGGCAAAAATAGAAATACTTCTTTATATCACTAAACAAAAAAATCCGGTTGGTTGAACCGGATTTAAATTGTGTTATGTGACAGATTTGTATTACGCGTAGCTATTGAGCATTACAGGCATTACGAGCATTAGTACATCTTCCCGCTCATCATTAGTTTGAGGGAATAGTAGACCGGCTCTATTTGGAGTGCTCATTTCGATTGTTACTTCTTCTCCGCTAAGGTTATTTAACATTTCGATTAAAAATTTAGCATTGAATCCAATTTCCATATCATCGCCTTCGTATTGGCAGCCTAAACGTTCGTGCGCTTCATTAGAGAAATCAATATCCTCTGAAGAAATATTTAGCTCACTTCCGGTTATTTTTAAACGAACCTGATGTGTAGTTTTATTTGCAAAAATCACCACGCGGCGTAAAGAGTTTAAAAACAACGCCCTATCAAGCGTTAGTTTGTTGTTGTTGTTTTGAGGAATAACAGCTTCGTAATCAGGATAACGCTCGTCTATTAAGCGGCAAATCAAATTTATATTCCCGAACTTAAAGAAAGCGCTTGTGCTGTTATATTCAACAGAAACGTTTACATCGTCCGACGGCAAAGATGACTTCAATAAGGTTAACGCTTTTTTCGGCAGGATAAAGGAAGCAGAAGAATCTGCCTTGGCATCCATGCGGCGATAACGAACCAGCTTATGAGCATCGGTTGAAACGAACGTTAAATGTTGAGGAGTTAGCTGGCAATAAACACCGGTCATAGCCGGGCGAAGTTCGTCGTTGCTAACTGCAAAAATTGTTTTGTTAATGGCTTCAGCCAATACTGAGGCCGGAACATTTACCGAAGAGGCATTTTCCACTACAGGAATCTTTGGGAAATCTTCTCCGTTTTCGCCGCTTAACTTATACTTTCCATCCCCTGCGCTGATCTCGATAGCAAATGTGCTATCATCAATCGTAAAGGCGATCGGCTGATCTGGCAAAGTCTTAAGTGTTTCTAAAAGTATTTTGGATGGAATGGCAATTTTTCCTTCTTCTTTTGATTCGACAGTTAAAGAGGTTGTCATGCTGGTCTGCAAATCGGTTGCAGAAATGGTTAACACATTATCCTTTATTTCGAACAGGAAATTTTCCAGTATAGGCAATACCGTACTGCTGCTTGATGCACCATTTACTGCCTGCAATTGCTTTAACAAAGTGGACGTCGAAACAATAAACCTCATATCTTATCTATATATTATCTTAATGGTATCTACAAATCTAATGTTCCTGACGAAAGAAAACATCACCCCTCAAAATTAGAAATTCCAAGTACATCCCGAAATATAAAATCCTAACATTTGAAGCAGAATGTTAACAAAGAAAACCTTTACAAGACTAATTTACTGAAGCGTATTTTTGTTTTCTGTAAAAGTGATATCCCACAGCAAACACAATCAGCAACAGTAAAGGGAGAATGATATTTACTGCTTGCCAATATACCTTTTCAGTCTTAATTCTAGCTTTATCAAGCAACCGAATTTTGATCTCCTTGTTTCTTAGTTCTATAATACCAGAATCGTCGGTCAGGTAATCAACTATATTCAATAGAAAATTTTTATTTCCGAACTGCTGTTCAGTAAATCTATCGAAACCTAAGGGGAAGGGCGAACCATCTTTGCTACTAATTTGATTCTTCAAAATGTCTCCATCTGCAATTACAATCATTTTTGCAGGAGCACTTTTAGATGGGATAGTGACTCCTTCTTTAATAGCTTCTGGTCTAGGTCTGTTAGCAAAAACTGATGGAAAATTTCCTTCAAGCAATACTCCTACTGTTTTAGGTGCACTTTTAAACGATTCAGGATCAGGTTCCTGCTCTACCATTTGAAGTGAAATGAGAGATGGTACGCTTACTAGCCGACTATATGGCGATGAACTCAATATGATCTGCTTTTTCACATCCGCGACAGCGATTGTATCTATTGTGCTTGCGAATTCGCTTTTGATACCATCAAGATTTTTAACTAAAGGATGCTTTGAGGTTGGAATGAATATCGGATTAAATAACCATGGGACTAACTGAATTTGAGCCTGCCCCCCCACCTTCCCCACATTGAGAGGTATTTGTGCGCAATTCATATCGGCAATAAGATTGTAATTGATCCTAACGCCGTATTTAAAAAGCATATCATCCAAATTTAGCTTTTTGGCAAAGGCAAGCTGAGAACGCATACTTCTGAGACTGTCAAGTTCGGCATTCACGTTATCTACGGTCCATAAAATACTTCCGCCACGCATTAAGAAATAATCGATCTTATATTTTTCAGCCTCCGAAAATTCGGCATCCGGTTTCGGGACGATCAAAACTTTAAGCCGGTCTAAACCATCGAAAGTGATCGCTTCCAAATTCACTCTTCCGGCTTCAAAGCCAAATTGAAGTGAATTCATGGCATCGGCAAGTTGCAGATCAGATAATTCTCCATTGCCTTCGGTAAAGCCAATCCTGGGTTTACCTCCACTCAATACTTTTTTGATCGCACTTGTAAACGCATATTCAAGGTTTTGAATAGAATTATTTAAAACATCTTCGGGTGACGCCCCAATTTTGCTTTGGAGTAAATTAACCGCAATCTGCTTATCGCGATAAGTGACTAAGGCCGCCGGAAATATAATTTTTTGAGTTAACCCATCTTCTGTATTAACAGAAAGATTGGTAGGCTGCAATCCTTGTTCTACCAATCGCTGGTAATTTTCTTCCTGGTTTTGCTGATTCCCCGAGGAAGGATTAACAAAATCAAATCGGATATTTTTATTGGAATAGGCCTGATAATCATCCAAAATATCTCGGGTTGAATTGCGCAACCTTTTAAAGCCTGCAGGAAAATCACCCTCGAGGTAAACTGTAACTTGTAGGGGCTCCTTAATTTTGGCAAGAACGTTTTTAGTGTTTTCTGAAAGTGTGAAACGCTTATCTCTGGTAAAATCAAACCGTTCGAAAAAATAGGAAGACGCGATATTAACAAGGAAAAGTATTACGATAAAAATGGCCAGATAAGTTAGATCTGTCTTTTTAAGATTTACCATTTACGGCCTCCAATTACTGTTTTGGTAATCACCAAAAAAAGACCGATTAAACTCAGAAAATAGATGAGGTCGCGGGTATCAAGTACTCCCCGGCTTATCGACTGGTAATGTTCGTTTATTCCCAGAGAAGAGACAAATGTATCGATTGAACTGAATGTTAAAAGTCTGCTGAGCGAATCGAAGGCGTTAAACGCGAAGAAGCAAAGAAATACGCCTATCGCAAACGCAATAATTTGGTTCTTGGTGATTGATGATGCAAAAATACCTATCGCTACAAAGGATGCTGCTAACAGAAACAGACCGATATAGGAGCCAATTACAGCACCCGAATCTACATTACCCGGCGTTACGCCCAATTCATAAACCGTATAGTAATATATTAATGTGGGAATCAACGCGAATAAGACAACCACTACGCAAGCCAGATATTTCCCTAAAACGATTTGCCATTCGGTTAACGGCCTTGTAGCAAGTAGTTCGAACGTGCCTTCCTTATGTTCTTCGGATAAAGAACGCATTGTTAATGCGGGGATCATGAACATAAAAATATAAGGGGCGGTATTGAACAAACTATCCAGGCCGGCATAACCATAATCAAGTATGCTAGAGTCTGGAAAAACCCATAAAAAAAGGCTCATTACCAGCAGGAAGATTCCAATGGTAATGTAAGCCACCAGCGAACTCAGGAACCCGTTTATTTCTTTATTGAATAATGTAAGCATGTGCCGATCTGGTTGCCGAAATTAAAACAAAAATTGCCCTAAACAAAGACGTTTGATTATTAACCGAAGCAGTTGCAAATTCCAGACGTTTCAATTTCTCGACAACAGTACTAGGTCGAACTTAAAATAAACAAAAAAGCCCCTGAGTGACCTCAAAGGCTTCTAATAAAGGAAGTCGCTTACTTTAAAATTTTAAAGCAACATGGAATCCAATTTGATTAATCGAACCACCGTTTTTTGACCAGCTTTCATAACGAATACCAGCATCGATATCATTTTTATCTGATACAGGGTAAGAGATTCCAACACCCGGTGCAATTGTTAATAAAGTTTCTGAATCCTTTTCAGTTCCAATTACAGCTCCTAATTCACCCGCTCCATAGAAATTCTTTCCAAAGAAGTATTTTACACCTCCTTTAAGAGGAATAACACCGGTAGATTCAAAGCCTAGATCTTTGAATACTTTTTTATAGGATAGATTTGTGTATCCTCCGGAAACCGTTGCAAATAATGACGATGCAACCGGAATTTCAACTTTCAAAGCTCCGCCTAGCATTGAGCTGTAAACATCTCCAGCATCACCAATTGGCAAACCAGCTTCTAAGCCTACGCTGAATCTTGTTCTACCTTTACCTTCTGTTTGTGCTGAAGCAGAAAATGCAACTACCGCAAATACTGCTAATAATAGAATTTTTTTCATGTTGTGATTATTTTTTTGGTTTTGTGTCGACGAAACTAATAATATAATCCAATACAACAAAATAACTAAAACGAAATAAATTTTGAAAAAATACTTCCTTATGAGGTAAGGGTTAAAAATATAGCCTCAAGTGACTTACTTTTATTTACTTCTATAAGACTTTTAAGGCTTTCATTAGCTACAATCTTTCCTTTATTGATAATCACTACATCATCACAAATCGCCTCAACTTCCTGCATAATATGAGTTGAAAGAATGAGCGTTTTAGTCTGCCCTAAATCTTTAAGAAGTTTCCTAATCTCCACTAATTGGTTCGGGTCAAGCCCGGATGTTGGTTCATCCAAGATCAAAACCTGCGGATCATGAATTATTGCCTGGGCAATGCCTACCCGCTGGCGATAGCCTTTTGATAAGGCACCAATTCTTTTGTGCTGCTCAACGCCCAGGCCGGTTAACTCAATCACATCGGCTATTCTTCTCTTAAGATGATGTACGTAATGAAGCTTTCCAATAAACTCGAGCGACTCTTTAACATACATATCCAGATACAACGGGTTGTGCTCGGGCAGGTATCCTAGATTTTTTCTCACCTCCAAAGACTGGCTTGTAACATCAAAGCCGGCTACATTTGCCTTACCGGAAGTTTGCGGAGTATAACCCGACAGAATTTTCATGGTGGTAGATTTCCCGGCACCGTTCGGTCCCAAAAACCCTAAAATTCTACCGGGTTTGGCCGAAAACGAGATCCCGTCAATAGCCTTTTGAGTACCATATATTTTTGTAAGCTGATCTACCTGTATGCTCAAAATGAAAACTTATAAAAATCAAACTTATAAATTTTAGCCAACAAACTATTTATCGCTGTCGCAATTAAATCGCAATTCGTAAATCATAATTCGCAAATCAAATTATCTTTGCAGCATCATGAGTAAAAACAACGACGAGCTATTTAAAAACGTCATCTCCCACGCTAAAGAATACGGATTTGTATTTCAATCGAGCGAAATCTACGATGGTTTAAGTGCCGTTTATGATTACGGCCAAAATGGATCGGAACTAAAAAACAATATCAAAACCTATTGGTGGAAATCTATGGTGCAAATGCACGAAAACATAGTTGGAATTGATGCTGCCATATTTATGCATCCCACCACTTGGAAGGCTTCAGGCCATGTTGATGGTTTTAGCGACCCAATGATTGACAATAAAGACTCCAAAAAGCGTTACCGTGCCGATCAATTGATTGAAGATAAAATAGCCCGTTACGAAAAAGACGGTAAGACCGAAAAAGCAGAAAAGCTTCAAACAGCGATGGATGACGCTTTGAAAGCAGAAAATTTAACCGCTTTACGCGATTTAATTATAGAACACGAAATAGCCTGCCCGGTATCAGGCACTAAAAACTGGACTGATGTTCGTCAGTTCAACCTAATGTTTTCTACCCAGATGGGCGCTGTAGCTGATGATGCAGACCTTGTTTACTTACGACCGGAAACCGCCCAAGGCATTTTTGTAAATTACTTGAACGTTCAAAAAACCGGAAGAATGAAAATCCCTTTCGGGATAGCGCAAATCGGAAAAGCGTTCAGAAACGAAGTAATTGCACGCCAGTTTATTATGCGCATGCGCGAATTCGAGCAAATGGAGATGCAGTTTTTTGTTCGCCCTGGCACAGAAATGCAATGGTATGCTTACTGGAAAGAAGCTCGTTTGAAATGGCACAAAGCATTAGGAACTCCTCAGGAAAAATATCGTTTCCACGACCACGTAAAATTGGCGCATTACGCGAATGCGGCTGTAGATATCGAATTTGAATTCCCATTCGGGTTTAAAGAAGTTGAAGGCATTCATAGCCGCACAGATTTCGATTTAAGTCAGCATCAGCAGTTTTCGGGTAAAAAGCTTCAATATTTCGATAACGATCTTAATGAAGAAGGGAAACCGGTTGGAAATTACATCCCTTATGTGATCGAAACATCCATCGGTTTAGACCGGATGTTCTTGCTCACCCTAATAAATGCTTACCAGGAAGAGGATTTGAGTGAAGGTGACAAAACAGACAGCCGCGTTGTATTGAGGCTTCATCCTTGCCTTGCTCCCGTCAAGGCGGCTATATTCCCTCTTACAAAAAAAGACGGTCTTCCTGAAAAAGCAAAAGAAATTATGGACAGCTTAAAGCTGGATCATAACGTTATTTACGAAGAAAAAGATG
>DASVRX010000286.1:0-6012 GCA_036388375.1 Pedobacter sp. | reverse complement strand
GTTGGAATCTCAACAGGAAAGTACGGCAATATCAGGGGGGTTGATCACTTCACCGGAATTTGCCATTACATAAATCTGGATGTACTCTCGTTGAAATTGCATATCCCGCACATCAATAAAGAGCTGGACGAAAGTGAGGTTTTCTTTAAAGAAGACACGTTGAAGTTTACTAAGCAGCAGATGGAAAGGTTTGTGGCGTTTTAATATGGTACTGCCGATTAAAACCTATGAGGTTTTGAAAACCTCATGGTTTGTTTCCCTGCGACCTCCATCTTTTCCCAATCTTATCATTTGATATACGCTAAATTTAAGCCATTAGAAATGCCGTTTTAAACCGATTGAAACATCCACTCTGGATAAATTTTCACGCTGTTCTTTTTCAAGAGTAACCGTTTCAATCTTACCGCCTTGAGACTTCTCAATTTTTCCAAGGCTTCCTGCAATCATACCAAGCTTAAATTCCAATCCAAGGATTTTACTGAGCTTGCTTTCCAATCCAAGATCCAACCCAACACCCACCGTATTTCCGCTGATTGTTACTTGTTCTACCAATGTAGCATTATTTGTATAATCCAGATACCCTAAAGAAAAGCCGGTATGGAAAATCGTCTTATTGTTTACAGAAAATTGGCGACTTGCAAGCACAGGTGCGATATACTGAATGGTGATGTCGTCACGCATTACTCCATTGTTTCTCTGTCCTGACGGAGAGGTGCTAGTGACATTTGCTTCGTTGGAGGTTTTGAAATTATTGTATTTTAATCCCACTCCGGTTCGCCTCGATAGGTAATAAGTAACATCACCCCCAAAGTGATAGCCCGATTTTAATTCCTTCATATATTGCCTGAAATCCGCAGGCACTTGTGAACTGATTTTTGCTATCAAATAGCTAAATCCGCCGTATGCACCAATGGAAAATTTATCATAGGTATGATTTGTTATCGTTCTGGTTTTGGAAACCGAACCCTTGCTGACATAATAATTCTTTTCGTAAAATTTTACTTCAGCGGCAGGTATTTTAACTTGTTCTATCTCGCCTGGTTGTCTTCCTGAATAATAGACGTACTCGAAGGTTACTTTTTTGATTTTGCATTCAATAGAATCTCCTTTGTTTGTAAGTATTAGATCTTGACCTTTAACAGTATCTAACACTATGAAAAACAGCACTATATTAAGTAATAAGTATTTCATTCTTTTATATCGAAAGTTAAATTAAAGGCATAAGGAAACGAAAAATCATTCAATTAATCACCTGCTTCGCTTTACTTGGTAAGTAGAGAGCACCATATTATAGAATGCCGATAAGAAATTAAAATTTAGCAGCTAGTTGAGTTACAGATTGGTTAATAGCCGCCTGGATAGCATTTTTAAGATTGTTGTATTCAGGAGCTTCTTTCCATTTTCCATTAATAGGGGCTGATGCCTTTAAAATATTGTGAGACAGAAGAGAGTTATCATCCAGGTCGATAATATTCGTTGTTATTGCAATATATCCTTTTCTGTCGGTTTCAATCATACTGTAATAGCTCACCAGAAGGCCATATTTCACCTTTAAATACAGAACCTCCTCCACGTTATGCTGGGTTTTAATTGCCCTTAAATCCTTCTTGTAATATTTTGCTTCACCTGATTGAGGGCTGTCAAAATTCACGAGGTTCTGGTTAAGTATATTTTCCGGCAGAACAACAAACTGCTTGTTTTTGCCTTTCAATAAGTTCGATATTTCGGTTATAAGCAGAGCTTCGGGATTTACCTTCGGTGCAATTGTATTTAATGGTTCTCTATATTTATCGCCTGGAGTCATGGCCATATCCAGTAAGCCTTGAGCCCCCTCTTTAGCAATACCAATGCTGTCTATCTGAACAATAACTCCTACTTTTTTGCTATTATAAAACTTCTGATTTAATGGTAATGTTGCGGCACAATTGGTCAGGAACAAGATTATACAAATACCTGTAAAAAGTTTAAGAGTAGTCATTGTTGTAATTTGGCTTAGTTAAAATTTGATATTAAGATGAATTATTTTAAAATGCCTTATAAAAAGACCTTTATTCTTTAGTTCAAACTTTCCAGGCTGATCATCTGTGATGTAAAAAAAAAATTAGATGCAAGGTCAACTATTACTATTAGCAAAAGCTAGGAAAGATGTCGGACTTAATACGAAGAGCAAATGACTTTTTCAGTTACATACCTTCACACCGCAAACATCATAAAAAAAATTTGTTTTACGAATATGCCGCGGGAATTGTTTTAACTATTCGAGAATTAATTAGATTTTATACAGGCAAATTCTTAAATAACAGGGAAATTATAAAGTCATGTTACACAATAACATATACATGGACAATCCCTTAAATATTATATTTTAGAATTAAGAATTAATCACAATTGCAACAGCGTCTTCAATTTCACATATCCTGTTTTACTCACCGGCAGGCTCTCTCCCGACTTAATCACCACACGATAAGAATCCTTTTCATAAGGCACCAGCTTAGTAATCTCAGGCACCTTCACAATAAAAGAACGATGAACCCTAACAAACTGCTTTTCATCTAAACTCGATTCGAAGAATTGCATCGTTTTGTTTTTCAGAAAGACGCCATCAGAAGTGTGGATTTTTACGTAATCATCGTAAGCCTCCAGGTAAATAACATCTGTTACAGGAATAATCTTGATTGAACTACCTGACTTTACCACAATACGCTCGCTATGCGAAGGAGAGACAGGTGCGGTTTCTAAAAGCGCCTGAACTTGCTGCTTTGCATCCGAAAGGTCTTGTTTTTCAAGCCATTTTTCTACAGCCTTTTTAAAACGATCCTTAGAAAAAGGCTTCAGTAAATAATCAATTGCATGCGCCTCAAAAGCTTTAATCGCATACTCATCAAAGGCAGATGTAAAGATAACACCGGGTTTATGCTCGATCAGCTCAAGCATTTCGAAACCGGTAATTTTTGGCATTTGAATATCTAAAAAGATTAAGTCCGGTTGATGTTGTGCAATGGCCTTTACGCCTTCGAAGCCATCACCACATTCTGCTATTACTTCAATTTGAGGATAGTCTTCTAGATATTCCTTAACTATTTCTCTGGCCAGCGGCTCGTCGTCGATCAGTATTGCCTTTGTCATGCTTGCGGAATTTTCACCGTAGTTGTAAAAATATCATTTTCTCCGTTTGTTTCAAGCAGATCGGTTCTTGCAAATAACAAATATAATCGTCGCTTAATGCTGTCCAGCCCAAAACCAGTCCCACTTTTTGGCCTCACCGTCTTGGCATCGTAAGGATTTTTGATAATTAATACCAGGTAATTTTGCTGGCATTTTGCATCAATTGTAATGGTGACTTCGCCGGTAGTGTCATACAAACCGAACTTAATGGCATTTTCTACCAAAGGCTGCAGTAGCATAGCAGGAAGTATTAAGCTATTGCAACCTTCCTCATGCCCTATTCTGGTTATCAAACGATGTCCGAACCTAACTTTCTCGATATCAAGATAAAGCTGCAAATGTTGCAGCTCTTCTTCCAACGAAACAAACTCATTTTCTTCTTTTCGCAATGTCCCTCTAAGAAAATCAGAAAGCTGATAAATCATGGTACGGGCTTCATCAGGCCTCCGGCCGATTAATGCGCTGATCGAGTTTAAGCTATTGAAAAGAAAATGAGGCTGCAACTGCTGCCGCAAATTGTATAATTCCGCATCCCGCGCTAAGCGCTCAGCATCTGTTTTACGACGTTCACTTTCTTTCTGCTCTTGCTGGGTATACCATAATACACTAATCAAGCCCATGCCGCAGATCAATAAAAAAGCGATACAAAACCGTATGATTAAAGATTTATCAACAACAACTGCATAAATCTCGCTGTCGCCATTAAATTTAAGCAATAACAACCTGGTGACTGCCACGGCTAGTACGGCCAGCAGAATACACCAGATTACGATATAAAAATACTTACCTCTTCCAGGCTGGTAGTAGCGTAAAGTATTACTGACGATAAGAGACGAAAAAAGAATAATAACATTACTAACAACAGAATCGATTACCAGCGTCTCGATTCCAAAACCCAGCCAATACAAGGTAGCACCATGCAAAGAAAGCCAGATTATCCATGCTCCTAAAAGGGAAGCAAAAACCCGCTGAGATGCAAATAACGATGTAGTCACCCTCGTTGAATTTAAAAGCTCCGGATATCGATTCCTCCAAAAATGGAAGTTCCCTTAATGACCAAATGCTTCTCTTCGGATATTGCCTGATTTGAATATAAAGGTCGCTTATCCTCTATACCTCCAAAAATCGCGACCAGATCTGACGACACTTTCCAATGTGGTGGGACGATGATCTTGGTCCCGCCAAACACTTGCGTAATTTCAAGTTCAACCCTGGAGCTGGTAATGTCAGATTGGGTAAGTATAATTTCTGCACCACCCATAATGGTTACGATTTCGCCGCCCTGGAAGTTCTTCGAAACGATATTCTTTTTAACTCCGCCAAATATCGAAACGATATCAATATAATCGTCGTTTGTTACTCTATAACTTGATGCAATGGGTTCATTGTTCTCATCAACCTGTTTATCCCATTCAAGGTCGGGAGGGGTTGGCTCGGGTGAAATTCCACCCCAGTTGGTTATTTTCTTTTTACCCACGATTAGGTACAGCCCTAAACCGATAATAACGATGGGCCATAAAAAATCATCAAAATCTGCCGAAGGGATTATCCGTTCTGCTAAAAAAATCACCCCGATTATAATCATAATATAAGACGAAGGATTGCGAAACTGATGACGTCGGCCTGTAAATATTCCTAACCCAATCAGGAACATTGGCCAGCTTAATATCCAGTCGGGTATAAAAATACCGATGCTTTTCAAAAGCATAATGGCACCAAAAATTAATAACACTATCCCAACCCACTTTTTACCTGTACCCGGCTTTTGATTTTTATATGATGTACGATTCATTTGCATTTATGTATGATTCAAATGTATGGGAGTTTTAACAGCAAAGCAACATGTATTAGGCAGACGAGATCAGGAGCTCGGTGAAGTGCCCAGATAAGTCGGTAAACGCCTGGATCTGAAAACATTTACCATGAATGCGAAACATATACAAAACATTTTCGTACATTCAATATTATCTTATCATAAACCAAAGATTAACTTAATGTTATGAAAACCCAAGGCGCTAAATTTTGGGGAATGCTGTTACTGATACTTGCACTGGTTGGTTTTTCAACCATAAGCCAGGCACAGAATCATAGCTTTGAATTTTATGGCAAGACTTTCAACTTTGAATTAGACCAATCTGCAAATACTCCGTTCGATAATTCCCTAAGCGAGACCTCTGTTATTGCATTTTATAATAAAATTGAAGCAGGAAAACATAGCCTGATTATTAATTCCCTTATCGACTTCAAAACAAAGGAAAATCTAAACGACTGGCTTTATTACCAGTTGATCCGAAAAACAGCACAGCAAATTGCACCCAAAGCTGCTAATTATTATCGATACACTCTTTATAAATGGTTTCTGCTTTCGAAAAGTGGCTTTGATGCCAGGCTGGCCTTAGAAAAAGATCATTTGCTTTTTTATGTAAAGAGCGATGATGATATATCCGACGTCCCTTTCTATGTAAACAAGGGCAGTCAGTATGTTTGCTTGAATATCCATGATTACCCCGGAATAGATTTGAAGCACAATAAGATTTTCCCTATTGATCTTCAGGTTTCAAATGCGACTAAAGCATTTTCCTATAAGGTAACCCAAATGCCAGATTTTAAACCCGGCGATTATGCTGTAAAAAACATTCAATTCAGATACAGGCAAAAGGTATATCATTTCGACGTGAAGCTAAACCCGGATGTGCAAACCATTTTTGCAAACTATCCGGTAGTCGATTTTAAATCTTATTTTAATATTCCGCTGAGCCAAGAAACGTATAGTTCGCTGATTCCATCTCTTATAACCACTTTATCTGGCATGAACCAGAAGAAAGGCATTGATTATTTAATGCGCTT
>DASVRX010000285.1:0-6461 GCA_036388375.1 Pedobacter sp. | reverse complement strand
TCTTCAGTTCAAAATAAAGGGTGAGATTTTTTCAAATTGTGATTTTTGCCTTTCGGATTTTCCAACTAAGGTGAAAGTAAACGAAAGGCAAATTTTAAAGTTTTCGGATGATGAGAATCTGGAAGACAATACTGATGAGATAATAGTGCTGCATAAAAATGTGCATGAGATTGATGTAGCTCAGTTAATTTACGAGTACATTAATTTAGCCGTACCTTTATTTAACCGTTGTCCGGAAGTTGGCAACACCGAATGGTGCGATAAGGTGGTGATCGAAAAGCTCAAGTCGCTTTCGACAACTGCAAAACAAGAAGAAGAAAATACCGATGCAGATCCAAGGTGGGAAGCATTAAAGAAAATAAAAAACGATAAATAAAACAACAACAGGACGATGGCACATCCAAAACGGAAAATTTCCAAATCGAGAAGAGATAAGAGAAGAACACATTACAAAGCCGAAGCTCCAACTTTGTTTACCTGTAAAACCACTGGTGCAATTCATTTGCCTCATCGTGCTTATAACGTAGATGGCAATCTATATTATAAAGGTAAACTACTAGTTGAAGCAACCTCTATCGGATAAGTTATTTTTTCTAATATGAGACCATTATGTGTAAAAGAATTTATTTCTAATTTGCACATGAGCCTTGCTTGTCGAAAGCAGGCGGTCCATCACCAGGTAAAAGAAAACTTATTCTAATGAGAATTGGCTTAGACATAATGGGCGGAGATTATGCCCCTGAAGCAGCAGTTTTAGGAGCAATTGACGCCTTCGATGCATTAGAACCGCATCAAAAAATTGTTCTTATTGGCGATAAAGATCAGGCTCTTCCATATTTAAAGCAGCGTGATTTTGATCCCGATAAGTTTGAATTTGTTCATACTACCGAAGTTATCGGTATGGCTGAACATCCCACCAAGGCAATTACCCAAAAGCCCGATTCGAGCATAAGCGTTGGTTTTCGCATGCTCAAAGAGGGAAGCCTTGACTCATTTGCTTCCGCGGGAAACACCGGAGCTATGCTCGTTGGAGCTATGTTCAGTGTTAAAACTATTCCCGGAGTAATACGCCCCGCAATCTCATCTATTGTTCCTAAGCTGAAAGAAGGTTTCGGAATGATGCTCGATGTTGGCGCCAATGCCGACTGTAAGCCTGATGTGCTTCTTCAGTTTGGTATTATCGGAGGTTTGTTTGCAGAAAATATTCTTGGTATAAAAAACCCAAAAGTTGGTTTGATAAATATTGGTGAAGAGGAAGAAAAAGGAAACCTGTTAACCCAGGCCACTTATGCCTTAATGAAAGAAACCAATATGTTTAACTTCGTTGGGAACATTGAGGGAAGAGATTTATTCGATGATAAGGCGGATGTTGTTGTATGCGACGGCTTTACCGGCAATGTAATGCTTAAACTCGCGGAAACTTTTTATGTTCTTACTTTACAAAAAGGATTTAAAGACGAGTTTTTTGCTAAATTTAATTACGAGCAATACGGTGGTAGCCCGATTTTAGGAGTAAATGCTCCGGTGATTATCGGTCATGGAATCTCCCCGCCTGAAGCTATAAAGAACATGGTTCTGTTGTCAAGAAACATGGTTCAAACCGAACTGATTAAAAAAATAACCGCTGCATTTAAGTAATTCAGACAGGATTATGCAAAAAACATATGCTGCTATCACAGCAGTTAATGGTTACGTACCTGATTATGTGTTAACCAATCACGAGTTGGAAACAATGGTAGACACCAACGACGAGTGGATTACCAGCCGGACAGGTATTAAAGAACGAAGAATCCAAAAAGGCGAAGGCCTTGCAACTTCTGATATGGCAGTTCCCGCTGTATTAGGACTTCTTGAAAAACGCGGAATTGGCGCAGACGAAATTGAGTTAATCATTTTCTGTACATCAACACCCGATATGCCTTTCCCTGCAACAGCCAATATTCTAGCCGATAAAATAGGAGCGGTGAATGCCTGGGGATATGATTTACAAGCTGCATGCTCAGGCTTTTTATTCGGTTTAACAACCGGAGCTCAATTCATAGAATCAGGAAAACATAAAAAAGTGTTGGTTGTTGGTGGAGACAAGATGTCGTCCATTGTTAACTACGAAGATCGTACAACTTGTATCATCTTTGGTGATGGCTGCGGTGCAGCACTGCTTGAGCCTAATACCGAAGGGTATGGAATTTTGGATTCGCTTTTAAAAAGTGATGGCTCCGGAAAGCACTTGTTAAATATAAAGGCAGGAGGTTCATTAAGGCCTGCAAGTTTTGAAACTATCAATAATAAGGAGCATTTTGCTTATCAGGAAGGGCAGGCAGTGTTTAAGTTTGCAGTTACGAATATGGCAAACGTAGCCGGAGAAATTATCGAAAGGAACAATTTAAAACCTGAAGATATTGCCTGGTTAGTGCCTCATCAGGCCAATAAACGCATTATTGATGCTACTGCAGCAAGAGCAGGTGTTGGTCCGGAGAAGGTAATGATTAATATAGACCGGTACGGAAATACAACCAATGGAACGATTCCGCTTTGCTTGTGGGAATGGGAAAAGAAGCTCAAAAAAGGCGATAATATAATTCTTGCGGCTTTTGGCGGAGGTTTCACCTGGGGTTCTGTATTTATAAAATGGGCTTACAATAGCTAAATATAAAAAGGTTTAAAACTCTTTCTTTTGAGTTTTATTTCTGAATTTTGAATTAACAATCAACCCAAAATCGGAATAATGGATATTAAACAGGTTCAGGAACTAATCAGATTTGTTTCCAAATCAGGTGTAAATGAAGTTTCAATAGAAGAAAAAGACTTCAAGATCACTATTAAAACCAATCAGCCGCCAATATTTTCAAATGCTCCGGCAGCAGCTCCGGTAGCAATACCACAACCCGCAGTTCCGGTTTCTACAACTGTAACAGTTCCTGCATCAACACCCGCAGCTCCGTCAACTTCAGAAGATACCTCAAAATACATTACCGTTAAATCTCCAATGATCGGAACATTTTATCGCTCGGCAAGTCCGGATAAACCTTTCTTTGTTAACGTAGGCGATGAAATTAAAGTAGGTCAGGCCATCTGCATCATTGAAGCAATGAAGCTTTTCAACGAAATTGAATCTGAAGTTTCGGGTCGTATTGTGAAAGTCCTTGTAGAAAATTCCAGTCCGGTAGAATACGATCAGCCTTTATTCCTGGTAGAACCAGCATAAATTTAGATGTGCAGGTGTGCAGATGTGCGAGCGTGCACTATCTGCACACCTGCACATTTGTTTTATTTGCACATATATAACGCATGTTTAAAAAAATATTAATTGCCAATCGCGGTGAAATTGCATTACGGATTATACGTACGTGTAAGGAAATGGGTATCAAAACCATTGCCGTTTATTCAACCGCCGATCGCGAAAGCTTGCATGTTCGTTTTGCTGATGAAGCTGTTTGCATTGGCCCGCCGGCCAGTAAAGATTCTTACTTAAATATTCCAAATATTATTTCTGCAGCGGAATTAACAGCAGCTGATGCTATTCATCCGGGGTACGGGTTTCTTTCCGAAAATTCCAAGTTCTCGTCAATCTGTCGTGATTACGGGATTAAATTTATTGGTGCTACGCCCGAGCAGATTAATGATATGGGTGATAAAGCTTCGGCTAAAGAAACTATGAAGAAAGCCGGCGTTCCAACCATTCCTGGTTCGGAAGGTTTGCTGGAAGATGTTAAAGAAGGTATCAAAATAGCAAACGAAATAGGTTATCCGGTAATCTTGAAAGCAACTGCCGGTGGCGGTGGCCGCGGTATGCGCATCGTGTGGAAGGATGAAGATTTTGAGGCAGCCTGGGATTCTGCACGTCAAGAATCTGGCGCAGCTTTTGGAAACGATGGTTTATATCTCGAGAAGTTTGTTGAAGATCCAAGGCATATTGAAATTCAGGTTATCGGCGATCAGTACGGAACAGTAAGTCATTTGTCTGAACGCGATTGTTCCATACAGCGCCGTCATCAAAAATTGGTAGAAGAATCCCCTTCGCCTTTTATGACCGACGAATTGCGTGAGCGAATGGGTGAGGCAGCAGTTAAAGGCGCCAGAGCCGTAAATTACGAAGGTGCAGGAACTATCGAATTTTTGGTAGACAAACATCGCAACTTTTATTTCATGGAGATGAATACCCGGATCCAGGTAGAGCATCCGGTTACGGAAGAAGTTGTGAATTACGATTTGATTAAAGAGCAAATAAGAGTTGCATCAGGGGTTCCAATTTCCGGGAAAAATTATTTCCCAAGAATGCATGCAATAGAGTGCCGCATTAATGCAGAAGATCCTTACCAGAATTTCAGACCTGCGGCAGGAAGAATTACAAATTTTCATTCGCCAGGTGGGCACGGAGTGCGGGTAGATACACATGTGTACGCTGGTTATCAGGTTCCACCGAATTACGATTCAATGATTGCGAAGCTTATTTGCACAGGTCAAACCCGCGAAGAAGCTATCTCAACGATGGAACGTGCATTAAGTGAGTTTGTAATTGAAGGTATCAAAACAACTATTCCATTTCACATCAAATTAATGAAGGACCCTAATTTCAGGGCCGGAAATTTTACAACCAAGTTTATGGAAAGCTTTGTATTTGTCGACGAAAAGGCTGAAGTAAAAATCTAATCAGATGCCATTCTCGTATAATGAGAATGGCATTTTGTTTTAATTATGAGTGAAGAACCACGTAAGGACCTTGTAGAAACAATCAAAGAAAGAGGTAAAACTCTGGAAGCCGAAATGTCGTTCTTCGACCATTTGGAGGTTTTGCGCTGGCATTTAATTCGCAGCGCAGCTGCAATTTTAATATTCACAATACTCGCTTTCGTTTATTACGATTTCATATTCGACACAATCATTCTAGGCCCCAAAAGAACTACTTTTTGGACCTACCGAATGATGTGTGAATTAACTGAACGTTTTAATCTCGGCCCCGATTTTTGTATCAAGGACATCCGTTTTGATATCATCAATACTGAGATGGCAGGTCAGTTTACCCTGCAATTGAACTCATCGCTTTTGATTGGGATAATACTGGGTTTCCCTTATCTTTTGTATGAAGTGTGGCGTTTTGTAAAGCCGGGATTAACCGAAAAGGAAAGTAGTTCCGCATCTGGTTTTGTATTTTTTGCAAGTTTATTATTTATAGCAGGGCTGTTATTTGGGTATTATATCATTGCGCCTTTATCAATAAACTTTCTGGCAAATTATACGGTAAGTGAGGTAATCAGAAATACCATCACAATTGATTCTTATTTATCAACCGTAGCCACGCTGAGTATCGGTGCAGGAATTACATTCGAACTTCCAATCATAATTTACATCTTATCCAAGTTGGGTATTATGACTCCAGCCTTTATGAAGGCATCTAGAAGGTACGCTACCGTTCTTATTTTGATCATTGCAGCTGTAGTCACCCCTACACCCGATCTTATAACGATGCTGACAGTAAGTTTCCCGCTGTTTTTATTGTACGAGTTTAGTATCATCGTATCAGCTCGGGTAGAAAAAAATAGAAAAAAGAAAGAAGCCGCATTTTATTCCCAAGGCTAAATCGTATATTAAGTTATTAATCTATCATTTCATGGATAAATCATTATCTATTGCCATTGGTTCAGATCACGCTGGATTTGAATATAAGCAACTATTAAGCGAATTTCTGCAAGGCAGCCAGTTAAAGGATTTCGGAACTTATAGTTCTGACTCTGCCGACTATCCTGACTTTGCTCACCCCGTTGCATCGGCCGTTGAAAGCGGCGAAGCTGAGTTTGGTATATTAGTTTGCGGCAGTGCAAACGGCGTTGCAATCACTGCAAACAAGCATCAGGGTATTAGAGCCGCCATTTGCTGGAACGAGGAAATTTCAGAGCTTTCGCGTAAGCATAATAATGCAAATGTTTTGTGTATTCCGGCGAGATTTGTATCTGCTGAATTGGCCAAAACAATCACACAAAAGTTTTTGACTACAGCATTTGAAGGTGGCAGGCATGCCAATCGAGTGAACAAAATTTCATGTTAGTATGAAGAAGATAATATTAAGTTTTCTGTTCATCGGCTTGCTTACTGAAGCCTGGTCTCAAAATACAACGGCTATTAAATATGCGGAGTTATTAACTCCCGAGAATGCCAGAAAGCATCTAAATATTCTTGCATCAGATGAGTTTGAGGGCAGGGAAACTGGAAAAAAAGGTGCAGAGCTTGCCGCTAATTATATCGCAAATGAGTTTAAAAAACTAAACTTGAAAGCTCCGGTCAGTGGCTCTTATTTTCAGAATGTACAATTGGTGGAAGGGTCTTTTGTAGTTGATAAGTTTCAGGTTAATAATAAGCAATTGCAAAACCTAAGGGATTTTTATCTTAGTAGTGCTTCAGTTTCAAGGAAGGTAAAGGCTGAGGAGATCATATTTGCTGGCTATGGTATCAGTACTGAGGGTTAT
>DASVRX010000284.1:0-20355 GCA_036388375.1 Pedobacter sp. | reverse complement strand
ACGAGAACGATCTTCAACATTACAAGGGCCTTTAAACAGAGGGTTACGATCAATCTCTGCATACAAAGCGTTTGCTTTCGCGATGTTTTCTTTCTCAATAGCAGCCACACCACCTTTAGACTTTAACCATTGCAGGTTAAGCATCGAAACGTAAATCGAGAATACGGGTGGAGTGTTATATAACGATTTATTCTCTGCGTGAACTTTGTAATCAAGCATTGACGCCAGCTTACGGCCTGATTTGCCTAACAGCTCATCTTTAACAATAACCAGTGTAACACCTGCAGGGCCCATATTTTTCTGAGCACCAGCGTAAATTAAGCCGTAATCAGCAACATTGATCTCACGGCTAAAAATATCCGATGACATATCGCAAGCGATAGGAATCGCCGTTTTAGGAACTTCAAACAGTTCTGTTCCAAAAATGGTGTTGTTTGATGTGTAATGAAAATACGCTGCATCCGCAGGAATTTCATAATCTTTTGGGATGAACGTGTAGTTTGAATCTTTTGATGATGCAACAACTTTTACTTCACCAAATAATTTCGCTTCTTTAAGTGCCTTACTAGACCAGGCGCCTGAATCTAAGTAGGCGGCCGATTGGCCTTCTGCCATTAAATTCATTGGTACCATAGAAAACTGGGTACTTGCACCGCCTTGCAAAAACAGTATCGAATATCCATCAGGAACATTCAATAGTTCTTTAACCAGCTTGATGGTTTCATCTACAACAGCCTCAAATTCAGGAGCTCTGTGTGAGATCTCCAAAATAGAAAGTCCTGTGTCGTTAAAATTCAATACCGCCTGTGAAGCTTGTTTAAATACTTCCTGTGGCAAAATACAAGGCCCTGCGCCGAAGTTACATATCATTTGGTTCAGTGTTTTATGGGTCAAATTTAGAATATTTATATCTTTTAACTAATTAATTTTTGATTCTTGCAATGAATTTTATATTTAACTGACGGGATGTTAAATAATTGGGCACCGCAAACTGATTATTATTGACGTCTTTTATCCACAAATAGGATACCGTATTATTAATATTAAGCAAGTTAAAGACTTCTGCATAGGCAATAAACGAATCAAAATATCGGTTTAAAAGGGTTAAACGTTCCTTACTCCTACCCTCTAAAAAATCTTTTGAAAATGCAATATCAACCCGTTTATAAGCTGGGATTCTGAAGACGTCTTGCGCACGCTGGGTGCGTGGCGGGCCAACGCTTAAAGCGGATCCATAAAGAGCGGTTAAGTGCACTTTGTAACTTGGACTATTAAAAAGGCGGTCTTGAAAAAAAGTCGAGAAATTGATTCGCTGATCTGTTGGTCGTTTTAAATATCCGGGATTAACGGTAGAGCTATTTCCGTCTTTATCTTTGGTTTGGTATGAATCACCCTTGATATCCTCTGCCGTTTTCATGAAAGATATTCTGAATGATGATTCTAATCCAGACACAAATTCCTTACTGATGTCAAAATCCGCCCCCGCTGCATAACCTTTCGATTCCTGATCTGCAAAATAGCGGATTCGTAGGTTTTCAATTTTATAAGGAGTCAAATTGTTTAATACTTTATAATAAACTTCAGAAGTAAATTTTGCACCTGATTTTTTGAAAGAATGATCGGCGGCAGCCAGCAAATGTATTGAGCGTTGAGCTTTTGCCTCGCTATTTAGGCTTCCATTAAACGTTCTAAACTCACGATAAAATGGTGGTTGATTGTAAGAACCAGCCGAGAACCTGTAACTAGTTGGCTTATCGCTTTTGCGATAAACCATAGAAAGTCTCGGACTTAAGAAAAACTCATTTGTGTAAGTATTGAAGTTGCTTCGCAACCCTGCGGATAAAGTGAGGGCGGTATTTAGCGAAAATGCATTTTGAATAAATGCGGTGAATCTGTTTGTTGTAACGGTGTTTGATGCGTTGGAGACATCCGTTAGGAGAAAACTCCCATTAGAAACCGGCAATGTATATCCTGCAGAATCTATCACCTGATATTCATTTAACCGATCATCAATTTTATCGTGTTGATACCTAACACCGGTCTCCCAATACGAGCGGCTTTGTTGCAGGGAAGCCCGGATTTCGGAGCTATAAACCGAAGCTTTAAGGAAATTTCTGGCATACTCATAATTAACGCCGATGCCTCTGTTAATCTTTACATTGCCGCCTTCCTCCAGATTGCTTGAAGATGACTCATCAAAAATATAACTTCCTTCTATGTCGAATGTTTCTTGTTCGGTGTTTCTAAAAACAGCGTTGATCCATTTGAAACCCAAATTTTGATTCGGTTTAAAGTTTAAGGTAAAAGCTCCCGCGAGCGACTGGTATAAATCTTTTTCTTGCCCCTCGTAATTAACATTGAGTTTATACTGCTGGCTAATTGTTCCAAAAATAGTTTCCCGGCTTTCAGGCACTAAAGAAAATTGGCTCAGGTTATAATCAGCGAAAGCCGTTAAACTTAATTTTCTGCTGAAATTCACGTTGTAAAGTGCCTGAACATCGTAAAACTTCGGTTGAAACGCCCCTTTAATCTGTTGAGTTTTTAGAATGTTTTGATTGGTTTTGTTCCGTGCTCCAATAAGTAAATAGGAATTTTTAAAAGCTTGTTTGGCTGTCGCTGAAAGGCCAAGCAAGCCAAGCGATGTGGTGATTTGATTACTGTCTGGTCTACCGTATTTAATATCTAAAACCGAAGACAATTTATCGCCATATCGCGCTTCAAATCCTCCCGCCGAAAAACTGGCTTTAGTAACCAGCTCAGGATTAATGAAGCTCAAGCCCTCCTGCTGCCCGTTTCGTACCAATAAAGGTCGAAAAATTTCAACATCATTAACGTAAATCAGGTTCTCATCAAAGTTTCCACCTCTTACCGAATATTGCGAGCTCAACTCATTGTTAGTCGATACACCGGGCAAGGTTTTAAGTAAGGATTCAAAGTTCCCCGATACCGAAGGATTATTTTGAATTAAGCCCATATCGATATTGTTCATATTGCCAACAGCTTTATCCCTGCCCGTGATAACAACCGTGTTCAGCTCATTCGCATCCCGCAACAAAGTGATGTTTTGAACGATATTTTGACTGCTGTTTCCAATCTTAACCGTTTGGGTTCGGTAACCAATAAAATTAAATACTAGCGTAATGTTGTCCACTGCGCCAGAGACTCTTAATTCGTAAAGTCCATCTTTGCTGCTTTTGGTTGCTAAGCTTGAGTTTAACACCTGGATGTTAACTCCTTCCAAACTCTCGTTTTGTTCGTTTATAATCTTCCCTGCAATAACTGTTATTTGAGCAAAAGCAGTTTGCGACAAAAGAAGAATTAAGAACAATATAATTCTCATCAAAATCAGGCTTGATACACTTTGCCTTGCGTCTGTTTTAACTGAGAAATTACCTCGGCCGGATTGCTTGCTGTAAAAACAAAATTTCCAGCTACCAGTACGTTGGCGCCAGCATTGAGCAATTCTGTAGTGTTATCTATATTCACTCCCCCATCTATTTCAATCAACAGGTTTTCGTTTCTTCCAGCCGCCATCATTTTCAAAGCACGTATTTTACGATAAGTATTCGGAATAAATTTTTGCGCACCAAAACCAGGGTTAACAGACATTAACAGTACCAGATCAAGATCATCAAGAACATCGTCAAGAACGCTTACAGAAGTATGCGGATTTAATGCAACGCCAGCAATACAGCCAAGCGCTTTAATAGCCTGAATAGTTCGATGTAAGTGAGTACAAGCCTCATAATGAACCGTAATTACAGCCGCTCCCGCAGCTTTGAATTGTTCCAGATACCTGTCCGGATCAACAATCATTAAATGAACATCTAATGGTTTTTTCGCATGTTTTGCGATGGCGTCCAAAACAGGAAATCCAAAAGAAATATTCGGCACAAAAACTCCGTCCATGATATCAACGTGAAACCAATCTGCTTCACTATTATTTACCATTTCGATATCTCTTTGGAGATTGGCAAAATCTGCTGCTAACAAGGAAGGAGCAATAAGATGATTCATATTTCAAATATACTTGATTTCACGGTCGAATTGTGATTTTCTGATATTTGATCAAGGGAATTAGGAAAGTGCTTTTTTGACTATTTTCTCTGCTTTGGGTGAAAAATTTAAAACTAAAGCTGCTTCTCTTCCGGCATCAGACATCTTTGCCCAGGTCATTTGTAGGATTCGTATAATCTTAGCTTCATCGTGTTTCAGCAAAAAGTCTTCGAATTCAAATTGAAGAAACACTAAGCAAAGAGCATTCTCCATGGTTTGAACTTCAGGATCGGTTTTTAGTTGCTGCTTCAGATTTATCTGCTTTACCTTGCTTATAGTTTCTTCATCGCAACCAGCCTGTAAAAGAAGTTCTTCCGCTTTCTGTGCATGATATTTTGCAAGGTTACTGCGCCAGTTCAGGTATCCAGCTTTACCGTCAGGATAGGTATCTCTAGGCACTTCCCATCTCCCAATATGCTGACACCGCGATGCCAGCAATAAAGGTTCGGCAGCGGCTGGGTCTAATTTCAATACCCATTGATGAAGTTGCTGTGCTAGAAATAATTCCTGCGGATATGCCTCGTTGTTCCAGGTATACTGCTTTGGGTCTTTGCTGTTATATTGATCGAACAGCTCGAAAGCCTTTACAATTTTCTTATTATCCATGCAAGTATAAAGCTAGAACAATTTAAGAAATAGTGATTTGTAAAAAGAAAAAGCACGTCATTTTCAAACGTGCTTCCAGTTTATGAATGTTATGTTCGTTGGGCTATTTATAGCACTATTACGCTGTTTGTACTTCCCAATCCGTTTGGTTCCTGAGCGTCCGCATCTTCTTCAATAAGCCACTCTGTTTCGTTTACACGATATTTAAACTCATGTTTAGTGTCTTTTGGCAAGGCAATCTCAATTGAAAATGATCCGTCTTTTTTCTTATTCAAGGGAACAGGAGTTTCCCAATCGCTATTTAAACCTAAAAGTTCAACTGTTTTAGCGTTTTCAGACTTCAAAGTAAACTTAACTTTATAGGCGCCTTTAGATTTTACGAATGTTTTTTGTAGCATTTTTCTAGGGATTGTTAAAAATTTGATACAAATGAACTAATAATTATAAACAAATCATAATATTTAAATTATTTTGTTGCGATATCGGCAAACAAGAATTACCTGAACTTGTTTTCTAAATCTTTGTAAATAAAAAAGTCCCTTTCGGGACTTTAATAGTTTTCGTAATATCAATTATGCTGTTGGTGCAGAGCCTTCAGTTTGTTTTTCTTCTCTTGGAGGGCGAGGAATAAGTGCTTTCCGCGATAACTTCAGTTTACCTTGTTTATCAACTTCAAGCAATTTAACTCTCACTTCATCACCTACATTAAAGATTCCATCCATTGACTCATAACGTTTCCAGTCAATTTCAGAAATATGCAATAAACCATCTTTACCCGGCATAATCTCAACAAATGCTCCGAAAGGCATAATTGATTTCACTTTACCTTCGTAGATTTCTCCCGGTTCTGGTTTAGCAACAATGTTTCTAATGCGCTTAACGGCAGCATCAATTGCATCTTTACCAGGAGCAAAAATACTGATCACACCTTGGTTGTCTTTTTCCTCTATAGTGATTGTAGCACCTGTTTCGCGCTGCATTTCCTGGATAACTTTTCCACCTGGCCCGATAACCGCACCAATGAATTCTTTATCAATTCTAAGCATCTCTAAACGAGGAGCATGAGGTTTTAACTCGGCACGAGGTTCAGCGATGGTTTTCTTCATTTCGTTTAAGATATGAAGACGACCCTCTTTAGCCTGATGTAAAGCAGCTCTTAATACTTCCCACTTTAAGCCATTGATTTTTAAGTCCATCTGACAAGCAACAATACCTTTTTCGGTACCTGTTACTTTAAAGTCCATATCTCCTAAATGATCTTCATCACCTAAAATATCAGACAATACCGCATATTTACCTGTCTTCTCATCAGTGATTAAGCCCATCGCAATACCAGATACTGGTGCTTTTAATTTCACACCTGCATCCATTAATGCTAATGTACCCGCACAAACCGTAGCCATTGATGAAGAACCGTTAGATTCTAAAATATCAGATACAATACGAACTGTGTATGGATTCTCTTCTTCGTTAGGCATTACTTTCTTCAAAGAACGCAATGCTAAATTTCCGTGACCAATTTCGCGGCGACCTGCTCCCCTGTTCGGACGAACCTCGCCAGTTGAGAAACCCGGGAAATTATAATGTAGAATAAATTTCTGGTAGCCATTGAAGAATGCACCATCAATCATCTGCTCATCAAGTTTGGTACCTAATGTTACAGTAGTAAGTGCCTGAGTTTCTCCACGGGTGAATACTGCCGATCCGTGAGCTGCGGGTAAATAACCGATCTCACTCCATATTGGACGAACAGTACGCACATCACGACCATCTAAACGAATTCCTTCATCAAGAACTAAATTACGGATAGCATCGTACTCTACATCATGGAAGTATTTCTTAGCCAAAGCCTTGGTGATATCATCAATATCTTCACCTAAAGAAACGATAAATGTATCGCGGATCAGTTTGAAGCTGTCAGAACGATCATGCTTAGAAGAACCCGATTTTGCTACATCATAAACCTGCTGATATGTAGCAGCGAAAACTTGCTCTCTTAGTGCCGGATTGCTATGTTCGTGAGAATACGTACGCTTAACCGTTTTACCAGCCTCGGCCATTAATTCTTTTTGAACTGCAACCTGTATTTTGATGGCTTTATGAGCAAATTCGATAGCCTCGATCATTTCTTCCTCATCAATCTCGCTGCACTCGCCTTCAACCATACCGATATCGTTTTCAGAACCTGCAACGATAAACTCTAAGGTAGCACGCTCTAAATCACTTAAATACGGGTTAATTACTAATTTGCCATCGATCTTAGCTACACGTACTTCAGATATAGGTCCGTTAAACGGGATGTCTGAAACAGCAAGAGCTGCAGAAGCTGCTAAACCAGCTAATGCATCAGGCATTATATTTTTATCAGCAGAAATAAGTGAAATCATCACTTGGGTATCTGCGTGATAATCCTCAGGGAACATCGGGCGCAAAGCACGATCCACAAGGCGTGATATTAAAATTTCGTAATCAGATAAACGTGCCTCGCGACGAAGGAATCCACCTGGAATTCTTCCTGCTGCTGCATATTTTTCCTGATAATCAACAGATAATGGAAGGAAATCAATTCCTTCTTTTGCTTCTTTCGATGATACAACCGTAGCAAGTAACATGGTATCACCCATTTTTACTACTACAGAACCATCTGCTTGTTTGGCAAGCTTGCCGGTTTCAATTTCGATTATGCGACCATCGCCTAAATCGAAAGACTTTGTAATTAAGTTATAACTCATTTGTTTTCAGTAATGATGTGCTTTTCCTCTTTAATAACACATCGATATTTATATTAAAATATTTAAGCGAAGTTAAAAAAAAAGCCACCCTTTGAGGATGGCTTTTAAACTTTTTGAAAAGAATTATTTAATGATATCTCTTAACTCTAAAGCTTTGATAATAGCACGATATCTGTTGATATCTTTCTTGTACAAATAGGCAAGTAAACCACGACGTTTACCTACTAATTTTTGAAGAGCTAACTGAGTAGAAAAATCTTTCTTGTTTTTCTTCAAATGCCCGGTTAAATGAGCAATACGAGAAGTAAATAAAGCTACCTGACCTTCGGTAGAACCGGTATCAGTTGCTGATTTACCGTGCTTGGCAAAAATGTTTGCCTTGTACTCTGTACTTAAATACATTACCTGAATAATATTAAAGCGATTAAATATTTTGTTAATTGCCTGCAAAGATACTCAATGCATTGGATTCCACAAGTCAAAGATTCAGTATCAATTCCTATTTGCTAAACATATGAGATTTAAACATCATGTTTTAACGCTTCTGCAATTATCTTAAAAGGAAAGTATTATTAATTTTGACAACCTCTACCCATATCACGTTAAAGGAATAGTTTCAAATGGAAAAACAGAAAAAATATAGCAGATTTAGTACTGAACTTAACGTACGCCCTGATGATATTGACATGTTTAACCACGTGCATAGCAGCAAGTATTTAGATTACGTCTTGGCAGCCCGTTATGAACAAATGGAAACCTGCTACGGAATGTCGATGGAGAAATTTATGGAAATGGGCTATGGTTGGGTAATTAAAATTGCTCACGTAGAGTTTAAGCGACCATTAACTTTGGGAGAAAAATTTACAGTAACCACAGGAATAGTTTCCATGGAGGAAAAAAGCAGCAAAGTTAGCTTCGAAATTGTTAGTACTAAAACAGGAAAAATTTGTTCTGACGGTTGGTTCGAATACGTATTGATTGATATTAAAACCGGTAGAGGAATGAAGATTACAGAAGGGATGATTGAAAAATATTCAATCTAACTAGCATTCGTCATAAGTCATTGTTCATCAGTTAATGAATTTTAAACTACTGGACTAATGCTACTTCAATCAATTCCGTATAAAAATTTTCAATTGTCCTGCCAATTGCCCTAACTTGTTGGGGGATTATACTGTTCTCGGTTTGGCCCGGAACTGTATTTACTTCGATAAAAAAGAACTTACCTGTATTCTCTTCTAATATATAATCGATGCGGACAACTCCACGGCAATTCAATTTCAAATAAGCGTCTTTAACAATAGCCTCTACCCTATTTCGCTCTTCGTCCGACATTCTCCCCGGTGTGATTTCCTCAGTTACGCCACTTGTATATTTGGCTTCGAAATCAAAAAACTCTTTAGAAGTAACAATTTCGGTAGCGGGAAGAACTTTAATGCCGTCTTTTCCTCTATAAATTCCGATCGTAAATTCCCGGCCTTTAATGAATTCTTCAACCAAAACCTGGGTATCTTCTTTGAAAGCTTTTTCCAGGGCTTCGGGAAGTTCTTCGGCAATTTTGACCTTACTCATTCCAATGCTGCTACCACCATTATTTGGTTTAATAAAAAGCGGGAGAGTGAGTTGTTCAAGTATGTTGTTTGTTGCATCAGGAGTGCTTTCAAATAGCTGTACAGAACGAGCGATATTTAGATTAGCAACACCATTTACAATAGCTTTTGTGTAGCCCTTATTCATGGTAATTGCCGAAGTAGTCGCATCACAAGTGGTATACGGAATGCCGATCATGTCAAAGTACCCCTGCAGTTTACCGTCTTCGCCGGGCGAGCCGTGTAAACCAATAAAAACAGCATTAAACTTTACTTTTATATCCGGCAGAGCAAGTGAAAAGTCGTTTTTATCAACTTCATATATAGTATCGTTAATAGTGCAAGTCCAGCTTTCGGGAGAAACAATAATTTTATAAACTTCAAACTCATTGCGGTCTAGATTCCGATCGATAACTTCCGCACTTTTTAATGATATTACCGATTCTCCTGTGAAACCACCTGTGACTAAAGCAATTACTTTCTTCATAAACCTTGCATTATTGGGACGAAACTAAAATAAATATTTAACCATTATAAAGTTATTTGAATAAAAAATTTACCTTAGATTTTTGAATTCTTAACCTTCAAAAGTACAATGAAAACCGTTCTAGTAATTGATGATATTGAGATATCGACTTTTATTGTAAGAAAATTAATTAATCAAATTTCTCCCGAAACCATTGTACATGAGTGCAATGATCCTATGAAAGGTTTGGAAATGATTGCTGAAATTAATCCTGATTTTATATTTCTTGATTTGAACATGCCATTAATGGACGGTTGGCAATTTTTGAATCAAATGCAAAAGAAAGATCTTGATCATAAGGTTATCATTTTAACATCTTCTACCAGTGCAGACGATCATGGTGATTCTTATAATTTCCCTAATGTTTACACATTCCTTGTCAAACCTTTAAAGCCTACTGATATTACCGGCCTCCTCAATACAATATCTTCTTGAAATCATTTATTTATGTCTTAGGCGTATTTAAAATCATTTAATTAATCATGCTTAGGATAGAAAATATTGTTAAGCAATATGCTGATCACAGGGCTTTAGATAATGTAAGTCTGGAAGTTGAAAGAGGTTGCATATTTGGATTGCTAGGTCCAAATGGTGCAGGTAAAACTTCTCTGATTAGAATTATAAATCAGATTACTGCTCCGGATGAAGGGGCTGTCTATATCAATAACGAACGGTTAAATCCTTCTCACATTGCTAAAATAGGCTATTTGCCAGAAGAACGCGGCCTCTATAAAAAGATGGAAATTGGCGAGCAAATGATTTACCTCGCTCAATTAAAAGGGTTAAGTAAAAAATTAGCTTACGAGCAATGTAACTACTGGTTTGAAAAAATGGAGATGCAGAGCTGGTGGAAAAAGAAGGTTGAAGATTTAAGTAAGGGGATGCAGCAAAAGGTACAATTTGTTGCTACCGTTATACATCAACCGGAACTAATTATACTTGATGAACCATTTTCCGGATTTGATCCTATAAATGCGGAAGTTATCAAAAATGAAATTCTTGAGTTAAACAAAAAAGGCGCGACGATAATATTCTCTACGCACAGAATGGAATCTGTTGAGCAGCTTTGCGACAGTATTGCATTGATCAATAAATCTAAGAAAGTTCTGGACGGTCGTTTAAGGGATATTAGAAACTCTTATCGTAGCAATACCTTCGCCATTGAGTACAGTAATGCCGGTTATGATGTTGCTGAAAATACATACTTTGACGTGATAAGCACTCGAAAGTTGGATGAGGCTGAAGAAATAACGATCAAGCTAAAAGGAAATGTGAAAGTAAATGATGCGCTGCAATATCTGATTCCATTAATTCAGATCAATCAACTTACCGAAGTCGTTCCGACAATAAATGATATTTTCATTGAACAGGTTAAAGGGATGAATCATGCGTAAAACTTTGCTCATTATAAAACGCGAATATTTAAGTCGCGTAAGGAAGAAGAGCTTTTTGATCATGACTTTTCTTGTTCCGTTATTATTTATGGGAATGACGGCTTTAGTGGCGTACCTTACCCATACAGGTGGAGATGCGGTTACCGTGGTAAACGTAATTGATGAAAGTGGCGAGTTACTTCCTCAGTTAAAAAACTCAAAAGGTTTGATTTTTTTGCCCACTACAGAAAATCTGGCACAGGCCAAAATTACTGCTCGTAAAAAAGAGTCTTTCGTTTTATTTATTCCTGATAGTATTTCCGCTACCCAAAAAGTTCAATTAGTTTCAGAAAAAAAGGCACCTATGTATGTGCTTACTGATATAGAAAATCAGCTGAATAATGTTGTGAGATTTAAACTATTGAAAGAAGCAGGTATCGATGTAAACACGCTCGAAAGCATAAAACCAAATATCAAGATTGAATATAAAGAACTAACAGACGAGGGTGAAAAGGATACGAACACTACAGCTGCTTATGCGATCAGTTTCTCCGCAGCAATTCTAATCTACCTTTGTTTGTTTATTTACGGTTCGCAGGTAATGCGGGGCGTCATAGAGGAAAAAACAAGTCGTATTGTTGAAGTTGTTATTTCATCGGTAAAGCCGTTCCAATTAATGCTTGGAAAGATTTTGGGAATTGGCCTTGTCGGACTTACTCAGTTTCTGCTTTGGATAATTCTCTCAAGCCTGGCCACAAAAGTAACCAGCAACAATATGTTGCCATACAATGTACTTGGTGCTCTTCAAACCATTCCTCTTGGATTTATTTTGACAACATTTTTGATTTACTTTCTGGGTGGATACCTTTTATACAGCGCTTTATTTGCCGCTGTAGGTTCGGCAGTGGATAACGAAACCGAAACCCAACAATTCATGTTCCCAATAACATTGCCGCTATTGTTTACCTACATAATGGCTTTTAGCTTTATTGTAAATAACCCAAACAGCACCCTATCTTTTTGGCTGAGTATGATACCGTTTACTTCGCCAATTGCAATGATGGTTAGAATTCCCTTTGGGGTGCCTGACTGGCAATTATATCTATCTGTGAGTTTGCTTATTGCCGGTTTTATTTTAACAACCTGGGTCGCAGCTCGGATTTACAGAGTAGGAATTTTAATGTATGGTAAAAAAACCAGTTACCGCGAGTTGGTGAAGTGGTTTATGTACAAAGAATAATACATGTCAAAACGTGTTGCTGCTCTGGATTTGGGCACAAATACATTTCATTTAATTATAGCTGATGTCTCGGGTAACGAAATTAAAAATATCGTTTTTCAGGAGCAAAAGCACGTTAAATTAGGCGAAGGCGGCATTAATGAAGGCCTGATTACTGACGATGCTTTCCAGCGGGGCCTTGATGCTTTAGCCTATTTTGGAAATTGTATTTCCCTGAATAATGTTGATTCTATTCGGGCGGTTGGAACTGCAGCGTTAAGAACTGCAAAAAATGGCTTTGAATTCGCCGCAAAGGTTCAAGATCTAACAGGAATAAATATAGAAATTATTGATGGAGAACAAGAAGCATCGTTGATTTACCAGGGTGTAAAGAGTGTTGTGAATTTGAATGATGTTTCGCTGATTATAGATATTGGCGGCGGCAGTGTTGAATTTATTATTGCAAACCAGAGTTCGATTTTTTGGAAAAAAAGCTATACAATTGGCGCAGCAAAGCTGATGGCATCTTTTCATCTGTCAGACCCAATATCACAAAGCGAAATCGATTCGATTAAAAACTATCTTGATACAGTTCTTGAAGATTTAAAATCTGCGTCAACCCAACTGAGGCCGGTTAAACTCATTGGCTCGGCCGGCTCTTTCGAAACCTTTGCCCAGCTTTGCCAGCTACGTTCACAAACGACAAACCTCATTCAAAAATACTATCCGTTCGATCTTGTGGTGCTTGATTCTGTATTATCAGAGATTATCGATTCCACTCATCAGGATAGGGCGAGCAATGAGGCAATACTTCCGGTTAGAACAGATATGATCGTTGTCGCATCTATACTAACCCGGTATATTATAAAGTATTTGGCAATTAAAGAAGTTGGATTAAGCACTTTTGCGCTCAAAGAAGGGCTCCTCTTTGATTAAATGAAGTCCATTTAACATTTTAAGCGATTTAGTATCAAAAATTTGATGATTCCACAGTATCATCAGCAGAAAGCAAATACTAAAGAAAAATTCCCCTATCTCTTCTTCATACCCAGTTTGAAAATCAAGCATTAAAGCAGTGGCCATTAGAAAGCCCGGAATTAAAAAGGTTGGTGGAATGATAAAATTTTTGGTCTTCAACCAAAAGAGCGTTTTTTCTTTGTCCTGTCGCCACGAAAAGATTACCCCATATAAAAACATTACTATCAACGCAATGTGTTTCGTTTTAATACCCACTGTGCCTTGAAACGTATTATGCAGGTTTATTTCTTTTTGATCACTGTAAGTTTTGAAGAACTCGTTCGATTCAACTTGAAAAACTCGCTGACCCCAGCTTATCTCTTCAAAACCAGCTAACATGCAAAATGCTGAGAAGCAGATAAAAAACCAGTGATAATAATTGTATTGAATTTTTATTTTGTGGGCAAGTGACGCAGAATAAAACCCAGTTAGGATGAGACATGTGAAAGTTAACCACTCTATTAGATGATCCTCACTTATCAATAAACGGTAAAGGGGTTCATTTAAAAGGTAAAAAGCAACAAATACTATTACCAATAAAGGAAATACATATTTGCTTAAAATCTGAATATTTAACTTCACATAAACTTAACATACTTAAGGTCGTTAAGTTTAAGATTCCTTAATAAAACTTTTTAACTCTTGGTAAACCCGATGTGTTGGCAGCCCAACCACATTCGTGTAAGAACCGTTAATTTTTTCTATTGCAACCAAACCCGCCCATTCTTGTATTCCGTAGGATCCGGCTTTATCAAATGGTCTGCATGTTTGTACATAGTGTCTTATTTGTTCGGAAGTTAAATCGGTAAAATAAACTTCAGAAACTTCAAAAAATGAATGTAAACGTTCGCCCTGTAGAAAGGCTACGCCAGTAATTACTTCATGCTTTTTTCCTGATAAGATTGCAAGCATCTCACAAGCATGCTCTTCACTTTCCGGTTTGCCTAAAATCAAGTCTTCAATACAAACTATCGTGTCGGCTGTTAAAACAACTTCGTTTTTGCACAACGACTCATCAAATGCTTTGGCTTTTTTTTCTGCAATGTAAACGGCTATCTCAGCTGGACTTAATCCTTCGGGGTAAGATTCATCAACCTCTTTTAATACTACTTTAAAATCTACTCCCATGAGTTTAAGGAGTTCCTGGCGGCGAGGGGATTTAGACGCAAGTATGATGGTAGGGAATTCGTTATTCATATTTAATCAATATTAAAAGCGATGAATATATTTGATCATCCGAATGAATTCTTAAGCCGATGGAATACTATCGTCCTGAGCGTTTGAATCAATGTCATACCAATTGTCCTGAACCTTCAATACTTTTTCAATTATATCTCGAACACAACCGTAACCTCCGGATTTGGATGATATATAATCTGAAATTTCTTTCACTTCTTCGACAGCATCAGCAGGGCAAGCCTTTAATCCGGCAATTCTCATCACCGGAAGGTCTGGAATGTCATCGCCCATATAAAGAACATTTTCGGGCTTCAGCTGGTTCTTATTGATGAATTTATTATAAACCTCTAGCTTTTTCGTAATTCCCAAATGGACATCGGTAATTCCAAGTCCTTGCAACCTTAATATAACACTCGCTGATTTGCCACCGGATATAACACAAATTAAATAGCCCTTTTTTACAGCCAGTTGCATAGCGTAACCATCTCGAACATTGAACCGCCTCAACTGTTCGCCCGATTCTGTAACATGAATGGTAGCATCTGTAAGAACGCCATCAATGTCAAGTACAAAAGCCTTAATTTTCTTGAGCTTACTTAGAAATAACATATTTATTTGTGCAGATATAGCGACCTATAATATGGAAAATTTGCTCATCCGTATTATTGGTTATCACGCCACTCGTAAACCCAGGCAGACTGGATTTGCTCCAGATGTCCTTCCGTACATTCTTCACGCATGCCGGCGAAATTTGGAATTGATAAAACCCACTCCATCAAATCTGTGAAACGAATGCGGTAAATTTTTGATTCATTAAAATCATCACCAAACTTTTCATAAAGGCCCATTGCGATATCTTCATGATCGTTCCAATGTATGGGTAATGCAAATTTATCCTGATTCATATTTAATGCCCTAAGAACTGATTCTGGTCTGGTAAAGTTACTTCGATATCGCCGTCGATTATTATGCACTGACAACCTAAGCGTGAATTAATATGCGGACTAACCGCACGATCTATAAAATCCTCTTCCTTGTCCGATATTTCCTGAAGATTGTCCATCCCCTTGTTCACATAGATATGGCAAGTACTGCATCCGCACACTCCACCGCAATTATGCTGAAGCTCTATCCCGTTATCAAGGCAAACGTCAAGCACCGATTCGCCCTCCGCAATGGGTAGTTCAACCGATTCAAGACCTTTCTCTTCAAAGTTTATTTTGATTTTATAAAGATTCATTGCGGCAAAATTAACAAAAATGCGCAGGCCTTATGCTTTTTGATTGAAATTGATAATGCTTTGACTTAGCCTCTCATAAAGGTCAGCTAAAGTTGAATTGCCCTTCAAAAACTGAAGATGTCTACCAAGTATTTTTTGGTCATGACGAACTGCAGGGCCAGTTTGAACCTCAGCGGGTAGGTGGCTTTGGACTTTTAATGCGGTTTCATTAATAAGTGGTCGAATTAGTTCGAAATCCAAGCCATTATTTTCAAGAATTTTATTTGCGATACTATATAAGTGATTGCTAAAATTACAGGCAAATACAGCAGCAACATGCAAGGCTTTACGTTGTTCTGAGTTTAGAATCAGCGGCTTTGAGCTGATGGATTCAGCGAGTTCGAATAATAAAGTCTCAGTTTCCTGATCAATTCCTTCTATAGCAATTGGAATAACAGAAAAATCAACCGGTGAAGTTTTTGAAAAAGTTTGCAACGGATAAAACACCCCACTCAAACCAAAAAATTCCAAGCCGGTAGATCCGGATGTATGAACTAGCAATTTACCTGAATTAGGAAAAGCATTAATAACATCTGCTATAAAATCATCGCTTACAGAAACGACGTATATATCTGCATCGAGTGATATCTCAGACAGATTATCGGTAAATGTTGCTTCTATGCTTTCGGCTAAAAGCCTCGCATGATCCAAAGTGCGACTCCAAACCTGTATGATTTCATGATTGGCCGCTTTAAATGCGCCGCCTAAATGAGTAGCAACGTTTCCACTTCCCAGCAGAACTATCTTCATTTTAAAGATGGCCTTAACTCTTTTTGACGACGAAAAATCGAAAGTAAAAATCCGACAACCATTATAATTGTTCCGCCCCAAAGCAAATTTATGTAAGGGAACTTAACTGCCTTAAGCACAATCCATTTCTTGGCAGCTAGCGGCTTTTGGTAAACCATTAATTCCAGTTTATTCCTATCCGGATAAATATTCGAGAAACGAAATCGAAGTCCTGCTTCATCAATCGTTTTCGCAAAATCAAATTTGCTGCCGTTTCGAATAAGAAATAATGGTTCAACCGTAAATGTTTTCCCTTGAGAAACCACTTTTAGGTTCATCCCTACCGCAATATCGGTAGGTGCTAACGGGATCTTTTCAATAGTTGCATTTCTGTTAATTGATTGAACAACTATATAGCCACCCTTATAGTTTACCGTATCTCCTATCGAAACTTCCTTGGTAAACGGGGTATCATATTCTTCTTCTTCAGTATGCCCTTCATGTGCTTCATGCTTATCAGCCTCCTTTGGGGGAGCTGCGGTTACATGAGTGTAGATATCATAAGTCAGATAATGATATGTGTCGGGCGAAGCAATTAAGCCCATCTTTGGATTCTGCTGGGCGTTCGGAAACAGATTAAAGTCTTCTTTGACCTTTCCTGTTTTCTCATCAACATTCTTATAATTCACCTTATAAAAAACGTTAGGCCCGGCTATCGAGTCGCCTAGATAAGTTATGGTATAATTATCCATTTTTTGGGGCTCGTTTTGATATAGCATCAAATTTTCACGTGGTTTTTCTACCTTATCAAATCCTTCAACAGCTATGAGACCCGAATTATTTACAGAAACTATTTCATTAGTAGCAGCAGATGCCAGTGCGCCAATTAACATTAAGGCAAAACCAATATGGGCAACGGATGAACCCGCAAGTTTCCACTTGCCTTTTAATGCGTCTAATAAGATCTCAATATTGCTAACTATTGAAAATACTCCTGCGAAGGTCAACAGGATATACATTAAATTAGTATAAACCTTCGTGATAAAGACAAAAATGGCAGTGATAACGACAGCCACTATAATAGCTTTGATGATTTTTTTCCAAAACTTGCCAGGTTCTGTTTTGCGATACTTTAAAAACTGAGTGAAGCCTGAAACGATTGCCACCACTACGGCAAACGGAACCTGCCATTTGTTATAATGCTGAATGATATTAGGCGGTGGGGCCAGCTTAGTTCCAAAAACCGTATTGAACACAGGAATGGAGGTTGTTGCAATAATTTGTAAACAAGAAATGCCTAAGACCAGTGCTCCAATAAACAGCCAGAATTCGCGGGAATAGGTTTCTTCATCCTTTTCAGTGATAGGCATTGCTTTCCAGCGGACAACAATTAAGACAACGGGAATCAAAATGAATACGCCCAGATATAACAGTAAATGGCCAAACATTCCAAGATCTGTAAAAGAGTGCACTGAAGTCTCGCCCAAAATCCCGCTTCTTGTTAAAAATGAAGCATAAAGTACTAGAACAAAACTGATAATTGTAAGGAAAGTCGCCGTAAAATAGGAATGTCCTGAGCTCTTATAAGCCAATATTACGTGTACTGCCGCAATTAGTGTTAACCATGGAATGATTGAAGCATTTTCTACAGGATCCCAGGCCCAGAAGCCTCCAAAGTTTAATGCTTCATAGGCCCAAAATGAACCCATAATGATTCCGGTGCCCAAAATCATTACAGCAAATAACGACCAAGGTAAAGCGCTTGTCGGCCATTCTTTATAACGCTTTTCCCATAAACCCGCTATGGCATATGCGAAAGGAACAATCATTGAAGCAAAGCCAAGAAATAGTGTTGGTGGATGAATTACCATCCAATAGTTTTGCAATAATGGATTTAGTCCGTTCCCGTCAGGAATTAAGCTTAAATAATCAGCACGGGAAAAAATGGGACCTTCAATTGCATTGCGTAACAGAATGAATGGGGAACTTCCAACTCTTGTTCCAAGAATTTCTACTCCTAAAATCATCGATGCCAGAAACGCTTGTGAAAGCATAACTGTAGTCATTACAGAACTTTCCCAACTTTTAGCCCGCCATATAAGGATGTTCGCCAGAACTGCTTGCCAAAACATCCACAACAAAAAGCTTCCCTCCTGACCTTCCCAAAAACAGGAAACGATATAATAGACAGGTAAGGCTTTTGAAGAATGCGCCCAGGCATAATGGTATTCAAAATAATGATTGTAAATAATATAATACAGAGATGAAGCAATGCCAATTACCGCAATGGTATTTAGCCATGTTGCTACACGGGCAATACGTTTCCAGGAATCGTCTAGGGTGTCTTTAACGGTGGCGAAATAATATGAAAGGGTGGCTAAAAGTGCGGTACCGAACGATAGAATGATAAAAAATTGACCCAACTGGCCGGGTAGCAAGTGTTCACCTGCAAACTGTATATCCATTTATAATGATTAATTAAGAAGCACTATTTACTTCCTGAACTTCAACCTGGTCTTTATTGTATTTAGATGGACACTTCATCAAAATTTTCGAAGCCTGGAATTCTCCATTCACCATCTTTCCAGTCAAAACTATTTGCTCTGAGCGTTCAAAATCCTGGGGTTTGGTACCATTGAACACAACTTTACATTCTTTGCCATTATTATCTTTCATATAGAAAGCAAAATAATTAGCGTCCTTTTTTGGATTATAAACTAATTCCTTCTCTTTGTCCAATTGTCCCACAACGTGTAACTCAGAAGATGTTTCCTGTGCGTCTGCGAAGGATCCATAAGTACTTGAATCGGCATAAGTACTAATTATGGTTCCGATTGCAATGGCGATTATAATAATCCCAATTATAGCGCTTCTTTTCATTTCGGTGATTTGTTTATTTAACGAAAATGGTTTTGCAAAATTACAAAATGGGAATCATTACTGATAAGTTTATCAAATGTAGACACTATTAAGAATTATTCTAAATAATTTACCAACCCGGATTTATATCCGCGAAAGGCATAAAATATTTTGTAACAGCTGCTATAATTCGTAGTCTTACAAAGATTAAATGACTAATAAGGAAGCTCTTTTCAAGGATATCTTTAAATCTAACTCTAAAAAGATTTACCATTTGTGTTATGGTTATACCGGCGATGATGATGCCGCCAATGATCTGATGCAGGAAACGTTTTTAAAGGTCTGGCAAAATCTCGACAAGTTCCGTAACCAGGCACTCATTTCAACCTGGATTTATCGCATTGCCGTTAATACCTGCCTATCCTGGTTAAGGGTGGAAAAACGGCAGGCGAAAGATGAGCTTACAGACAACATTATTGAAACGAAGGGTGAAGAAATTTCTGAGAAGAATGAGCAGGTTGCGTTGTTGTATAAATGCATCTCGAAGTTAGAAGAAACAGAGAGGATAATCATTTCGATGGTATTAGACGAAGTTCCTTACGCCGAAATAGCGGAAATATCAGGTGTATCCGAAGGGAATCTGCGAGTGAAAATTCATCGTATAAAAAGTAAACTGACTGAAATATATAACCGTTATGAAAGATTTTGAGGCGCTGAAGGATATATGGCATGGTCAGCTTGCCAAACCTAAAGTGAGTTATGACGATATAATTAAAAGCATTCGAAAATCTAAAAGCAGTTTTGCAAACAAGCTTTTGATAGAAACATTGGGTATGCTTATAATTATGGTGCTGTTTATATTAATCTGGGTAAATACTAGCTCGATGATGTGGACAACTCATTTATCATTTTTAATTCTCTTGGGATGTTGCATTTACTATCTCTTTGTACAATTAAGCGATTATAGAAGTATTACAAATAGCGAGTATTTACTTAAAGAGCCCCAGGAATATGTACGTTATTTGAAAAACTATAGCCGCAAACGGTACCTTTTAAATACGACCAAGTACCGCATTTACAGCATTTTTACCGGAATAGCTTTCGGTCTCTATTTTGTAGAGATATATTTCACCTCTCCTTTTTGGCAAATCCTGGCAGGCTTGTCAGTAATTACTTTATGGTTTATTTTCT
>DASVRX010000283.1:0-1950 GCA_036388375.1 Pedobacter sp. | reverse complement strand
CAGCATTATTTGTGGGAAATTGTTTCCTAGATCGCCCGGCTGCTTAGGCATTTGTTTGTTCATAAACACATCCAGACTCGCGTCAACTAAAACAAGCGAAGACGCAAACAACTGCCTTTTTTCAGTTAGCGACTTTAAGTCGATACCGTTTAATTGTGTTTCATTAATGCCAATAGCGTACCGTGCTTTTTTGTATTTCCATTTTAAAGAGAATTCAATTTCGGGATATTTTGGTATGACTTTCAATCCTCTAACAATAGCATATTTATTCAAGCTAGACATTTCGAACTTGTCAAACTTGATCGTATACATTCCATCTTTACTCGCAAACTGATTGTCTGTAATCTCAACCAGAATATCTTTTGTGTAATAAAATCTTGATTTATCCAGATGGCTAAGAGAATCAACTAAAATATCATTAATAGTTAGGGAGAGATTTTTTATGCTATTGATCTCAGGCTTATTCAGATGACGATCTATATACTTAAAGTTGATGTCTCTGAATGATACACGCTTAACCTTAAACGAATGAAGGTACTTAGATAGTCGCTGCCAGGCCGTTCTGTTATCTACCTTTGACGAGTCTTTTTCAACTGCCTTTTCGTAATAAACTTTAACGATGGGTTTGCCGATTAGAATTTCGTCAATTTCAAGATCGTGTTTGAGATAAGCTTTAATGGGATGTACACGCTTTAGTTTTAGAGATTTAACTTTTATCACAAACAAGTGGCTGGGGTTGATCTGGTCCTTTTTCAGTTGCGTGTATACCTCCATATTTGGTTGAAATACAATGTCCTTTACAATCACATTCCCTGAAAAAGGGTTGATCTTTAACGAAGAAAATGAAATTGAATACAGTCCGTTGGAGGAAGTTCTAACGGTTTCTTTTAATCGTGCGGAAACCAGAGGGTCTATTTTCGAATACATATACACCGATACCCCAACTACTAGTACCGTTATGATAACTGTGGTTACAATTAGCCACTTAAGTTTTAACCTGTTTCTTTTTGTAATTTGTTTAATGGACATTCGCTCTTCTCTCTCTACCTAAAGCCTAACATTTTTACGTCATTTCCAAACTGACAGACTGTCACCGTATTGAAAAATAATGTATTTTTGCATCCCAATATAACAATAATGTACAATCCGCTGACAAGTGAAACAGAAGTTGCTTCTTTAGAATCTGCGAAGCATGACGAGGCAAGACAGGGTGAGGCGCTACTAATCGAGAAACCGGCGTCTAAACACAATGGCCGCAAACTATATATTGAAAGTTATGGTTGCGCCATGAATTTTTCCGATAGTGAAATAGTGGCGTCGATTATGACGGATATGGGATTTGAGACTACGGCAAATTATAAGGAAGCCGATGTAGTTTTTATTAATACCTGTTCCATCCGTGAAAACGCAGAACAAAAAGTAAGAAACAGGCTGCGTGAGTTTGGTGCTGTTAAAAAAACTAATCGCGGACTTATCGTAGGCGTGCTGGGCTGCATGGCCGAACGCTTAAAGGCTAAATTTTTAGAAGAAGAGAAGCTTGTTGATGTGGTAGTTGGTCCGGATTCATACCGTGATCTCCCTAACTTAATCGGTACTGTAGATGATGGAAACAAAGCCGTAAACGTATTGCTTTCCCGAGAGGAAACCTATGCAGATATTAGTCCGGTACGTTTAAATTCGAACGGTATTACTGCTTTTGTATCAATCATGCGGGGTTGCGATAATATGTGCTCCTTCTGTGTGGTTCCATTTACAAGGGGACGTGAGAGAAGTCGTGATCCGAATTCAATCGTAAACGAAGTAAACGATTTGTTTAATCAAGGCTACCGCGAAGTTACCTTACTTGGGCAAAATGTAGATTCATATAAATGGACGCCGGAAGCTGAAGGTGATTCCATTGCTTTGCAAGCTGACACTGGCGCGCCTGTCAATTTCGCCCGTCTCCTTACA
>DASVRX010000282.1:0-1576 GCA_036388375.1 Pedobacter sp. | reverse complement strand
AAAATCCTAGCTCCTTTATATTCTCCCGAATTTAATAAACAGACGAAGAATTTCGACAAATCTGAGATTGATGTGCGAACTCCTCCGTCAGGATAAGTCGTCAGACCATACAACTCGACGGGTTTAATAACGCCTTCTTGTTTACCGTAAAGCTTTGAATGATTTGCCAATTTTATGTCGGAAAAAAACCAACCCGTATTGTCCATCTTCAACGGTTTGAAAATATATTTTTTACTATACGCATTTAATTTCTTACCGGTCGTGATTTCAACAATGTAGCCTGCTAATGCTGCGGCAATGTTGGAATACTGCCGATAAGATCCGGGTTTTTGTTTCAAAAAATTATCCTTCGAGTAATATTTCCCATTCGCTTCAAAATAGTTCTTTAAAAACTCTCCTAAGGCTTCCGGAGAATCGCCGCCGTAATGGTACGTATTCTTATAAATTGCAGCTCGGTCTATAATTCCGGAAGTGTGTGTCGCCAGATTTCTCAATGTAATTCTTTCATTCGGATAAAACGGATTAACCACTTTGAAAGGCAGATAGTTATTAATGTCTTCGTCAAGAGAGACTTTTTTGTCTTCAACTGCATGCATCAAAGAAGCTCCGGTAAGGGTCTTGCTGATTGATCCAATATTCATGATTGTATTTGGAGTAAAGGTTTTTTTGTTATCTTTGTCAGCATATCCGTATCCTTTGGTCCAAACTAATTTTTTGTTGACGATGATAGCCGCTCCAACCCCCACCATTCCTGATTCATTCATTTTTTTCTCAATAAAGGAATCAAGAGAACTCTGTTTTACGGACGGAGCCTGCCCCGCAGAAAATTGCACGGCGAGTAAATACAACGCCAACATAGCTAAAAAACGATTAGATCGGGTAGGATTCATACGCATAGAAATTTGTCCTCTTAAATAAAAGAAGCATCGAACTGGTTATCATACGCTAAACGGCGGAACAAAACCCAAATATGCGTAAAATCACGCAAGCCGTGTTTCAAACAGGGTCGGATACTGTTGTCGAATTCAAAAATAGCCTTTACAAACTAAATTGAATTGTAAAATTTCGGCGAATTGATTGGACTTATTTGCACCAAAATGAATTCGACAATAGTATCCAGGCGTTTATGAGACACGTTATTTTCTAGATTTAACGGATGAGATGAGGTGGGGAGAAACCTAATATACGAAAGCTAATATTTGAATTAGAGATCCTGCAAAACAAAAGTAGGTGTTGAGGCATAACAACAGTTGATGATACGATTTTATCGCTTTTGATGGAGGTTTTCATGGCAAAGTTTACTGAAGAAGTGGATGGGAGCAGCGGTATATCACGTACTGAACAGGTTTTAAGAAGCGTAATAAACGGCGATATTGAAAGTTCTCGCCAACGTCTTATTCACGCTCTGGATAAACTAGGCTACCAGGTGATTTCTGATGATCCTCTTTACGTGAGGCGCGCGGCGCGCGGACGAGCTACTTACTATTTTTCAGCAGATATTCTCGAATATCCTATCAAATTAACAATCGGACTTAAGCATATAAGCCCGAATGCTACGCTCGCCACTTTCGACTAT
>DASVRX010000281.1:0-2885 GCA_036388375.1 Pedobacter sp. | reverse complement strand
GCAGAACAGCTTGTAAAAAAGTATGGCACGCATATTCTGCAGCGGATTCATATTGGAACCAGGATTAATATCGTTTACCAGTCTGAAATACCCGATAATTCAGAAAAGCAGCTGGCCGTCGGAGAAGGCTTCGACTATGTTTTGAACAAGGTATTCGGTTTCTTTCCAAGCAATGGAGGCCATTTTAATATCAAATCCTTAAATGCCAACTCATCGGTTAAATTACGATACGAGGTTGTAGGTGGAGATCCTCATGAAATAAGGGAACTGGAGATTGCAGGAATAAGGAGAGTCATTGTTAACGAGTGGGACAGAAGCGCTTCTGAATCGAACTACAGATTTGTTGACTTTGACAAAAATGGACTGATTCCGTTATATGACATGATTGTCGATAGTGCAAAAAAAGCAGCAGTTAAGAACTTTATTACAACCTATATAACAGAATGAAGTAAAAGTTAAAAACTAAACCCAGCTACCGAGACTATAAGTCGTTTCCTGGTTAAAGCTTACAGTCCTGATCTTTTACTTAGACGATAATTTCATAGTTGTAACTCCGCGGAGTCCAAAATGGAGACTCTGTAGGAACAAAAGGTTTTGAAGGCACAAGTACTCAACCCTCATAGCCTGGGCTGCTTACTTGAGCCAAATAGGGGGTAGCTTACTATTCATTATTCATGCACTTACTCCCCTTCCCCTTTTCTTCCTACTTTTGCTCGGCATAAGATATTAGAATTTGGAACACCCACTCGATAATCCGATTTGGCACGCACTAAATACCGGCAACAGCGATCTGGCAACCGGCGATGACCAGGCTAAAATACTGGCCCGCGATGTAGGTGTATTTGCAGGCTTGAAGCAGAACAGCATCGGCAATTTGCTGAGCTTATCGGAGAAAACTACCTCCGAATCGATTGTTGTTTTATTTGTGCCCAGCGAGGTTTCTATACCCAACATATGGGAGGTTGTTGTTAAGAAGCCGCTGTGTCAAATGGTCTATGTTCGTAACGAACCGCCAGAAGAAAACGGAGAGGCTACAGCGCTTACTGAAACGCATGTAGATGCCATGCTGGAATTGACTGCATTAACCGAGCCGGGGCCTTTCCTTCGCAGAACAATCGATTTCGGAAATTATCAGGGCATCTTCAAGGATGGGAAGCTGATTGCCATGGCCGGGCAGCGTCTAAAGCCAGGTGCGTATGTGGAGATCAGTGCGGTTTGTACTCGTCCCGGTTATACAGGAAGAAATTATGCGGGCAGGCTTATAAAAAACCAGATAAATCATATTCTTAGGAATTCCTGTATTCCTTTCCTTCATGTTCTGCCTGAGAACCATGCCGCGTTCCGTTTATACCAAAAACTTGGTTTTGAAGTTAGAAAAGAACTGCTTTGTTATGTGTTAAAGAAAATCTAAGTATTAGAATCGCTTGAGATTGACTTTCTCTCGCGGAGCTGCAAGCTTCCTTTAATTATACGTATTAAGCTAGGCTTTGGCTCAAGTATCCTTTTAGCTTAATCCAGTCTTGGAGTAGACAACCTGTACTCTTAAGCGTTAAGTTTTCCATAACTATTATTGTACGCTTTTCCTATTTTGGGAAATGTGAACTTCAATCCCGACCAAGTTTCATTAATACTTAAACAAGTGCTTTCAACAAGTCCGAAATCATAACCCAGTTTAATAATGATTTTAATGTTCAGGTCGGTGCCTGATTTTCCGCCTTTTTGCCAGGATACCCAAAGCATTCCCGTTGGTTTCAAATGAGTCTTAAGTTTTGGAAAATGATCTATGAACTCTGATTGACTTTTAACAAAGAGATGTATGTAATCAAATTTGTCGTTTAATTCGGTTGAAGTAAGAAGATCAGGCAGAACCATATTATTGAGCGCTTCCTGGTCGGGATTAACGAAAATAGCTTTGGAGCCTTTCTTGATTCCCATTTTTATGGCTACCGTTCTTGTCATTTCTCTACAACTTACAATAATCTGTTTAGTGTTAATACTAAACCCAATAAAAGGAAAAGTTGCTTAAGTTTTTAATTGTAGTGATGTAAATTATATTGATGGTTGAGCTGGTAGCTCGGACCTTTTACATAAACGATAATTCTTTGGTCTTGGAATGCCGGGTAGAGACGCCAGAATTTATTCTGTATACGTTCAGACCGACGCTTCCCTTACGATTTACAATTCATTTACAATGTTTTACAGTTTTATTTACAATCCAAATCGCTCAATCCAAAAAATATCAAAGTAGATTCGCTGAACCAATTTTGATAGATGTAATCAAGTGTTCAATTAAATTTAAGAAATATGAAAAAAGTCATCTATGCGCTGATCTTGCTGCTGGTTGTGGTAAGCGGGCTAGTATTCGCTAATCGTGAAATTAAAAATGAAACTACGCCATCTCCAAAGCCCTTGTCCATTGCTGACAGGAAAGCGGCCCTGGAATCTAAGAAAAAATGGGATGCCTCTCCCGACGGTATAAAGTTTAAAACATGGGAATCTTCTCCTGAAGGTAAAAAAGTGCATGCCAGTCATGATAAAATAAGGAAGCATATAAAGGCTTTTACCAATATGGAGGCAGTTGTAACCTCTCTTTCTTTTCGGTCGCACCCCAACGGAAAAGGACCAAACTGGCTTATAGTCCAGATTAATGACGAAAAATATATGATGCAATTCGGCACTAAAGATTTTCGGCAGTTAAGTACCCTGAAAGTTAATGACAAAATACTTGTAAGAAGCCGCAGTGCAGGGTATTCACCTAATCATCCATATTTAGTTTTATCGGGCGACTATCTTGAGCGAAATAGTAAGGTCCTTTTTAAACGTGACTTTAGCAAAAAAGGCCGTTGTTGAAATTACGATGGGCAACCCTTGCATCCGCGCGTTCA
>DASVRX010000280.1:0-4243 GCA_036388375.1 Pedobacter sp. | reverse complement strand
AGCACCAACAGGCATAATCATAAATTCCTGGAAAGCAATAGGGGCATCAGAGTGCGAGCCACCATTTACAATATTCATCATTGGAATCGGAAGCGTATTCGCGTTAACACCACCAATATAACGGTACAGCGGCTGGCGACTTTCCTGAGCTGCAGCTTTAGCAACCGCTAAAGAAACGCCCAAAATAGCGTTAGCACCGATCTTTCCTTTATTTTCTGTTCCGTCAACCTTAAGCATAATAGAATCGATCGTGTTTTGCTCAAACACATCCAAACCTTTCAGTTCTTTAGCCAGAATCTCATTTACGTTTTTAACAGCGTCTAAAACACCTTTTCCCATGTATTTGGATTTGTCGTTATCTCGAAGCTCTACAGCTTCATGCATGCCGGTGGAAGCACCTGATGGTACTGCAGCGCGACCAAGTATGCCGTTTTCTGTAACTACATCTACTTCTATTGTAGGATTGCCTCTCGAATCGAGTATCTGGCGGGCGTGAACGTCTAAAATTATGCTCATTGTATTAAATTTTAACTGTGATTATCTTTTTAGCTTAGTGTAAACTGAACACTAAGAATGTGCTGCAAAAATAGTACTTTTTAAGTATTTGTTTCCGGTTTGTGTCAAATACTTAAAAGAAAACCCTCCAGGCTTGATGCGGGAGGGTTTTTCTTTTTTTATGCTTCCATTGAATTTACAAACTGATCGAATAAATAACGTGAATCATGCGGGCCGGGTGATGACTCAGGATGGTACTGCACAGAAAATGCTTTTTTATTTTTTACCCTGATTCCTTCTACCGAGTTATCATTCAAATTCATGTGCGTAATTTCAACCTTATCGGAATTCTTTACATCATCGGGAACAACCCCAAAACCATGGTTTTGCGAAGTTACCTCGCAATGATTGCTGATAATATTTTTAACAGGGTGGTTTAAGCCACGATGTCCGTTAAACATTTTCATCGTTTTAATATCGTTAGCAAGGGCCAGTAACTGGTGCCCTAAACAAATTCCAAATAGCGGTTTATCTGCTGCTAAAGCTTTCTTAACTGTTTCTACAGCATAAGGCATTGCGGCCGGATCACCGGGGCCATTTGATATGAAATAGCCATCTGCACCCCATTCTTCCATTTCTTCGAAAGTTGTTTTTGCAGGGAATACTTTTACGTAAACATCGCGATCATCGAAATTGCGTAATATGTTTTTCTTTACGCCAAGATCCAAAACCGCAACACGGTGTTTGCCTTCTTCATTTCCATAATAATAGGCTTCTTTAGTAGACACCTGGGATGAAAGCTCAAGGCCATCCATCGATGGAACTTCTGCAAGCTTTGCTTTAAGCTCTTCGAGATCTAAAATTTCTGATGAGATAACAGCATTCATAGCACCTTTATCCCTTATATGGCGAACCAGCGAGCGGGTATCCACGTCCGAAATTCCAACGATATTCTCCTCCTGAAAATAATCCTGGATTGATTTATCAGATTGCTTTCTACTGAAAGCGATGTTGAAATTCTTACAAACCAAGCCGGAAATCTTAATATCACCGGATTCTATCTCTTCATCATGCACACCATAATTACCTATATGAGCATTGGTTGTAACCATTATCTGACCAAAATAGGAAGGGTCGGTAAATATTTCCTGATAACCGGTCATGCCTGTGTTGAAGCAGATTTCGCCGGTTGTAGTGCCAATCTTTCCAGCGGCTTTGCCATGATATACAGTTCCGTCTTCAAGCAATAATACCGCAGGCAATTTGGTGTAATACGTCATTTTGATATATGTTGGTTAAAATTTCTACTTGTGTTGAGACTAGATTCCTGGATAGAATTTAGTAAGAAATGGAAAAAATGAAAAAATTGGGTTTTCCCGGAAGTATTTCCGGCTGCTGAGCGCAACAGGGTGAAGCGGTTTACTTCAAATTTCACAAGGGACAAAAGTACAAATTTTATCAGCTTTACAGGATAAAAGCGAAAAAAACTTCTCTTTGGATTTTACTTTCTACATTTGTTTGTAGATTCCATACCATGTCTGTACATAAGGAAATTAAACGCATTACTACCAATACGCTTCAGGAAATGAAGTTAAAGGGCGAGAAGATCGCTATGCTAACTTCATACGATTTTTCGATGGCTAAGATCGTAGATGAAGCCGGTATTGATGTAATATTAGTGGGCGACTCTGCTTCTAATGTTATGGCAGGCCACGAAACTACTTTACCCATTACGCTCGATCAAATGATTTACCACGCCGCTTCGGTGGTGCGTGCAGCACGCCGGGCCTTGGTTTTAGTAGATTTACCGTTCGGCTCGTATCAGGGAAATTCTAAAGAGGCACTAAATTCAGCCATTCGTATAATGAAGGAGTCGGGCGCGCATGGTGTAAAGCTTGAAGGTGGGTCAGAAGTCAGGGAGTCTATAGAACGTATCATTACAGCAGGAATACCTGTAATGGGTCATTTGGGATTAACACCTCAGTCTATATATAAATTTGGTACTTATACCGTAAGGGCAAAGGAAGAAGGGGAAGCTAAGAAGTTAAAGGAAGATATTTTAGTCCTTCAAGAATCAGGTTGTTTTGCTGTGTTGCTTGAAAAAATTCCTGCTACACTTGCCGCCGAAGTAACAAAGTCTATTCGCATACCAACTGTCGGCATTGGTGCAGGCGGAGATTGCGACGGACAAGTTTTGGTAATTCATGATATGATGGGATTAAATAAAGGCTTCCGGCCAAGATTCCTTCGCCAGTACCTGAATCTATACGACCAAATGAACAGTGCCGTAAAATCCTACATCACGGATGTAAAGAGTAACGATTTCCCCAGTGAAAAGGAGCAATACTAGCCTTTATCTATGAGACAAGAGTTTCGTTATACCAGTTTAGAGATTACCGACAAGGATGTTCTGTATGAGGATAATCACCTGATTGCTATAAATAAGCGTGCAGGCGATATTGTGCAAGTTGATACAACCGGCGACGAATCCTTAGACGAAAAGGTCAAAAAGTACCTTGCCAAAAAATACGACAAACCCAATGGCGCCTTTCTTGGAGTAGTACATCGCTTAGACAGGCCGGTGAGCGGTGTTATTCTTTTTGCTAAAACAAGTAAAGCCCTCGACCGCATTAACGCCATGTTTAAAGGCCGCGAAATGCATAAAACCTACTGGGCGGTAGTAAGACAAAAGCCGGTTCCCGAAACTGGAAATCTGGTACATTGGCTTGTAAAGAATCCTCAAAAAAACGTTACTAAAGCGCATGATAAGGAAGTTGCAGGCAGTTTACGTTCAGAATTAAATTATAAGTTGCTGGGAGAGTTGAACGGTTATTACCTGATCGAGATCGATCCGATTACTGGGCGCCCGCATCAAATTCGAGTTCAATTGTCAACACTTGGTTGCCCGATTGTGGGCGATAATAAATACGGATATCCCCGCGGAAGTTTGAAAAAAAGCATTTCTCTTCACGCCAAGCGACTTCAGTTTATTCATCCTGTTAAGAAAGAGCCTGTAGATATTTCGGCGCCTTTGCCTAAAGATGGCTTTTGGGATAAGTTTGAAGGATTTTCATGAGTTGATTTTACCTGATTCTTTGTTGCTATGGTTAACTCCTTCGTAAAAAAGTTCTTTACCTGGTATATTAAGGGAATCATTCATCGGGATTTTACATCCTTTACCTACAACGAAATTCTAATTGATAATTCACGTTCAATCCTGCTATTAGCCAATCATTTTTCTTGGTGGGATGGCTTTTTGATGTTTGAACTCAACAGGCGCGTATTCAAAAAAAAGTTTCATGTAATGGTTACTGAAGAGAATTACAGGAAGGTTTCTTTTTTAAAATACCTGGGTGCTTTTCCTGTAAAGAAAAACTCAAAAAGCCTGATTCAATCTTTAGAATATGCCGGAGGGCTGCTTAACGATAGCGACAATCTGGTTCTAATCTTCCCTCAAGGAAAGCTCTATTCAAATCATACCGATAGCATTGTCTTTGAAAAAGGGCTTATCAATCTAATCAATTCCTCCAAAAAGAATTTCCAATATTTGTTTGCCGCTTCTTTTGTTGATTTTTTTGCTAAACGAAAACCTTCCGTTACCTGTTACCTACAAACCTGGGAAGGTGCAGAGTTTACCAGCCTGCAATTAATTAAAAATGCCTACAACAAACATTACGAAACATCGCGGCAGCAGCAAAGTCGCATTACGGTATAGTAAATGCTGATATTTTATGTGGTTTTTTTCTTT
>DASVRX010000279.1:0-17341 GCA_036388375.1 Pedobacter sp. | reverse complement strand
TTTAAGGGGCCCATAATGATTGAAGGCGATTCAAAAGACTTAAATACAGAAGTTCCGCAGGCATTTAATTACTTGCAAAAACAACTGAAAGACATTTATCAAAACTAGTTTTACTCTACCTTATAACGGAAGACCTGACGTCCCAAATTTCCATCGGCATCAATGCCTTCAATAGTCACACGATAATTACCGCGACCATCTGCATTGAAAAAATCAACAACATTAGTTCCAGTGGTTTTATCAGTCTTGATATTTGGGTTCCAATAAATAGTTGTTCTCAAATCATTTGCCATTGTGAGGCTTTGAGCGGTAGTATATCTGGGAGAATAGAACTCCTTGGCTACCGTATAACCTTGCGGAGTGAATTTAAATTCTCCCGGCTTAGGCAGTAAGCTCATGATATCTTCCATTTTCATTTGCTTCTTCTCTGCCTTCTTTTTACTATTCACAACTAAAACACCATTAGTGCCATTAGCACGGTTTATCAAACCCAGTTCATCTCTCAAGAAGATCTCCACAGACTCTATATCAGTAGATGTCATTCCTGCCAAAGCATTAGCATCTACAGGCATTCCATTAAGATATACTTGCATTGGAGTCCGGTTTCCGGTATTATAATCCCGACTTACATAAAAGTCTCTCTCTTCAAATATTACACCCGGCGCCATAGATCTTATGCATGTTAGCAGAGACGGGCAGTTTCCCAGGCGCTCTTTCCCAAGTACATGATTGGGTATAGAGCTAAGTCCGGAGAGGGAGGGGTAATCCCGGTAACTGGCAACCTTGGGAGTTGCCTTAGCTTTAATAACTACTTCATTCAAAACCATTGAATTTTTAAAAATTCGCTTATTATTTTGAAGGTAGAGGCTCATCGCACTATCAATATTTGGTTGAACATCAGGATAGTTATAGGGACTAATTACCGGCTGTACAGAGACTGGGTCAACTGTAAGCATGGGATTTTTCAAGCTATAATCTGATGAACTAACGATAACAATATTTGAATCGGTTACCGAAACATTTGAGAATTTAAACATCCCGCTTCCGTTAGTAGTAGTGTAAGCAGTAAAATACTTTTCCGGGATCCTGATCTTAACATTACCTTTATTTACGGGCATACCGGTAGAGTTTCTTAACATGCCTGTTATGTCAATGCCCTTTTCTGCCGGAAATGAAAGTTTTGGCCTTTTGCTAGAAAGAATTTCCTGATAAAGGAAACGACGATAACCCTGAGTGAGCATTAATACATCAAGATCTGCGGCTGTTTTATCAGTGGGGCGTTTAAAATAATAGTTGGGTTTTTCTATATACCCTTTTAAGTCTGAGGTAAGCAAAAGATTACTTAGAATCGTAGTTTCTAAATCTTCATCAAAGGGAACTTTTGTTTCATCGATAACTGCCACCGAAAAATTCCCGTCTACAGGCTGTAATCCGTTTTTCGCGTTAATAGTTAACTTAACATTTTGTTTCTTCTTATATGTAGTCTTATCTGTCTTTGAAGAAAGTGTTAAGGCATCAGGACGTTGGCCAAAAATCAATCGTTCACTTAACGGTTGTGCTGTTGCTGAAAAAAGTGTGATTTGAACTATCCCTGTAGGGATTTTATCCTTTGGTATTTCGGCTGTGTAGCCCTGCTTTTGCAAAACGGTTTTAGCTGCATAACAGATAACTTCTCCTATTTTAGCAACCACATAATAGCTTTTATTTAAGTTCTGATCCAGAAATTCTTTATTACAAATGAATCTAACCAATATGCTTTTACTGCTATTATTATTACTTACTGCCAATGTTATTCCACTGCTTTTTACGGTAGGAAGAGTGAATTTACCCTGATAATTTTGGGGTGAGGTGATTGTGGCGGTATATGTTTCGCCGTACTGTGGGGTAAATACGACGGTCCCCATTCCTAAATGCTGTGAGGCAAAATCCGAAACGACCTTCCCTTCGTTATCTGTAATAGTACCTTTTATGTCGATGCCACTTCCATTAGCTTTTAAAGCTTTAAAAGCCACTTTTGATGGTAGTTCGTTTATAAGTTCGCCGCCTTCCGGAAAAAACTGTAAATCGATTGTGTTTACAGATGGCTTAACATCGAAATTTTTGGTTACTAAGGTTTTATTGATATCGATAACAGATGTAAGGTTTTGCTTTACTTTTAATAGATTGTTGGGTATTTTAATAATCAATACACCGTTTTGATTGGTTGTTCCTTTTCCTTTTAATCCGGCAATTTCCCAGCTTACCTTTTTATTTATTTGAGGGATTCCGTCTGCATCTTTATAACTAATAACAGCTGTGGTGTTTGCATCATCTCCCGAAAGGGTAATCTGCGTTTTAATTGTGTTCTCACTGCTTCCAATAGTTATTATTTTATTGAAATAATAAGCTTCGTCAAAATTAAGCATCCATCGGGTATAGGCACTAACATGATAATTTCCTTGTTTGAAGTTTTCGGCCGTTAGTGCTATGTTTCCCCAGGCAATGCCGTTATTAACAGGTAATTTTAAACTTTTTACGACAGAATCGCGAGCAAGAATGTCAACATAAACAACCTTGCTAATATCAGTTAAGCTGTGCAGTCCGGTAGTAATGTAAGCTTTAAACCAAATCGTATCTCCAACTGCATAGTAAGGTTTGTCGAAGTGAATGTGAACTTTTTCCTGGGGATATTGATCTGCAAACTGGCCGGTTTTGGCAATAATTGTGTTCAAACTAACAGTATCGGCGGTTTGTGCTGAAAGCGTGCTTTTAAGTGAGAAAATCAGGAATATGGAAAGAATAGAAACGATTAAAAATTTCATCGGTGCGTTAGAAACTGGTCTTTAAAGGTATTGAATCCATCTGTGTTTATTACGAAGGCTTGTAAATTTTGTAAAATGAATGTAGTACCTGAACGTGATAAATTGGAAATAATTTTATCACATACTTAATCGAGGAGGGCATTTTTATTTGAGCCATAATAAGGCTGCGAATTAAAAGATAAAAGGAGCCCTTTCAAAAAGCTCCTTTATATAGGCGAAAGTTATTTCGCTTTGTTTTTGATTTCAGTAACTTCTTTTCTCATATCAGAAGCTAATGTTTTTAAATCTTGCAAACCTTTTCTTACACGGGTTCCAGAAGCTTTGTTGCCCTTATTGTAAAATTTGTCTGCATCTGCTTCGATAGAAGCAAGAATTTCTTTAAGTTGATTGTAACTTTTCATTTTTTTGAGTTTAAGGATGTAATATGCGAATGAGAAATGATTTAAACAAGTAATTATTTTAATAGGTGGTTTAAAATTATCTATTAACACGGGTTTTCAATCAAAAAAAATCATTGATTTCTTTTGATTGAAATAAATGGTTTTCGATATTCTATGTCGCATCAATCGAACTGGATTTTCCTAGAGTTTAGCAATTTAATATTGATGAAAAGCTTGCGACACAAATTCAAGTACTTTTGGAAGTGAGTCGCGCCAGTACGTCCAACTATGGCCGCCATCTCTAACTCTGTATTCATGTGGAATCCCTTTCGTTTTCATCGCAATGTGAGCAAGGCTATTTCCTTCATATAAAAAATCATCGTCCCCACAGTCAATGTACCATCGCACCGCTTTTTTTTGGTCGTCGGATATATTGTTAATTAATGAAATGGCATTATGACGGGCATGATAACGTTCAATAACTGAGTCTGCCACATTCGGGCTTTGCCTTTTAATCCTGGTTTTAGCTTCATCTAATGTTAAAGGACCCACATAAGCACTTAACGGGCAAGCTGAGGAAAACATTTCGGGGCGATGTAATGCGTACATAAATGTTCCGCCACCGCCAAGTGATAAGCCGCTAACAGCTCTAAAGCGTTTATCGGATTTAATGCGGTAAGTTTTTTCAACGTAAGGTATTAGCTCCTTAAAAAAGAAATCTTCATAATTCCAGTCACCTTTAATATCATTAAAATAGCCCTGTCTGCCCGCTGTAGCGTCGGGCATGATAATAATCATCGGGGTTGCTTTGCCATCCTCAATGGCTTTATCGGTAATATTTAATACTTCACCAAATTGCACCCAGCCAGTTTGGTCATCGCCCGAGCCGTGTAAAAGATACATTGAAGGGTAGCTGCGTTGTGAGCTTTCATAACCAGGAGGAAGATAGATGGCAAACTTTCGCTCGCTTTTTAAAATTTTGGAATAAAAAGAAAGGTTGTCAAATACTTTTCCGGTTTGAGCCTTTGTTAAAACTGGGAGTAAAAGGTAAAGAGCGACAAGAACGAGTTTATTCATTTTTAATATAATTGGTTAGGTAATATAATTTCTGTTAATGTTTTACCAGAGGCATTGCAATTTAATTGTTACCCGGGTTGAAAAGAATGTTGCAGTACTATATTTGATCACACACATATTAAATTCCTATTCAATTGAAATCTGCTGTCTCTTTAGTAACAAGCGTCATCCTCATAATTGCTTTTTTAATAAGTAATATTCACTGTACTACTCAACCTAAAATCGCTTCCGGTAAAGTTCAATCCGAAAGCAAATTAAGAGAATTGCTGGCACAAAGCAAACCCGGTGATACGGTATTGATTCCAGGAGGAATTTATTATTTGTCGGAACCAATTGTTATTCAATCAATAGGAAGGAAAGACGCCTGGATTACGATTATGCCGAAACCCGGAGAAAAAGTGATATTCGACGGAAGTAACTATTTAGCATCATTTGATTCTGTAAAGCATAACAAAAGATTATTTCACTCAGGCATCATTACTTTCAAAGGAGCGAAGTATGTAAAGTTGAGAAATATTAAGGTTCAGAATTCCCATGCAATAGGCATTCTGGTTACAGGAAAAAATACTTCTCATATAGAACTTATCAATTGTCAAGCTGAGGGATCGTACAACTCGGGTATTGGTTTATGGTATGCAGATTCTTGTAAGATTTTGAACTGTGAAGTAACTAAAGCTAATGATATTGAACGAATTCCGGCGGGTTTACAAAAGCCCTCAGAAGCTCCTCACGAAGCAATTTCTATAGCAGGTGCAACTCACTTTGAAGTAGCGCATAATCTGGTTCACGATGGATTTAAGGAAGGGATTGATGTAAAAGAAGTAAGTGCCTATGGCGAAGTGCATCATAATAAAGTATATAATATGCCAAGGCAGGGCTTATATGTTGATTGCTGGTTCGGGCGTTTGCATCAGGTAGAATTTCATCATAATGAGGCCTACAATTGCGAATGGGGTATGGCAGTATCTGCAGAAGACAAAAAATCATCCATGGATAGTATATTCATCCATCATAATTTGCTGTATGATAATCGGGCTTCGGGCGTACTTATTAGTTCTTGGGGAGAAAACGAGAAACGAAACCACATTTATGTTTACAACAATACTATTGTCAATAACGGTTCATCAAACCATTGGGCCGGCCTTACCGGAGGTATAGATATTAGGTCGCGAAATATTAGTAATGTGTTTATTTATAATAATATTACAGCATACAACTATGGGTTTGCTGTCAGCTCCCTTATTGAGCCATCTGCTTTGAAGGAGGTTTTTCAAAAGCAAAATATCGTGGTAACACATAATCTGGAGTGGCAGGTTAACACTCCAAATAAAGAATCATCTAACAATCCAGCTTTCCCGCCTGCGATACCTATGAAAGGAAGTTTATCAATAAACGCAGACCCTCAGTTTAAAAATAGAAGGCAGTCTGACTTTCATCCCAGTCAAAATGCACCTTTTATAAATAAAGCCTGGAAAGATTCGCCTTTTGGGAAATCTATCAATATTGGTGCTCTGGAATAAACTAAATTAAATGTAATCTAAATAGTACTGTAACAATGTATTGATAGGATTGTAATCCATAATCATTAATTGTACTTTTTGGAATGAAACCATTATGAGCATACCACTCACAAACTGAGATAAATATGCTCATGATAGCTTTATCACTACTAAAAAACAATATATTCTCTGATGAAAAACATAATTCGCTTTATAATAAGTATTACCATTCCGCTAGTTGTAGGAGGAGTATCCGGTTACGCCACTTCGGCCAACATTTCTTCCTGGTACGCATACTTAAATAAACCTTCCTTTAATCCGCCCAATTACCTATTTGGACCGGTGTGGACGTTTCTCTACCTGCTTATGGGAATATCCCTGTATCTCGTATGGAAATCGCCGGAAGGCAAGCAAAAAACAAGAGCATTATTAGTATTTGCATTTCAGCTGCTGCTGAATTTCGCCTGGAGCTTTATCTTTTTTTCTTTCCACGAAACGGGTTTGGCACTTGTTGAAATTATAGTGTTGTGGATGAGTATTCTATTAATGATTATTTTATTTTTCCGGATTAACCGGACAGCTGCATATCTCCAGATACCGTATTTATTGTGGGTTAGTTTCGCAACAGCTTTAAATGCTGCTATCTGGCATTTAAATTAATAAGTAATTTCAGTCAAGTGCTTTAATCTTAGCTGAAAGGACTGCAACTAATAAGCCAAAGCAACCAATAATTGCGTATGAGTAACGGAGGTTTAACATTTCTGAAATATAACCTATTAATGGAGGGCCCATTAAAAAACCGAAATAACTTACGCTGGCAACCATTGCTAAAGCCATGCCAGGCGATACTTTTTTGTTTTTTCCTGCTGCACTATAAACTGTAGGAACGATACATGAAACGCCTAATCCAACCAGCATAAACCCCAATGTGGCCGGTATTAATTGAGGAAAAAGAACAGAGATTGACATACCTGTAAAAACCGTTAGACCGCTATATTGAACAGTGCGCTTCCGGCCTATTTTTGTGATGATTTTGTCGCCTGCAAATCTTCCTAAAGCCATCATAATCATAAAAGACGCATATCCTAAAACAACTAAAGAGGCAGGTGCATTAACGATGTCTTTGAAATAGATTCCGCTCCAGTCAAACATAGCACCTTCGGCAGACATGCTGCAAAAACCAATTAAGCCCAACTGAAAAAGTGTTTTTTCGGGTCTCACAAAAAATGAACCCGATGAACCGGCAGCACTCTTCCCCTGAACAAGATATTTATAATTAAGCAAAACATTAATGCAGATCATTGCGGTAACGATCTCAAAATGAATTACGGGTGATAAATTTAAGTTTATCATTGCCAGTCCGATTAAAGCTCCGGTAAAGCCGGCAAGACTCCAAACTCCATGGAAAGTCGACATGATTGGTTTTTCGAACATTTTTTCGGCTTCTATCCCTTGCGTATTTACTGAAATATTGCACATGTTTCCTATCACTCCGAAAAGAAATAAACTCAAAACTAAATGCCAGGCAGATGATGAAAAACCCAGAAAAACTAAAGCAAAAACATAGCATGGTGCCGCTGCGGTTAAAATTTTTTGGCTCCCATATTTTGTTACTAAACGGCCTGAAACCGGCATTGTAAATAGCTGACCCAAGGGTAAAGCAAATAAAATGGAACCAAATAAGGCGTCAGACAAATGCAAACTTTGCTTAATATCAGGAATCCGGCTTGCCCATGACGAAAAGGCTATGCCCTGCCCAAAATAGAATAATGAAACAGCTAATCGAATGCGATTAGCCCCATTTGCGGGTAAGACAGGTGTAGCCATATTTGCTTTACAGAAAGCTTTTGTGCGATTATTGTTTTGTTAAATTCAGTAAAGATCTGGAATCAATAGCATTAGACATTATGTAATATTATAGTATTAACAGGATTCCACAGGATACTCTGTCTTATCGTAATCTCGACATTCGGAGAAACCAATTATAGACCAATTACCTTTGATGAAAAAAATATTGTTCATTATGGCTCTTGCTGTATTTGCACTTTTCTTCAGTTGTAAGAAAAAAACCACAGAAGAGCCCAAATCACAACCAAAACCTGATACCGGAGGTTTAACCGCGGATGGAACTACAAGTATCGAGATCACACGTGCTGAAAAGTTTCAAAGCATTGATGGATTTGGTTTCTTTGGAGCGCAGGATGTTTGGTGGGGAAGCGCAAACGATCTTTTCAGTGATGCCTGGGCTACCGCAGCTTTAACTGATTTAGGTGTTACCATTTGGCGAAATGAATATTACCCGCCTGTAACAGCTTCACAAGCCCAGGACGCAACTTGGGATAAGCAAAAGCCGGTAGTTGAAGGTTTACTTAGAATAGCGAATCAAAATAAAGTGCCCCTGAAATTCATTTTCACGGTTTGGTCCCCGCCTGCAAGTATGAAGGTTCAGATCGTACCGAAGGGACAGCCCAATGAGGGTGACCCTATTTCTGGTCTTCCAAATACCGGCGGAACGAAGGGGGCAGATAACGAAGGAATTACAACCGACGACCATATTGCAGGGACACTTGACCCAGCAAAATATGCCCTTTTTGGGAATTGGTTGGCCGACGGTATTCAGCTTTACAAAAATCTGGGGATTGATGTGTATGCGATCAGTCCGCAAAACGAGCCGCTGTTCCGTCAGCCGTTTAATTCGAGTTATTATAAACCGAGCCGGTATGCCGAAATGCTGAAGAATGCTATGCCGGTGGTTAAAGCCCGGTTTCCCAATGTAAAGATTTTTGGATCTGAAAATATGCTTGACTTAGAGGCCGGAGATGCAAAACCCTACTTCTATGGTGCGAGTTTGATGCCTGATGTTCAGGCTTTGAATAATTTAGATATATGGGCGTTTCACGGTTATCAGGAAGGAATCACACCTACTGCGACATCAAAACTTAAAAACCTGTGGAGCACTGTAAATACCACTTATACTCAACCAACAGGAAAGCCGGTATGGATGACAGAAACCTCTGGTTATACAGAAAATTGGTTAGAAACGAGTGCTGATAAATCAGGAGCATTAGATCTGGCTTTAGATATCCAGTCGGCTTTGATTTATGGGAATGCCTCGGCCTGGGTTTGGTGGCAAGGGAGTGGTTATGCCGATTCGGGGGTACCAATGACTCAAATGGGCGAATACAATTTAATGTCGGGTACCCAGAAGGGAAAGAAATACTACGCTTCTAAACATTTTTACCGGTTCATTCGGCCTGGTGCAAAACGGGTTAAACTTACATTTAACGAAACGGATAAGGTATTAGGCTCAGCTTTTGAGCATACTTCGATGGGGGCGTTTACCATTGTTTTAATCAATACCTCCGACAAGAATATGAAAGTGAATTTTTTGGGAGCGAATATTCCGGATGAATTCGATTTCTATTATTCTAATGCAACAGCTAACTGCGTTAAGCAGGAAGCCAAAGTAAAAAAGACTGAAGTAGTTTTACCTAAAAATAGTATTGTAACGCTTGTAAACGGAAGTGTTGTGGAGCAATAGCGTTTAGGTTTTTTGTTTATGGTGGTTATGAAAACAGGTCTCATGTCTTCGGGTATGGGACTGTTTTTTTATGTAGTAAACCGTCGCAAAATGCCCTCATTTTGTCACAAGCACTACTCCATGAGTTATCATTTCTTCATTACTTTTATCTGGTAATAAATACCGAAGCTAATTAGCTTTGAATTAATGAGCTTATGAAAGAAATAGAACGACAAAATGGAGTTTCCGTATGGCAGGAATTGAAAAATGCCATTCGGGGTACCGAAGCAGATTACACGCAAATTCCAATGAATAAGGCTATTTTCCTTTTGGCTGTACCAATGATTTTGGAACTCGTAATGGAATCGGCATTTGCTGTGGTGGACATCTATTTTGTAAGTAAGCTAGGCTCGTCGGCTGTTGCGACCGTGGGGCTTACAGAAACCTATATGTTTCTGCTGTATTCAATCGGGATGGGGCTGGCCATGGCAGTAACGGCTATTATTGCCCGACGAACGGGTGAAAAAAATACCGAGGATGCGGCTACTTCAGCTGTGCAATCCGTTTTTCTTGCCATATTTGCTTCTTTACCCTTTTCACTTGCAGGGATTTTTTTCGCAAAAGATCTTTTGGAATTTATGGGCGCAGACCAATGGTCGCTCGATGTTGGTTACCGCTATACGCAATGGATGCTTGGTGGTAATATGGTCATCTTATTGCTCTTTGTCATAAATGCCATTTTTCGCGGGGCAGGCGATGCAGCAATTGCGATGCGGATTCTGTGGATTGCAAACGGGATTAATATTGTGCTTTGTCCTGTATTGATTTTTGGATGGGGGCCAATTCCTGCTTTAGGTATTGAAGGCGCAGCGATTGCTACTAATATTGGTAGAGGTGTTGGTGTTCTTTTTCAGCTTTGGATATTATTTAGAGGGCAAAAGCGAATTCAAATAAGCCGTTCGCAACTTTATATAGATGCGAAGAGTATGCTCGGCATTCTTCGAACTTCTTTAGGAGGTATTGGACAAATGATTGTGGCTATGACGTCCTGGATTTTTTTGATGCGTATCCTGGCAGAAGTTGGAAGTCAGGCAGTGGCCGGTGCAACAATTACCATCCGGATTATGATGTTTACCATGATGCCGGCTTGGGGAATGTCGAATGCTGCGGCTACGCTCGTAGGTCAGAATCTGGGAGCAGGAAACCCTGATCGGGCGGAATCTGCCGTCTGGAAAACCGGTATTTATAATATGGTTTTTCTGGTAGGCGTTTCTGTATTGTACTTTGTTTTCAACGAAGAGCTCATGCGTATCTTTAGCAATGATCCTAAAGTAATAGCGGTTGGAGCCGAATGGCTTCGGATACTTTCCTTCTCTTACTTTGTATATGGTTGGTGGATGGTTTCAACATCGGCATTTAACGGAGCAGGCGATACACAAACTCCAACAAAGATTAACCTCGTTTTTTTCTGGCTCATCCAAATTCCACTATCCTGGTTTCTGGCTATTCACCTTGATTGGGAGCAATCCGGAGTGTTTTGGGCGGTATTTATCTCTGAGACTTCAGTAGGTTTGTTCACCCTATGGTTGTTTAATCGGGGTAAATGGAAAATGGTTAAGGTCTAAAACTGGTTTGACAAGAATCAAAAATCCCTAAGCAAATTCTTAGGGATTCTTTTTGGTATACTATTTTCCTGATTTTTTAACAGCTTTTTTAAGGATGCTTTTCAGAGTTTTTTCCTTAAAGTCTTTTAATGCATCAGCCATTTCCTGAAGTTCAGGGTCCAGTCCCGGAGCAAATTCTTCAGGCCTTTCTGATGCCATAGGATTCGGGTAAGAGTTCTTCGGTTCTTTTAAAGTAACCAGTTCAGTGCCATCATTTGCCGGAGCACTGCCCTGGAAAATTTTCTCCATTTGAGAACTGTCTAGTCTGAAGTGATACTGTTCACGATTAACTCCTGCATCAATCAATTTCTTTACTTCAGGATATTTTGAAGAATCAAATTTAGGGATAGGCAATGCCTTCGCCCAGTCAATACCTAAAGTTTCCAGTGCTTTAGCAAAGGCCATCTCATGCGCTTCATCACGTGCAATTAGAAATGACACAGTCGCTCTTAATGTTTTATTAGATGACATTTGATAAATTCTGCACTTTTGTAGCCTGCCGGTCGACTCCAAAACAAGGTTATCCATTAAGTCAAGCACCAGGTTTCCATGGTTGTGAACATAAGAACCGCTCCAGGGATTTCCTGCTGCGTCTACCGGTAAGGCACCCTGTGCACCAACAATAAAGTGATGCGGATTTTGCTGTTCTTTGGCCATGTCCATCGTGGCTTTTCCGCCTTTGCCTGGTACATCGAATTTATCACCATGATATTCCGGTGCCCCGTCTAGCAGGCGCGAAATTGTTTTAGTAATCAGCTCTACATGACTAATCTCCTCGATCCCAATTCCCTGGATTAAATCAAGGTATGGAATGCCGTCTCCCCTAAAGTTGAAACTTTGGAAAAGGTATTGCATCATGGTACGCATCTCTCCGAACTGTCCACCAAGACCCTCTTGTAAAGCGTTAGCTGCGGACGGATCCGGTTCGTCATCCACTATGGGATTAATTAGATTTTGAACGTGGTAAAACATAGATAAAAATTAAGGAATGAATTAATGATTTAATTTGGTGTGAGGGTTTATTAAAGAATGATTATTTCGGATATTTGTTTCGAAGCTAGTAGGTATTTCTACGCCTTCCGCGCTGCGGGGAATTTAAAATATTGGAGACTGAAGGGAGATTTATGCAATGATTGGCCAGGATAAATAAAGGATTAGGGCGTTTTAACACGCTTTTCGCTGTATCTTTTTGTCCGAAAAAAGCCAAAAAGGATGCCGCTTCAATCGTTAACGCAACCTCCACCGTCGTAGCGATCTTTGTATTCGAATTATTACTTTGGTTCCAAATTGTTTTAATTATACTCGCTCAAAGCGTCGTTAGACGCGGTTAATTCGAGGATTACCTTTGTCGATATTTGTGTAACGTTATTGATTATAAAGTTCGAGCGCTTGAATCACATTGTCTAAGCCTTTTCTGTATCTAAACCATATTATGCACAACCCTAATGAAAAGAAAAGTTACTTCCCTTTTTGCCCTTTTGATGATATCAGCCATAGAGCTTTCCGCTCAATATGCTAAATGGAACGACAGCTCACTTACGTTAAATAATGGCATCATTAACCGGGTTATAAAGCTACCAGCGAATGATGGAAAATTTTACACCAAGAGTTATGCGCCCGTAAGCGGGGCGTTCGAATATTTTGAACCCATTTGCCCCGAATTCCAATTTGAAGTGGGTGGCACAGTTTATTCGGGCCGTAACGGCTGGACCCTGTCTGGTATTAGCACGTTGAAAGATGAACGCAAAGGACAGGGCGCTGCTGTTACGCTGCGTAGTCAAGATCAAAAGATTGAGATCACAGTAAAGTATCTTTTATATCCGCAACTGCCGGTTGTAAGGAAAAGTCTCATCGTAAAAAATTTGGGAAATGCAGAAGCTCCGTTAGAATCGATCGACGTTGAGAAGTTTGCAATAAGCGGATATGACCCTGTAACATATAGCTGGATTCTCAGTGATTACGGCAGAAGGCGCTCAATAGGGCCGTATGAAGGCAATCCGCAGGACGCATTGGTAATCGTTCACAATATGGATTGGAAATCGGGCATTGTAATAGGGAACGAAGCGACGGGCGTATTGAAAAGAACTGCCTTATTTTGGAATGAAAGGGGTATTTCTGCCGGTTTAACTCATAAAGACGGTCGCTACCCGTTTCGAAAATGGCTAAAGCCGGGCGATTCTTTTGAAACTCCTCAGATATTTACCATGGTATACAATAATCATAAGGCCCCGGAGGAGGTGTTAAATACGTATATCCCCGATTTTATCCGCCGTCACATGGGGATCAGGTTGAGCGAATTAAAGGAAAAGCCCACTTACGTTTACAATACCTGGGAGCCTTTTCAAAAGGATATAAATGAGAAATTAGTAAGAGAGGTAGCAAAAGCCGCTGCTGATGCCGGAATGAAAGAATTTATCATCGATGATGGATGGCAAAAGAATTATGGCGATTGGGAGATTGATAAAGATAAATTCCCAAATGGATTGAAGCCCATATTTGACTATATAAAATCATTAGGAATGAAACCCGGACTTTGGGTTAGCCTTGGGGCGATGGATGTGAATAGCAAAGTTTATAAAGAGCATCCCGAATGGGTGATACAAGATGAAAATGGCACTCCGGCTAATCTACATGTGGATATTCGGGAATATGGAGCCAATGAGCGCTCAGCTTGTATGAGTACAGAGTGGAATGACAACATAAAAAAAGTGCTTCTTAAGCAGATCAATGAATATGGGCTGGAGTATTTAAAACTCGATTTTGCTGTGGTAACCAGTGCTTACCGTTTCGGAAACCAGTTTTCAGGTTGCTACGCAAAAAATCATCCCTCTCATAAAGACCATGCAGAATCACTTTATGCAAATTATGAAGCGATGTGGCAGTTATTTGATGAGCTTCATGCTGCTAAACGGGAATTGTTTATTGATTGCACATTTGAAGCAACAGGTGGATTACAGTTGATTGATTATGCAATGCTAAAGCATGCCGAAGGAAACTGGTTATCAAATTACGAAGGGGACGCCGGTGAAAAGACAGACCTGAGAATCCGGCAAATGGCGTGGTGGCGTTCACCTGCGATTCCTGCAACCGCTCTTGTTATCGGTAACCCCGAAATGCAGGACAAAAACTGGGAAGGGCACATTAAATCAATAGCCGGGGCGCTTCCAATTATGCTTGGCGATCCGCGAAAGCTTAAAGGAGAAGATTTTAAACGATATCGACTTTATGCGGATTGGCTGCAGTCGATGGAGAAAAGGCATCAAATTATGAGTTTCAGGCAGGACCTCGAAGGTTTTGGTGAACCTCGGGAAGGTCATTGGGATGGCTTCCAACGCATTAATACCGAATCTAAATCAGGAGGTATTGTCGCTGTTTTTCGTCATGGAGCTGTTGAAGAGAGCCGGGTGGTTACTGTACAGCAACTCGACCTGGCCAAAATGTACAAGGTAAAAACTCTGGATGGAAAGGTTGTCTCTACGATGACAGGGAAAGCCCTGCGTACCACCGGGTTTAAGATAAGAATCGACAAATTTTATGGCGGAGAGTTTTTTGAGGTTAGTCAAAACTGAGCTATAATCGCATCGGGATTCATTACAAACTAGCTACCTGTTTCCGATAGCCCGACGGAGTCACCTGTTTCAACTTATAAAATTGCTTATTAAAGTTCTGCAACGACTGAAATCCGCTTTCAAAGCAGATTTGATTAATTGTATAATTTGTGTTCGTCAGCAATCGGCAAGCGTAACCAATGCGTATCTCATTTAAAAAATTAGTAAAGGTTTTCTTAGTGCATTTTTTGAAGTAGCTGCAAAAAGCCGGAACACTCATGTTTGCCAGGTCTGCAACCTCCTGTAGCTCAATAGATCTCTGAAACTGATTAATCGTAAAATCAAAAATCCTATCAATTTTTTCGTTTCCTTTTGGGTTAGGCTGCCGAATCATTCCTGTAGAAAGCGGAATATATTCTTTCCCTGATGCAATAATATCCAAGGCTTTACATAAACCGATCATCCGTTGTAAGCCCTTAGATTGCTCCAGGCTTTTTATCAAAGTGAAAAGTTTTTCCTTGCTTTCGCCGTTAATCCTTAACCCATGAGTAGATATGGCAAACAGCTCCCTAATTTGTGCGCATTCCTCGCTCGCAAAGAAATCAGCACCCCAGCAATCCTCCCGAAATTGCACCACTATCGCACTTGCAATTGAATCATCTCTCTTTTGAAAAGTATGCGGCAGGTTCTTACCGAGAAAAAAGATATCGCCGGTTTCGAACCCCCCGATATAGTTGCCTATAAAACTCATACCTGAACACTCGGTAAATAATATTAGTTCATACTCAATATGATGATGCCATGGCACCTCAAAGTTCGGGGTACGATAAGTGCGACTTACAAAAGAGCTATTTTCATTAAGCGGAAGCTTTTGAATTATCGGTTTCAATGTTTTGGTTTAATCTAATATTAATTACTAAAGCCAATCTTATTACTGAAAATATTAAAATAGTTTCTAAATATAATAAAATAGCAACAGCGTAGACGTTTTTAGAAGAGTACTTTTAGGTTTAGCTTAACTCTCAATTTGCTAACCAACAACTAAATAGGAATAACCCAGCCGCCTAATGGCCATTGCACACTTAACAGCAGTCCTAAGCCGATAAAAGGTTATTCAGATTTATATAAACTAAAGCAAAAAAAATGACCAGTACCATAATAAATTCTTCAATTACTGCTCCACTCAATCAATCACACCACTTTAACAAAAGCTATATATTGCTAATCAGCGCAGTATCCGCTCTTGGCGGAGTATTGTTTGGGTTCGATACAGCAATTATATCAGGCACCATTCCCTTTATCAAAAGCTATTTCGCTTTAGATGAAGTTATGCTAGGTTGGGCAGTAAGCTCCATTCTTGTTGGTTGCGGACTCGGCGCAATGATAGCCGGTAAGCTGGCCGACGCCCTGGGGAGAAAGATGGCCCTGTTTATTTGTGCATTCCTGTTCGCAGCCACTGGCATAGGGGTAGCCCTCGCCGATACCCTTACTCTCTTTGTCATTTTTAGAGTTGCTGGCGGAGTAGCGGTAGGAGCGGCAGCAATGGTGGTTCCCATGTACATTGCCGAAACGGTACCCGCATCGTTCCGCGGTAAGATGGTGGCATTATATCAACTCGCTATCGTACTCGGAATTTTGCTCGCCTACGTAGCAAATTATAGTCTTGCTGATATCGGAGAAGACAGCTGGCGCTGGATGTTCGCTTCACAGGCAATACCGGCAATCTTATTTTTCGTTACACTCTTTCTTGTTCCCGAAACGCCCCGCTGGCTCATTCAGAAAAATCAAAAAGATAAAGCTTATGCCGTGCTTTCCAAAACCGGAGGCCGGGATTACGCCGATGCAGAACTTAAATGTATCTCCGAAAGTTTCGGAAAAGAAACCGAAGGAACACTAAAAGATTTGTTCTTGCCGCGCTATAGCAAAGTTCTCCTAATGGGAACGTTAATAGCCATTTTTCAACAGATAACGGGCATTAATGCCATCCTCTATTACGCTCCCGAAATTTTTAAAAACACCGGCGTAAGCACATCTATCGCATCTATGCAAACCATCGCAATCGGCATCACCATGTTATTATTTACACTGGTGGCTATCTGGTTGGTTGATAAAGCGGGGCGTAAAAAATTACTCCTGGCTGGTTCTGCGGTAATGGCGCTATCATTAATCGCTGTAGCTGTTTGTTTTCACTACCAATTCTTTGGTTACTACCTGGTACTTGCGTTTTTATTATTATATATCGCAGGTTTCTCAGCCAGTTTAGGTGCCGTTACCTGGGTGATATTATCAGAAATTTTCCCGAACCGAGTAAGAGGACTGGCACTTTCCTTTGCTACATTAATTCTGTGGCTGGCAGATTTCGCCGCAAGTTTCTCATTTCCAATTCTTAATAAGCAATTAGGTACATCGGCAACGCTTTCAATCTTTGCGCTTTTTTGTATCATCTATTTAATTTACATACAGCTTAAAGTGCCCGAAACAAAAGGGAAAACTCTCGAGGAACTTGAAACTCAATTGGTAGGAAATGAGTAAATTAATGGGATTATGTGTTTAGCTCGCAATTGGGTGCTTGAAAAATTAATATTGATTTTTTGCTTTTTACAATCACCTTTTACAAATGTCAGGAGGACGTTTACGCTAGCGATAAACGAGAAAGTAGACGCAGGGGTGCGTAGGGTCGCGCAGAACGGCGGGCCGGGAGTTTGCCTGGTGCGGTGGAAGCTTCGTTCTGTGCTTGGGTTTTTGGTCCTTTTGGGCCAAGCCAAAAGGACTAAGCCTCTCCGCGGCTATGAGCGGAATAACAATTATATTATCGTTTTAAGCCAATGCGATTTAAATACACAATCCTATAA
>DASVRX010000278.1:0-4654 GCA_036388375.1 Pedobacter sp. | reverse complement strand
TTGCTTGCCAGACCGCGCTCGAATCCCTGGAAAAATCAATCGCACAGGTGCTCGAACCGAAATTCGCTCAGTTAATAAGCGAGTTTGCGGGTGCCAGATCGGAAACCAACGAGAAAGAAATTAAAAACCTGCTGTATCAGGTTTTATGCGGTGCGGCTTTCGCTTCCTACAAACGACTCGAACAGGAATCCGGTGATACCGGAAACCCGATCAAAGATTATTCGACGACTTTATTAGTTTCAATCGTCAAAAAGTTTGCGCAGGGAACTTTTGTTGCTGCTTTCGGTATCGGCGACGGCGCAATCGGCGTTTATGACGAACCGAATAATTCAATCGAGTTGATGATTTCACCGGACGGAGGAGAATTTTCCGGTCAGACCCGCTTTTTAACGATGCGTGAGGTTATCGCAGACGGCAGTGAAATGCTGCGGCGGATAAAATTCAACCTCTTTGATAAATTTACAATGTTGGCATTGATGACCGACGGTATTTCAGACCCAAAATTCGGAACGGACAATAATCTGGTTTCGCCTGAAAAGTGGCGCGAACTCGGAATGGAATTGTTAGAGGAAGTTGATTTCACTGGAAAAACCGAAAATGTCGCTCAACAACTCTTAGAATATATGGATTTTTGGTCTCCTGGTGAACACGATGACCGCACACTAGCGATTTTGTATTAAGTTTTTTACGAAAGCAGATGGCAAATATTGTACGAATTAAAGCAACTGACGGAACGCCCATTGAGTTTGTTGACGAAATTAAGGGTCAGGGCGGAATGAAGGATATTTACTTCAGTCCTGACCGCTCTTACGTCGTCGGCTTTTTCCGCGATAAACAAGATGCGACTGCTAAAGAACGCTTAACTATGATTGCCGGAATATACCGCGAAAGAATCTTTCAGCAAATAGGCGGCGATTACTGGCAAAATTTATACTGTTGGGTTACGCACGTTGTTGAACACAACGGCAAGCTTGGTGTAGTCACGCCATTTTTCAGGTCGCAGTTTTTCTTTGAACACGGCTCGAAAAACAACGACATGCTCGGCATTAAGGGTAATGAGAAGGAAGGAAAATGGTTTGCCTCCGCATCAAATCAAAATCGCTTTCTTGATGCGCGAGAACGAGGTAATTGGCTTTCGTATTTTCGCGTTTCCATTCTTATCAGCCGTGCCGTGCGCCGGATGCACGCGGCGGGTTTAGCGCATTCGGATTTATCTTATAAAAATGTGCTGGTCGATCCTTCGGGTGGAAACGCTTGCCTGATTGATATTGATGGATTAGTTGTGCCAGGTAAATTTCCTCCTGATGTAGTTGGGACACCGGATTTTATTGCACCTGAAGTTTTAAAGACGAGCCATCTTAAAGTTGGCGACACACAAAAGAATCTTCCGCGAATCGAAACCGACCGCCACGCGTTAGCCGTTTTGATTTATATGTATCTGCTTTACCGGCATCCATTGCGCGGCAAAAAGGTTCACGATGCTGACCCGCAAAAAGATGAATTGCTTTCAATGGGAGACAAGGCTTTATTTGTCGAGCATCCAACTGATAAAAGCAATCGTCCGAATTTAAAAGAAGTAAAGCCTTCGGATTTGCCTTGGGCGGATGTCGATAAACTTCCCTATACGATTTGTGGACCTTATCTAAAAACATTATTCGACCGGGCGTTTATTGAAGGCTTGCACGAACCAGGTAAACGTCCCAGCGCGGATGATTGGGAACAAGCGTTAATTAAGTCGGTAGATTTAATGCAACCTTGTCCAAACCCGAAGTGCGAGCAAAAGTGGTATATTTTTGATAATACATTAAAACCCATTTGTCCCTTTTGCAAAACTCCATACAAAGGCGATTTGCCTGTATTAAATTTATATTCATCGCGCGGCAAAGGAAACTTTCTGCCGGACAATCACCGTTTAATGGTTTATAACAACCAATATCTCTATGCTTGGCACGCTAATCGGAACATTTCTCCGAACGAAAAACTATCGCAGGAAGATAAAAAGCCGGTGGGTTATTTTGTCTTCCATCACAATAAATGGGTTTTCGTTAATCAGCGACTACCGAAAATGAAGGATTTGACCGCAAACAAAGACGTTGCGATAAACAGTATGGTTGATATTACCGACGGCAAGAAACTGCTTCTTTCGGATGAAGACGGCGGACGTGTTGTTTTAGTTCAAATGGTCAGAGGTTAGCAAAAAGAGAAATAAACAAAATTTTATAAATAGAATATGGATAACTTAATTAATCACCCCGGACTGATAGCGATTTTTGGAGTAGTCGTTATTATAATGCTCATTATTGACTTAGGAGTTTTCAATAAGAAAACTCATGTCATTTCAAACAAAGAAGCGGTAATCTGGTCTTCTGTCTGGATAGCACTATCAATGTTATTCAGTCTCGTTATATACATGTATGCGGGATTGGAGAAATTCTCACAATTTCAATCTGCTTACTGGATTGAAAAAGCATTGTCCGTTGATAATCTATTTGTTTTTATATTAGTTTTTGGATTTTTCAATGTTCCCAGGGAACTTCATCACAAAGTGCTTTTTTGGGGCATCATTGGAGCAATTGTTTTAAGAGCCTTCTTTATTTTCACAGGAGTCGGTTTAATTAAATTAACTTATTTGCCGGAGTTCTCAATATTCGGGTTGAATTTTATTTTGGAGCATAATGATGGAGTAGCCATTAATTACGCGGCGAGAGAGTTTTTTAGACCAAACATTATTCTTACGCTTTTCGGAGCATTTCTTATCTATGCAGGCATCAAATCCGGATTTGCGGAAGATGATGATGACGAAAATAAAGACTTCAATAAAAGTCCCGGCGCGAGAATAGTAAGAAAGTTTTTTAATGTTAGTGATAATTGGGAGGGAGGTAAGTTTTTCACTATTGAAAACGGTAAAAAACTTGCAACGCCTTTGTTAGTGGTAGTTGGCGTAATTGAATTTACTGATTTATTGTTTGCAGTAGATTCTATTCCAGCTATTTTCGCAATAGCACCAAACGACCCGTTTATTCTTTATACTTCAAATATCTTTGCCATTCTTGGTCTACGCGCCTTGTATTTTTTACTCGCCAACTTTATTCATCTATTCAGTAAATTGAAATACGGTTTAGCATTTGTTCTTTCATTCATCGGAGTTAAGATGATTATTGCCCCGTTTTACCATATTGAGTCCATTATCTCTTTGGTAATTGTAGTCGGTGCCTTAATTTTGTCGGTAATTGCATCGGTAATATTTCCTGATAAAGAAGAGGCTTCTGAAGAGACAAATGAGGAGGCATAAGTTTTTGACTGTGCTCGAAATCATGGTCAAAATTTAATTACTCGGGTCGGGATTCCAATCTAAATTGATAATTTGCAGTTAATTAACCAATGGTGCTAGTTTGAAAAAAGCTAAGTTGTTGAAAATAAAGGAAATCTATTTTTACCTTGAAAGTAATTTCCGGCGAATTTCAGCAAAACTACGAAAATAATGCTTTTTACGAATTATTAAGTCTTTTGTTTTCAACATCATAAATGGATGTTTTTTCGTTAAAGTATTACATCCAGATATACATATTGAATACCCAACTTCGGAGGGATGTATAGTAGTGGAATTGGGCAAACAGGGTTGGCAAATTTTGGAGATCTTCAAGATAAAATATAACATTATACGCACGGAAGAACGTCAATTACTCCTTGGAATAAAAAGCACTTCATAAGATGATATTAGCGGTTAAAAATACAACTGATTTTATACAGCTATAGGAGCTACTATATGAGAATAAGGTTGATAATTTAGAATCTCAAAATCTTCATACTCATAATCAAAAATGGTCTTAGGTTTTCGTTTGAATTGTAATTTAAGAAGGAACAAAGGTAGACGCGATAATTGTAATTTTGCCTGCTCGATATGATTTAGATAAAGATGTACATCTCCGTGAGGGAAATCGTCCTGACTTTTGTCCCGCCTTTGTTTATTGAATTTACCCCCTTTTTTATTTCCAAATACTTTAGAGACCACCTTAAGCATTATTGCGACAGAAAGGGCTTTTGCAACAAAGCCATTATTGTCGGTTTCTCTAAAATGATTATTTGTGCAAGCCATGTTAAATGTGCAGATTGACTTATTTATGTAAGTTAGATTACTTGTGCAAAAAGCAAATTAAATGTGCAGACTAGATTATTTGTGCAAAGCCAGTTTCGGGTAGATTCTCGGATGTTTTTACAAACATTCGACTGTCTGACGGATGACTGCGGTTATAGAAGAATTTTGTGGAGCCTTCTTTTCGGTAAAGTTAGTGACTACCGTAAAATTCGGTGATGATTTGCAGCATATAACTTTTCAAAAAACGATTTTCGGGATTTTCGGAGAAGCGATCAACAGTTTTGGCGATTTGCAGATGCTTTTTGAACGGCTCGACGAAATGTGCATTTTCCTCATCGGAAAAAGCGTAGTATCTGCCTCGTCCCCAGGAAAATTTCAGTGTCAACTCATCATGGTCTGTGCCGAGCGTCGGCGGAATTCCCCAATGACGCGCGCCGATCACAAAATCCAGCATCCAATCCGATTCCAGCCAAAAAGGAATCGAGAGGATTAGCTCGGTCTGAAGAAAATAACCATAGCCGGCTTTAACATCCAGATTAAACCTGATATACCACCACG
>DASVRX010000277.1:0-23530 GCA_036388375.1 Pedobacter sp. | reverse complement strand
TTCCTTAGTAATCACAACCTTCATTGTTTCCTTTTTGTCGTTAAATAAATCGTAAGTAAAACGGTTTTCAGTCAGTTTTGCGGCTTTGTAAGGGAACACATATGTTTTATCAGCAGCTACATCTTTTAAGGCTATTATTTTTTCTGCAGGAATGATATCAAGCGACCAAAAAGGCTCATTGCCCAAGGCGATGAATTCATAAACAAAGCAATCAGTACTAAAAGATTTTTGTATCGCTGTGATTACATCTGTGACGACCAGTACATTCTTATATTCCCCTACATAGCCGGTATTAGATTCGGGCTTTAAATATCCGTTCACCTCCAGGTAAATACTTTCGTAAGGATAGGAAAGAAAGCCTTGCGCCTTTTTATAACTCGAAGCCACCTTTTTGCTTTCGTCTTCTAACCGGTAAACCCTACCGGGATTTTCGCAGAGGCGAAATGTGCCTACTTCTTTACCTGATGTATAAAGGCCCCTAAACGTCTTTATATCATTGGAGGATTTTTCTGTATGGATTACTTGGGAAGTATCGGTAATGGTACCATCTGGCGCGAAGGTGTCTATCGCGTCAGTATCTGCAGCCTTGTCATTCTGTACATTGGATCTGCATCCAATTAAAATAAGCAAAAGCACTAAAATAGTGAAGGTCTTCATTTTTTGTTTTTTAGGAAACATATAAAGCTATTAAAAGTTCTATTTTTGCCGCTATGACTAAAGAGCAGTTACAGGATTTAAGGGACAGAGTAACGTCCCTGAGGAGGCATCTTTGACATCGACAAGAAACTTGATGACCTCCATATTGAAGAGGAATTAACCCTTACACCCGATTTCTGGGACAAGCCTAAAGAAGCAGAAAAAGTCCTTCATTCTATAAAGGCAAAAAAAGTTTGGACAGACGGGATCGTTGCTGTAGAATCTGCAATTGAAGATACCGCTGTGTTATTTGAATTCTTTCAATCGGGTGATGCCACACCCGAAGAACTGGAGGAACAATATCAACAGGCGCTTGCCAAGCTGGAAGAGCTTGAATTTAAAAATATGCTTAGCTCGGGCGAAGACCAGCTGAATGCGGTTCTCCAGATTACCGCTGGTGCGGGAGGTACCGAAAGCTGCGACTGGGCACGAATGCTGATGCGCATGTACATTATGTGGGCCGAGAAAAACGGCTGCAAAGTAACCGAACAAGATTTCCAGGAGGGAGAGGTTGCTGGCGTGAAATCGGTAACACTCCAAATTGAAGGAGAATTTGCTTATGGCTATTTAAAAGGTGAAAACGGGGTCCATCGCCTGGTGCGTATTTCTCCATTTGATGCTAATGCCAAACGTCATACCTCTTTCGCATCGGTTTATGTTTATCCATTAGTTGATGATACCATCGAGATAGAAGTAAACCCAGCCGATATCGAATTTGAGACTTTTAGATCTGGTGGAGCCGGTGGCCAAAATGTAAATAAAGTAGAAACCGCCGTTCGTTTATATCACAAACCTTCCGGGATTATTATTAAAAATCAGGAGTCGAGATCGCAGCTTCAAAATAAGGAAAATGCTATTCGCTTATTAAAATCGCAGCTTTACGAAGCCGAAATGCGCAAGCGGCAGGAAGCTTCTGCAGCAATTGAGGGCAGTAAGAAAAAAATCGAATGGGGTTCACAAATTAGAAGTTATGTGCTGGATGACCGGCGTGTAAAGGATCACAGAACGAATTATCAAACTTCTAATCCGCTGGCTGTCTTAGATGGCGATTTGAACGAATTTATAAAAGCGTATTTGATGGAATTTTAACTTGATTATAGCCTGATGCGGAAGCGCTTTCAGGCAATAATTATTTTTCAGCTTCTACCACAGCCAGTAATTCTTCCACCTCGCGTACCTTATCCTCATAACCAGCTTTTTGATAAGCCGAAATGAGATTTCGCAGCACCCTTCTTACAATATCTTCATTCTTGCAAGGCTCATAATATTCCTTTGCGGGTGTTAAATTCAGTTGCTTCAGGAACGAGTCAACATCCTTTCTGCTGAAAATAAATCCCTTATTAAAAGCATTAATATAGAACAAAACACCTTCTTCAGATATGTATTCCTTCGCCTCATCAACATATGCAAGAATAAAATGCTGCGGTAGATTTACACCATAAATCGGAATATCGAGCTTCTGTGCGATAACTGAATATATAATTGCCAGAGATATTTGATTGCCCTTTTTACTTTCTAAAACCTGACTTATGTATGAGTTTTGAGGATCCTGATGGTTAGTGGTGTTTCCTGAAAAGTTATAAATACTGTAAAGAACATTGTTTATGATTTTTACCTTTTCGATAGCACTCATATTGTAAATGAGTTGTAGCCAAATCTCCCGCTTTATCTCTTCAATCTGATTGATGATTTTAAGCGGATCCATATCAGGGTACTGGTATTTATTGATGATAATAATTCCCTGCAATAAATCAAAAGAACCGCCTTGATACCATAGCTCTAGTTCCTTTTTTACAGAAGCATATTGGATTTTATGTACCAGGTTTTCGATGCGTACTTGTAAAATCGCATCAAAAGATTGCTCCCACGCACTTTCAAGATATTCTATTATTTCGTTCCCATAAGAAAGGAGCTTATCTTCAACGTGCTGCGAAATCTCCTCATCCGGGTCGTCCAGTAATTTAATTAAAGACTCTAGTTCTTTACCGTTAATCATCCTCACTAAAATATTAAAAAGAAGGCATTATATTAAGTCAATTTCCCAGTCAATGTTTTTAATAGGTAATGCTGTTATTAAACAATGGTTTGCATAATTTTGACCTTACATGATCAATACACAATTAGTTAAATCATTTATCCATCATCGGCTCAAAGCCAAAACCCGACACGGTGTACATTCTCCTTTTGTGTATCACCTCGTTGATAAAGTAATCTATGATTTTATACCTAAGGCAGATTATAAATCTATTGAAGAACTTCGTAAAACACTTTTAACAGACAAGCGGGAAATCACAATAACAGATTTAGGTGCGGGGTCTCATGTAAATAATAACAAAAAAAAACATGTACACCAGCTTGCAAAAAATGCGCTCAAACTGCCGAGGCTTGCTCAATTAATTTATCGTTTAGCTAACGTTACAAAGCCAAAAAATATTATTGAATTGGGTACATGTTTAGGCTTAACCACTGCTTACCTGGCAAAAGCCGCACCTGAAGCTAGCATAAAAACTATTGAAGGATGTAATGAGACTGCTGCCATTGCACGAGAAAACTTTAATAAATTGCAACTATCTAACGTTGATTTCCTCATTGGAAATTTTGACAAGTTATTACCTGGCATTATAAACCAAACCGAAGCGTTGGATTTTGTGTTTGTTGATGGAAACCACAGAAAGGACGCCACATTAAATTATTTTAACTGGTGTTTGCCTAAAGTTCATGACAATAGCTTGCTGATATTTGATGATATTTATTGGAGTAAAGGCATGAAGGAAGCTTGGGAGGAAATAAAAAATCACCCGCAGGTAACGGTAACAATTGACTTATTTTGGATAGGATTAGTATATTTCAAAAAAGGTCAGGAAAAAGAACATTTTAGGATAAAATTTTGATCGATAATCGGTAACCCTAGTATGACAACGCTCTCACGTTTGCATTTCATCCTTTTTCTTGCCTTAACATTAGGCCTAAAGGGCTTCGCGCAAATACGTGTTTCGCGAATTGATGTAAATAAATGGGTCAAGGATAATTTTGCCGGACAAGGTTTAGTACTTGGCAATATCAAGGTTCATGGCAATGCCTTAGCAATGGGCGGATTCACTAGCTCAAAGAATGTGTTGGAAATCCAAAAAGGCTTGGTTTTATCTACCGGCTTAGCTTCCACCGTGGGGGGGGTGAATAATAAGTATAATGAATCTTACCCATTCGGCGATGCGGAAAAAGATAAAGATTTGCAAAAAATGGTGAAGCCGAATCTGTACGATATGAGTTTCATTGAGTTTGATTTTGTGCCACTAGCAAATACGCTTCAGTTTAATTATCAATTTGCTTCTGAGGAGTACCCTGAATATGTAGGCTCTACTTATAATGATGTTTTTGCATTTTTTGTATCAGACGATAGCACAACAAAAAATATAGCCCTAATTCCTGAAAAGAAAACACCGGTAAGTATTAATACATTAAATCACTTAACCAATTCAGAGTTTTTTATAGACAATAACGTCTTTTCTGCTGCCGTTTCGGAGAGATCAGCTCCGGTTGTTGAGGAAAGAGAAAGGCGAGGGTTTTTCGCTTCAATCGGGCATAAAATTAAAGGGTTTTTTTCTAGGGATACAAAAAGCGAGGATGAGGGTAGCGTGCCAACCGACCCTGCGCTGGTTAAAAAAGTAAAGCCTGCTACGTACCGTTTTTTACAGTTTGATGGAATCACCAAAAAATTAGTCGCTAAAACAAGTGTTATACCATATAAAAAGTACCACTTGAAAATTATTATTGCTGATGTTGCTGATAATATTTACGATTCCGGAGTTTTTGTTGAGGATAAAAGTTTGGTCGTTACACCCGATACTTCTCAACAAGATTTTGCACAGTATGCCATGCTTTCCAAACTGGTTGATCCCAAACAAATACTAAGCGGAAAAAAGCTTGAAGATCTTTTGCCGGATACTGTTTACCTGGATGCTAATATTTATTTTGATACCAATAAGGCAGACATTTTACCTTCCGAAACCAAAAAGATCAGAAGTATAGCTGCTATCTACGACCTTATCAACAACAAATATATAATGCGTGTTGCCGGCCATACCGATAGTGTTGGAAATTTGAAGTATAATATGGCGCTTTCGCGAAAAAGAAACCAAGCGGTAGTAACTTATCTTCAGCAAATAAGAAATATAGAAATTCCCATCGAAATAACTGAAGACGCTTTTCTTAGGCCGGCAGCAAATAACAACACAGATCTAGGAAGAACCAAAAACAGGCGGGTTGAAATATTCTTTGTCAAGCGTGATTAAAACGCTTCACCAAAAGCTATATAAAATCCTTTTTGTCGCTTCTCATCTTCGCGCTTTTCTCCAAAAGCATAATCCATCCTCAAGCTAAGGCCTTTTACCACATCAAAGAAATACCTGATCCCTCCTCCGTAACTTGGTTTAAAATTTTGCAAATTTAGCCTTGTATTATATACGGAGCCCACTCCTCCGAAAGCAACCACACCAAGCTGAGGTATAAATCTATATTTAAACTCTAGCTGTGTTGCCAGTAGATTTCTGTCGCGGTATCTGCCGGTGTAATAACCTCTCATAATCTCATCATTACCTAATTGAGGGAGAAGATAAAATGGCGTTGCATTTCCTTGTATCGTTTGATAAGCTAATTGGAAACCCAGTACGGTCTTGGGGTTGTAGCTTTTAAATGTTCTGAAGTCGAATTTAGTCGAGCTGCCGCTAAAATTGTCTCCACCAAAAAAGTCCGGTGCTACCGAGTAATTAAGTTTTATATAAGTGCCGGAAGTTGTATAGATGTTAGAATTTCGAAAATCCAATATTTGTGATAAGCCGATAAAGACAACATCTCCACCATCCTTGTCTCGTATAAAGTTGCTGTTTTCATATAGTCCTCCAGGCGCTTCGTCGCTAAATGTATAATTATCATAGCTTAGATTTACGCCTGTATACGTTCCTCTGCGCATAAGCTTTTCTGCCTGTAGTCCAACTCTGCCAAGCTTTTGCGAAATTCGTTCTTCATCCGTCTTGCGTGTATTATCGCCTACTCCGTAAAAATTGATTGGAAAGTCTCTATATCGTAAGTCGGCCGTGTAATGATATTTATTGCCCTTTGACCAAATGTCGGGCTTTAGACTAAAAATTGACTGCTTTTTTGCCGTGAAAACAGCTATCCCCGATATGTTGGAAGTTCTGGTTAGTGTATCCTTATCAAGCTTAAATGATATCAAATTAGTTAAGCCGTATTGAAAACCTGTTTCCTGGGAATAACCTAAGGCAGGTAAAACTAAAACTCTGGTGCTGCGAGTACTGTCCCTTTTACTAAAGAGAGAATTACTCTTCTCTTTTTGCTGACCGTAACAGATACTATATGAGAAGTAAAAAACAGAAAATAGAATTAAAATTTTATTCATTTGTGCGAATATACCTTTTGTGAAAAAATGAATAACAATTTTTAAACAATATCAGTAAGAGAGCGATGTTAATAAAAGATTAAGCACAATTAAAACACTATTTTTAGCCTTTTAAAAATTACAATGGAAAGAGGACCAATATCAAAATTTATAGAGCATAATTATCGTCACTTTAATGCTGCAGCACTTGTTGATGCAGCTAAAGGGTATGAAACCCATTTAGCTGAAGGCGGAAAGATGATGATCACCTTGGCGGGCGCGATGAGTACCGCCGAGCTGGGTATATCTCTCGCCGAAATGATCCGTCAGGATAAGGTAGCCATTATTTCATGTACAGGTGCCAACCTCGAGGAAGATATAATGAATCTGGTTGCCCATTCTCATTACAAAAGAGTTCCCAACTATCGTGATTTAAGTCCGCAAGATGAATGGGATTTACTGGAACAGGGTTATAATAGAGTAACTGATACATGTATTCCTGAAGAAGAAGCTTTCAGACGTATCCAACGCCATATTCATAAAATTTGGAAAGATGCCGAAGAGAGTGGCGAGCGTTATTTCCCGCATGAATTTATGTACAAGCTGTTATTGAGTGGGGTGATGAAGGAGAATTATGAAATTCCTCTTGAAAACAGCTGGATGATTGCTGCCGCAGAAAAAAACCTCCCTATTATCGTACCCGGATGGGAAGACAGTACAATGGGAAATATCTTTGCCTCTTATGTGATAAAAGGTGAATTGAAAGCCAGTACTATGAAAAGCGGAATTGAATACATGGGTTATCTTTCCGACTGGTATTTGAAAAATAGTGGCGGTAAAGGCATTGGTTTTTTCCAGATAGGCGGTGGTATTGCAGGCGATTTCCCGATCTGCGTTGTGCCGATGCTATACCAGGATTTAGAGATGCATGAAATTCCGTTCTGGAGTTATTTCTGTCAAATATCCGACTCAACAACATCTTACGGATCATATTCCGGAGCTGTTCCGAACGAAAAAATTACCTGGGGTAAACTGGACATTCATACACCTAAATTCATCATAGAATCTGATGCTACCATAGTTGCACCCCTGATATTTGCCTGGATACTTAAGCATTAGCAGTCTGATATTATTTAAAAATTACTATGCAATAGTTTTAATAAAATTCTTCATTTATGATCTCGATCTATTGAGATCGATTATAAAAAAACGCCTTTGAGATTTCATTAAGGCGTTTTTTTATAATTTAGAATGATTATAAATTATTAATATAGGTCACCTCATTGTCACGCATCACTTAATTAATTATACTTTTGTCCTCCGAAAACGGGGACTTTTATTCAGATTTCAACAGATAATCAAATTTTAAGTATAAAATATAATATGAGGAGCATCTCATTGTTTTTTAGAAGTGTTGCAAAATCATTGTTCTTAGTATCTTTTTTATGCATTGCCATTCAGGTGAATGCGCAGAATAGTACTGATGCTAATACAACCGCAGAGCAAAGTACATCAGGGTCAGCTGCTGCTGAACCAGCTGCTGCCGGCGCCGCGGGTGATGCAGGGGCAGGAGCTGCAATATTTAAGCAGAAATGTACAGCTTGTCACGCAATTGACAGGGCTGTTGTTGGTCCGGCTTTAAAGGGTATCACAGAGCGTCATGACAATGCATGGTTGCAGAAATGGATCAAAAATTCACAAGCTTTAGTAGCTGCCGGCGATCCAGCTGCGGTAAAAGTGTATAACGAGTACAACAAGATTGCAATGCCAAGCTTCCCGGAGCTTACTGATGCAGACGTTAACAATATGTTAGCCTACATTGATGCAGAAAGCAATCCCGCTCCTGCCGCTGCAGGTGCTGCTGGTGCCGGAGCAGAAGGTGCTGCAAAGGAAGATGAAGGGGTAAGTAATTTCTTGCTTGGTGCCATAATCGTTTTAGTGCTTATAGCATTATTTGTAATTGTCGTTTTAAACCGCGTAATTAAAACCTTAGAAAGATTAATACTTCAAAAGCAAGGAGTCGCAGTTGATGAAGAGCAGGAAGCGAGAGATGGTGAAAGCTCTGCAGCCCGTTTCAGACGTTTAGCTAAGAACAAGAAATTCGTTGGCTTCGTGGTATTATTGCTGGTAATATTCCTTGGATCCTGGGGATGGACCGCAATGTGGAATACAGGTGTGCACCAGGGATATCAGCCAGAGCAGCCTATTAAGTATTCTCACCAGTTACACGCAGGTACTTTAAAAATTGATTGTCAGTACTGTCACTTTAGCGCATACAAGTCTAAAAATGCAGCTATTCCATCTTTGAATGTTTGTATGAATTGCCATAACTACATCACCGCGAGTGAAAAATATAATGGTGAAACATCTCCTGAAATCTCCAAAATTTATAAAGCCTTAGATTACGATCCTGATACAAAGGTTTACGGAAATAATCCGAAGCCAATTCAATGGGTTCGTGTTCACAATCTTCCTGATCTTGCTTATTTCAATCACTCACAACACGTTAAGGTTGCCGGTATAAAATGCCAGGAATGCCATGGTCCTATTCAAACGATGAAGGAAGTGTACCAATATTCACCACTTACGATGAAATGGTGTATCAACTGCCACAAAACCAAGGATGTAAACTTAAAAGGAAACGCTTACTACGATAGAATACTTGCCGTACACACTCAACTTAAAAAGGGTGAGAAAGTTACGCCAGCAGTTTTAGGTGGCATCGAGTGTGGCAAGTGCCATTATTAATAAATTACAAAAAAAGACTTACGCAACAGTTTATATAGCTTAAATGGAAAGCAATAAGAAATACTGGAAAGGTTTAGAAGAACTCAAAACAACTCCTAAATTTGTTGAAAATAATAAAGGCGAATTTTCAGAGTCATTGCCAATTGAAGAATTATTAAGTGAAGCAGGTTTAAAAACCCCAACTCCGCGTCGTGATTTCTTAAAAGCAATGGGTTTTGGATTGGGTGCTGTTACCCTGGCAGCTTGTCAGAAAGCACCCGTTCATAAATCAATTCCTTATTTAATTAAACCGGAAGAAGTGACTCCGGGTGTGGCAAACTACTATGTTTCCAGCTACAATGGTTACGGTATTTTAGTTAAAACACGCGAAGGCCGTCCGATCAAGCTTGAAGGAAACCCCGCATGTCTTTTAGGCGAAGGCCGTTTAGATGCCGCAGGACAGGCATCAATCCTTGACTTGTACGATGTGTCAAAACTTAAGGGCCCGGAGTTAAAAGGCGAAAAGGCTTCATGGATTGCTGTTGACTCTTTTGTAAGGGCTGAACTTAACACAATACAAGCAGGCGGAAAGAAAATCAGAATAATATCCTCTACCGTAAATAGCCCATCTTCTAAAAGAGTAGTTGCAGACTTTATAGCGAAATATCCTAATACAAGACATATCCAGATTGATGCGGTTTCTTATACAGGTATCTTAAAAGCAAACGAAGCGAGTTTTGGTCGTGCTGTGTTACCACGTTATCATTTCGACAGAGCTGATGTTATTGTAAGCTTTGGAGCTGATTTTCTTGGAACCTGGATTTCGCCACTTGAGTTCAATCGCCAATATGTTGTGAACCGTAACATGGCATCTTTAAAATCTAAAAAGATGTCCCGTCACATACAGTTCGAATCAATGATGAGCTTAACCGGCACCAGCGCTGATGTTAGGGTTGCTTTAAAGCCATCTGATGAAGGTATCGCTTTATTGAACTTATATGCAGCATTAGGCGGCGGCGGTGCTACTAAAAAATTATCCAATCCAAAAGCAGATAACGCACTTTCATTAGTTGCCAAAGAATTATTAGCTGCAAAAGGAAGAGCATTGGTTGTAAGCGGATCTAATGATATCGCAACTCAAACAATTGTAAACGGAATTAACTCTTTGTTAGGAAGTTACGGTACTACAATTGATATTGCCAATCCTTCTTATCAGTACCAGGGAAATGATGCTGATCTGATAGATGCTGTTGCAGAAATGAAACGTGGTGAGGTTGATGCAGTATTTTTTATCGACAGCAATCCTGCTTACAGTTCAATAGTATCTAAAGACCTTGTAGAAGGGCTTCAGAAAGTAAGACTAAAAGTTTCTTTTGCCGACAGGCTGGATGAAACTGCTGCACTTTGTAACGTAGTTGCACCAGTTCCTCATTACCTTGAAGCATGGGGCGATGCAAATCCTGTTGCAGGTTATTACACCATAGTACAGCCAACCATCAATCCTGTTTATAATACTCGTCAGGCAGAACAAAGCTTATTGCTATGGTCTGATAATGCAGTTAAAAATTATTATCAGTACGTAAAAGCAAACTGGGACACTAATCTGTTGCCTGCCGCAGGTATTACCTGGAAAGAGATTTTACAAAAAGGTGTTTTAAGTACTACAGCCGCAACGGCTCCTGCCGCTGGTGGTGGTGCTGCCGCAACTGTCGGTGCCCCGGCACAAGTTATATTGGCAGCTTCTGCTGCGTTAGCAAAAGGCGGAGAGAATGCTACTGAACTAACCGTTTATGAGTCTGTTGCGATACGCGATGGACGTTATGCAAACAATGCCTGGTTGCAGGAAATGCCTGATCCGGTTTCGAAAGTAACCTGGGACAATTACGTAGCTATAAATCCTAAGTATGCCGATAAACTTGGTGTAACCGAGTTTGACCTTTTGGAAGTGAAAGCTGACAATGGTTATTCTGTAGTGCTTCCTGCTCTTTATCAACCCGGACAGGCGATGGGTTCAGTTGCAATTGCGGTTGGATACGGGCGTACTAAAGTTGGTAAGGCGGGTAATGATGTTGGTAAAAATGCTTATCCATTTGCAAAGTTTGCTAATGGTTCTTTGCAAACTGCAGTACCGGTTACGGTTACAGCAGCTGGCGGAAAATATGAATTAGCTCAAACACAAACGCACCATTCTTACGAAGGGCGTAATATTGTCCGCGAAACCACCTTCGATAAGTATGTTCAGGATCCTCATTCTGGAACTGGTAAACACGGTGCTGATCATAAAACATATGATTTGTGGCCAGAACATAAGCAAATAGGACATAGCTGGGTAATGGCTATCGACTTAAACGCTTGTACCGGTTGTGGTGCTTGTATACTTGCTTGTAATGTTGAAAATAATATTCCGGTTGTAGGTCGTGATGAGGTTATACGCCGCCGCGAAATGCACTGGATACGTATCGACAGATACTATAGCTTTAATGATAATGGAACTTCAGTTTCTAAAGAAGATGAAGTTGGTGATCTTGCTGATAAAGAAGGCGAAACGTTAGAAGACGTAACGGTAGTCAATCAGCCAATGCTATGTCAGCATTGCGATCATGCTCCTTGCGAAACGGTTTGTCCGGTTATTGCAACCATGCACTCATCAGACGGGTTGAATCACATGGCTTATAACCGTTGTATTGGTACACGTTATTGCGCAAATAACTGTCCTTACAAAGTTCGCCGTTTCAACTGGTTTAATTACTGGAACGATTCACGTTTCGATAACTATATGAATAATGAGTTTACACAATTAGTACTTAATCCGGATGTTACTACACGCTCACGTGGAGTAATGGAAAAATGTACGATGTGTATTCAGCGTATCCAAGGTGGAAGATTACAGGCCAAAATTGAGAAGCGTCCGTTAAGGGATCTTGAAATTCAAACTGCTTGTCAGCAAACCTGCCCAACAAACGCAATTATCTTCGGAGACAGAAACGATCCAAATTCGAAAGTAAGCCAGGCACTTGGTAACGAGCGTACTTATTACGTGTTGGAAGAGATAAATACACAGCCAGGAGTTGGTTATCAAACTAAGGTTAGAAATACATTTGAAGCAGCAAAAGCTTAATTGATTTCATATTAAGATTTTAAAAGAGTATGTCAGCACATAACGAATCAATATTAAGGGAACCATTAATCACCGGTGATAATATTACCTATTCAAAAATCACTAGTGACATTCTGGTACCTGTAGAGAACAAACCAAATAAAGCCTGGTGGATTGGTTTCACCGTGTCAGCTTTGTTTGCACTCCTTTGGGTGGTATCTGTAAGTTATACCTTCTGGGAGGGTATCGGAACCTGGGGTTTGAACAAAACAGTTGGATGGGCTTGGGACATTACCGGTTTCGTATGGTGGGTAGGTATCGGTCATGCCGGAACACTAATCTCGGCAGTATTATTACTTTTCCGTCAAAACTGGCGTAACTCTATTAACCGTTCTGCAGAAGCGATGACAATTTTCGCCGTAATCTGCGCAGCGACATATATTGTGGCGCATATGGGGCGTCCATGGCTAGCTTATTGGGCTTTGCCGCTACCCAACCAATTTGGTTCACTATGGGTAAACTTTAATTCCCCATTGGTATGGGACGTATTTGCGATCTCTACATATTTCTCTGTGTCCTTAGTATTCTGGTACACAGGTTTATTGCCAGATATCGCTACAATCCGTGATAGAGCCACCGGCTTACGCAGAAAAATTTATTCTACGCTTTCTTTCGGATGGGCCGGTTCGGTAAAAAACTGGCAGCGTTTCGAGGCAGTGTCTCTTATCCTTGCCGGTGTATCAACACCGCTTGTACTTTCGGTACACACAATTGTATCGATGGACTTTGCAACATCATTAGAGCCGGGATGGCATACAACAATCTTCCCGCCATACTTCGTTGCAGGAGCTATCTTTTCAGGATTCGCGATGGTACAAACGCTTTTATTGGTTGTACGTAAAGTGATGAATTTTGAGAATTACATCACCATGTTCCATATCGAATCGATGAATAAAATTATCATCGTAACTGGCTCAATCGTGGGTGTGGCTTATTTAACTGAGTTATTCATCGCATGGTACTCAGGAGTTGAATATGAGCAATACGCCTTCTTAAACCGTGTAAGCGGACCATATTGGTGGGCATACTGGAGCATGATGACATGTAACGTAATCTCTCCTCAGCTGTTCTGGTTCAAAAAAATACGTACCAGCATTTTAGCTTCATGGATTCTGTCTATCGTGGTAAATATTGGTATGTGGTTCGAGCGTTTCGTAATTATTGTAACCTCCTTACATCGAGATTATCTACCGTCAAGCTGGGTTATGTTTTATCCATCTGCGATAGACGTTTGTATATTCCTGGGTTCAATCGGTGTGTTCTTTACTTTATTCCTTTTATTCCTAAGAGTGTTACCAGCTATCGCGATAGCTGAGGTAAAACTGATTCTGAAATCAGCCAGCGACCAGGTGAAACAAAAACAGATTCGTGAAGGAAAGGTGAAGAAAGAAGAAGCTGAATTCTATCAGGAGTCTTTGAAGAAGTATGATAGTGTAGATTACTTAAAAGTATAACAATGAGCAACACGAAATATATTTTAGGTCACTTTGAAGATCCTGATGATATGATGCATGGGATTGAAAAATTGCAGGAGAACAATATCAGTATTTATGATGCCTATACACCAATGCCTATACACGGTATTGAAGAGAAACTAGGGTACAAGCGCTCGAGATTGCCAATCGCAGCTTTCATTTTCGGGCTAACCGGAACGCTTACTGGTTTTTCGATGATTTATTATATGCTGGTTTATGACTGGCCAATGAATATAGGTGGTAAGCCCGCCTTTGCAATGCCGGATTTTGTTCCGATTTGTTTTGAGCTAACGGTCTTATTCGCTTCTTACGGAATGATGATGTGTTTCTTTTACTCAAATCATTTCTTCCCCGGACGCGCACCAAGGGTAATGGATTTTAGAGCTACAAATGACCGTTTTGTAATTGCGATAGATGCGAAATCTAACTCACAGTCTGATAAAATTGTCGATTTATTAAATGAAGCAGGTGCAGTAGAAATTATGCACAACGAAAGGAAATATGTTAGTTATGAATAAGCTTAAGATTTTAAGTGTAGTTTTTTTAACTGTTGCGTGCTTAGCTGGTGTTTCATCTTGCGGCGGCAAACAAAGCCCCGGCTGGGAGTTTGCCCGTAATATGTACGATCCAATTGCATATAACTACGATACACCAAACAAAAATTTTGCGAATCAGCAAACGGCTCAATTGCCACCGGCAGGTACTAATCCGGTAGGTTACGACCGCGTAGTGGATGAATATCCGAACACACCGGAAGGATACGAGGCTGCAAGCGCTGGTTTAAAAAATCCACTGCCTGCAAGCCAGGCAACACTGGCAGAAGGTAAAGTATTATATAGCCACATGTGCGCACACTGCCACGGGGGCACCGGAAATGGCGATGGTGAGGTTGTTACGGTTGGTAAATTTCCGCCTCCGCCATCTTACTCAACGGGTAATTCTTCAAGAGGAGGGTTAATGAGTGAGCTTACTGATGGAAAAATTTTCCATACCATCACTTACGGTTTGAACCTAATGGGTCCGCATCGTACACAATTATCTCCTACAGAGCGATGGAAAATCGTAATGTATGTTCATGTTTTGCAAAACGCTCAATAATTAAAAGTTTCAGTCCAAAAAATGGGAACTCACAATCATACAACACATAATTTCAGCGAACAATTCCAATTTTCGGGGAAAGCAAAAACGTGGAGCTTAGTTGCTATACTTATTGGCGTACTGGCTATAGCTTACGGATTTTTATTAGATCCCTCCGAGCACCATTCGGAACGTACTTTTGCAAATCTGCTTTTAATGGGATACTATTTTACCTGCGTTTGTGCAGCCGGAGCGTTTTTTATTGCGCTTCAGTTTGTTGCCCAGGCCGGATGGTCTGCCGGTTTATTGCGCATACCACAGGCTTTTGCTAAAGTATTACCAGTCGCTGCTGTGATTTTAATAATTATCATCACAACAGGTTTATTCACACATAATCTTTACCATCACTGGAATCAGGAAGGCATTGCTACCGAGGGTCATAAGAACTTTGATCCGTTGATCGCTGAAAAAGCAAGCTTTTTAAATGTTCCATTCTTTCTGATTAGGCAAGTTATATTCTTAGCCATTTACGCCATTTTCGCTTTGATGTTGACTCGTTATTCTAACCGAGAAGATGAAGTTGGTGGTTTATCTAATCACAACAAAAGTATCGCGACAGCTACAATCTTTTTGGTGATATTTGGCTTTACAACTCCGATCTGGTCATTCGACACCATCATGTCTATCGAAGCACACTGGTTCTCTACTATGTTTGGCTGGTATAATTTTGCGGCTATGTGGGTTAGTGGTTTATGTGCCATTACTCTTACAATTATTTTGTTGAAGAAGGCGGGTCATCTTACCTGGGTAAATCACAATCATTTACATGATTTGGGCAAATTCATCTTCGCATTCTCCATTTTCTGGACCTACGTTTGGTTCTCTCAATTTATATTGATTTGGTATGCTAACATACCTGAAGAAACCGTTTATTTCTATAAGCGTTGGGAGCCCGAATACAAACCATGGTTTTGGTTAAATATCGTAATCAACTTCCTTTCCCCGGTACTTATCTTAATGACCAGAGATGCGAAACGTCAGACAAATACATTAATGTTCGTATGTATTCTGTTGTTGTGCGGACATTGGTTGGATTATTACATGATGATTATGCCAGGTAGTTTAGAAAGTCACCGTGATTTTGGAATAACAGAAATAGGAATAGCAATCGGCTTTGCCGGATTATTCACTTACCTGATGTTAAGCAAGTTGGCAAGCAAGCCTTTAGTGGCACAAAACCATCCTCTTTTAGAAGAAAGTTTACATCATCAGATCTAAACCAGAGGTATTTAAAAACGAATTGCAGATATTAAAATGAAGTGGAATAAATTTATAAGAATCAAACTAGTTTTCGTCGCGGTTATTCTTTGTATGCTCTCTGTTTCTGGTCCGGTTTTGGCCCAGGGTGCTTTGGAAGAAACAACAGCGGGTGATCAGGTGGCTACGGAGCCAGAGCAGCAAATAGACTCAGAAATCGGTTCTATCGGCGACACTCCTACAGAAGTTTCTGCTTCTGCCGAAGATGATCAAAGCACACTTGAGTCTGCTGATGCAGTTCAGGATAAATCAGAAATGTACAAATCTGTTAGCTATTATCTTCTTTTATTTTTCCTTGTATGTGTATTCATTGCCATCATTGGAAAAGTATTAAAGGTATATGAGTTAACCAGCGAGATTCATGGCAATAAGAAGAAGTTAAACTGGGATAAAATTCAAGGTGTTCTGTTTGCCATTACTTTAGTTCTTGCTTTATACGGTACGTATTGGTCTTACAAAGTGTGGGGTAATATGGCATCGGGAGAATCGGCATCAGAACACGGTTTAGTGCTTGATTCGATGATGATGACAACTATCATCATCACAACCATCGTATTTGTAATCACTCAGATCCTTCTATTCGGCTTTGCTTATAAGTATTCATCAAATGATAAACGTAAAGCGTATTTCTATCCTCATAACAATGCGATTGAGAGGTTATGGACAATCATTCCTGCCATTGCTTTGACAGTTTTAGTACTTTATGGCTTTTTTACCTGGAGAACAATTACCAATCCTTCAGACGCTGACATCAAAAGCGCTTTAAATGTTGAAGTCACAGGTGAACAGTTTAAATGGAATGTTAGATATGCCGGTGAAGATAATCAATACGGGGAAAGAAATTACAAGCTAACCAGTTCTACCAATGGCTTGGGAATTAATTTTAAAGATAAGAAGAGCTGGGATGATAAATTGGGTCCGGAAATCGTAATTCCAGTTAATAAGCCAGTGCGTTTTACAATAAGATCGAAAGACATTCTACATAGTTTTTATATCCCTGACTTTAGAGCGCAGATTAATGCAGTTCCGGGTATGCCAACTTATTTCCAAATGACTCCTCGTTTAACGACAGAGCAGATGCGTGAAAAAACTGGTAATTCCGCCTTTAATTACGTCCTGTTATGCGCAAAGATTTGTGGCGCCGGGCATTATAACATGCAATACACTGTGAAAGTTGTGAGTGATCAGGAATATGCAGAGTGGATAGCAAAACAACCCTTATTCTTCAATGATGATATGAAGAAGGAACTACAAATGGCTGAGAACAGTGAGGCTGCAGCGACGAATAAATTAGCATTAAACAAATAAAATTCAGATACAGCGAGATATGTCAAGCACAGCAATTCAGCATACTTTAGGGCATTCTGGACATGAGCACCATGATGATCATGGTCATCATCACGAAACCTTCCTGACTAAATACGTTTTTAGCCAGGATCATAAAATGATTGCAAAGCAATTCCTGATTACCGGTATCATTATGGCCGTTATCGGGATGCTACTTTCTATACTTTTCCGTATTCAGTTAGGTTGGCCAGATAAGAGTTTCCCGCTTTTGGAAACGTTTTTAGGGAAATGGGCCGAAGGAGGAAGAATAAAACCTGACTTTTACCTGGCCTTAGTTACAATACATGGTACCATCATGGTATTCTTTGTACTAACAGCCGGTTTGAGCGGAACATTTAGTAATCTTCTTATTCCATTACAATTGGGCGCCCGAGATATGGCGTCGCCTTTTGTAAATATGTTATCTTTCTGGTTTTTCTTTACGGCTTGCTGTATTATGATGGCTTCGTTCTTTGTAGAGAGCGGACCTGCAAGTGCCGGATGGACAATTTATCCCCCTTTATCTGCATTACCCCAAGCCATCTCCGGATCGGCAACAGGTATGACCTTGTGGTTAGTCAGTATGGTATTGTTCATTGCCTCATCATTAATGGGGGCACTTAATTACATCTCTACCGTACTTAACATGCGTACTAAAGGGATGGATATGTGGAAAATGCCATTAACAATCTGGTCGTTTTTCTTAACGGCAATTCTAGGGGTACTATCTTTCCCTGTTCTTGTAGCCGGTGTTGTTCTTTTGATATTCGACCGTAGTTTTGGTACAAGTTTTTACTTATCAGAACTAGTTGTACAAGGGCAAATATTGCCTCAACAAGGTGGTAGCCCAATCTTGTTCCAGCATTTATTCTGGTTCCTTGGTCACCCTGAGGTATATATCGTAATTATGCCTGCTTTGGGTATTACATCGGAAGTTATTGCAACCAATTCGCGCAAGCCTATTTTTGGTTACCACGCGATGGTTTATTCTTTGATTGGTATATCCATATTATCGTTTATCGTATGGGGGCACCATATGTTCGTTACCGGGATGAATCCTTTCTTAGGCGGGGTGTTTATGATTACTACGCTTATTATTGCAGTCCCATCAGCAGTAAAAACATTTAATTATCTGGCCACTTTGTGGAGAGGAAATATCCGATTTACGCCTGCGATGTTGTTTGCGATTGGACTAGTTTCTTTCTTTATCTCCGGCGGTTTAACCGGAATTTTTCTTGGAAACGCTGCTTTAGATATTCCATTACACGATACTTATTTCGTAGTTGCTCACTTCCACCTCGTGATGGGATCAGCGGCAATATGCGGAATGCTTTGCGGTGTTTATCACTGGTTCCCTAAGATGTTCGGTAGAATGATGGACGACAAACTTGGATACTTACATTTCTGGTTCACTTTTATAGGAGCGTATCTCGTGTTTTTCCCGATGCACTTTATGGGGTTAGATGGCGTTCCACGTCGTTACTATGCCTTCACTGAATTTGAATTCATGAAGGAGTGGTTAACTGTAAATACCTTTGTTACCTGGGCGGCTATTATTTCAGCGTTAGGTCAGGTGGCATTTTTATGGAACTTCTTTCACTCGATTTTTTATGGAAAAAAAACTACTCAGAACCCATGGGGATCGAACACGATGGAGTGGACTACTCCTGTAGAGCATCTTCATGGTAACTGGCCGGGAGAAATTCCAACGGTTTATCGTTGGCCATATGATTACAGCAAACCTGGTCATTCAGAGGATTTTATTCCGCAAACAACACCTTTCTCACAGACAATGAGTTCAAACTTGCCGCATGATTTTGAAGGAAATCAAGAGGCAGAAAAGATTCAGATTGATTGGCAGAAACAACAACAGGCAGAAGCTGAACAAAGAATTTAATTCAAAAATTAAATAGAGTTTGGGGTATCTGTCGTAAGTTTTAGAACTTGCCGGATACCCCAAATTATTTTATAGATATGCATCCCTCAAGCGAAAGAAGATTCCTGGCTGTAAATTATCTCAGCATCATATCTCTTTTTGTTTTGATACTGGCGGGAGGAGTTGTAAGAAGTACAGGCGCCGGTATGGGTTGCCCTGATTGGCCTAAGTGTTTCGATCGCATTATTCCACCTACCAGGGCTGAGCAGCTTCCCGCAGGGTATGAAGATAAGTTCGTTTCTAAAAGAGTTAACAAAAATAATCGGTTTGCTAAGAATTTGGATGTTTTAGGATTTAGTGATTTGGCATCGCGCATCAGAAATGATAAAAGCATTCTGAAACCTGAGGAGTTTAATGCTGCTAAAACCTGGACGGAATATATTAATCGTTTGATAGGAGCTATTACCGGATTGTTTCTTTTAGCATGTGCAGTACTTTCGGTAACCTATCTGAAATCGCGAAAGCGAATATTCGCATTATCTCTCTTTAATGTGTTTTTGGTGGGATTCCAGGCATGGTTAGGATCAATTGTAGTATCTACAAATTTACTAGCATGGGTGGTTACTGTCCATATGCTGGTTGCCTTTGGGATTTTGGCCATTAGTATATATACGTTGTTTCAGGCCAGGATTTTACGAGAAAGAAGTTTATTAGCAAACCAGGAGGCTGGTGTGATACGAGTACTGGCTATAGTTTCCGTTGTGCTTACTTTATTCCAGGTTACGATTGGAACAAACGTACGGGAGGAGATTGACGCAATTTCGTCCTCAATGAACGGCTTTAATCGTTCCCAATGGATAGCAAATGTGGGCGTTCAGTTCAATATCCATCGCGATTTTGCTATAGTAATATTCATCTTCAATTTGGTTCTACTGATATTGATTAGAAAAAAATACATGGGAAGTACGTATCATTTTAAGTTCATGACTTATGTGCTTTTACTGATAGTCTTACAAATTATTACCGGCATTACGTTGGCGCGACTGGCTTTGCCGCCTGTTGCACAGGCCGCACATATCCTTCTATCAAGTTTGATATTCGGCGGACAATATTACCTGCTTCTTTTACTAAAGCAGAATAAATTATATAAAACACGAACTGGAAGATAGGTGGGGGAACATAGTTTTTTTTCAGATTTTAAAAAGTTAATTAAACTGAGACTTACATTTCTTGTAGTGTTTTCGGCTTCTGTTTCTTTTTTAATTGGCTGCAAAGAGCAAAATTATTATAACTGGACGAACTGGCTCATATTAACAATTGGTGGTTTTCTGGTAACATCAGCCGCTAACGGGTTCAATGAAATCATCGAAAAAGATTTAGACAAGTTGATGAAGCGCACCAGCGACAGACCGATTCCGGCAGGACGAATGACTACCGGACAAGCTCTTGTATTAAGCTTGTTTATGGGACTTGCAGGTACTTTGATTTTGGTGCGTTTAAACTTTTTGACAGGAGTACTTTCTGTATTTTCCATATTTCTTTACGCATTTTTATATACACCTGCAAAACGAAAGTCGCCAATAGCAGTATTTATAGGTGCCTTTCCGGGGGCCTTACCTCCACTCATCGGATATTTTGCAGCGTTTGAAAATCCTCAAATCTCCTGGATTTCGATCATATTATTCGGAATACAGTTTGTTTGGCAGTTTCCTCACTTTTGGGCTATAGCCTGGGTGCTTGATGATGACTATAAAAAAGCAGGATTCCGGTTATTGCCAACTACAAAGCGGGATAAAACCAGTGCATGGTTCACTTTTATTTCGACAATAATATTAATACCGGTGAGTTTATTGCCAACCATTATGGGTTTTGGTGGCTACATAATCGGCGGACTATCACTGATTTTGGGATTAATATTTTGTTGGCTGGCATTGAATCTCTTAAGAAAATTAGATATCGAATCTGCTCAAAAAGTGATGTTCGGGTCCTTTTTTTATTTGCCACTTGTACAATTGGTGTTGTTGTTTGATTTCGTTGGATAATTGATTATTGATATGGCACAAAAAATTATAGAACAGGATAGGGAAAACTTCAAAGCCAGGAAGTTTATGATGTGGCTTTTTTTGGTTTCCTCTTTTATTTATTTTGCCGGTTTAACGAGCGGCTTTATCGTTTACACTGCAGGTGATCCGTCGCGCGGGATCAAAACCCTTTTGCCTGATGTTTTCAAGTATAGCACTGCTGTTATTATTTTAAGCAGTCTTACTATGCACCTGGCTTATTTGGCAGGGAAAAGATTGCAGTTTAAAAAACAAAACGCCTACCTCATTCTGACGGCACTTCTCGGAATCATTTTTTTTGTTTTACAAACTAAGGCTTGGAGTATTTTATTTAACCAGGGTGTGCCTTTTGTAAACATTAATGCGTCGCATTCTTTCATTTATGTATTCACCGCATCACATTTGCTACACATTGTAGTTGGTGTAATCTTGTTGCTTAGAGCGATTAATTTTTACCTTAATAAAATATCTCCGGTAAAGAATAATTTCCGACTGGAAGTAACATCTATATTTTGGCATTTTATAGATATACTATGGATTTATTTATATGTTTTCTTACTTTTGAACCAATAACATACTGTAATGAGTACTACTACAATCTCACAATTAGACGAAGTTAAAACCGGTGCATGGGACGGTGGTAAATCTCCTGTTGATGCCGAATACGGCAAAATAATGATGTGGTTTTTTCTGGTTTCAGATGCATTCACATTTTCTGCCTTTTTGATTTATTACGGAGCACAGCGTTTCAGTAAAATTACATGGCCTGATCCGGATGTTGTTTTTCAGTCTATTCCGGGTCTAGCAGATCATGGTTATCCTTTGGTGTTTGTAGGTATCATGACGTTTATCCTAATCATGAGTTCAGTAACGATGGTTTTGGCTGTAGAGGCGGGGCATCGTAACTCAAAAAAAGAAGTAATTACCTGGATGATATGGACCATAATTGGTGGAGCAGCATTTTTAGGATGCCAGGCACTGGAATGGACACACTTACACCATGAAGGATTCTGGTGGGGGTCAATCCCTGATGCAGCGACGATTAAGCACATAGGTGCTGATGAAGTTAGCACCCTGCAATTCGCAAACTTATTCTTCACCATAACCGGTTTTCATGGTTTTCACGTTTTTAGTGGGGTTATTTTTAATTTCATCATCCTGTTTATGACAATGGGCAACGTTTTTCAAAAACGTGGAAGCTATTTGATGATAGAAAAAGTAGGGTTATACTGGCACTTTGTTGACTTGGTGTGGGTATTCGTTTTTACGTTCTTTTATCTTGTATAATTTTTAAAGATTTTAATATGGCTTCAGAGCATACACATACAACAGAAGAACACGGGCATGGTGACCATGCAGGGATGACTGTAAAGAAGATCTGGACAGTATTCTTTTACTTGTTAGCGATTACAGCGATTGAGTTTATCATAGCCTTAGCAATCCCTGAGTCGGTGATGAGCAAAGGTGTTCGAAACTTCATTTACATCGCCCTTACCTTGCTTAAGGCGTTTTACATTGTAGCTTACTTCATGCACCTTAGGTTCGAGAAATATGGTTTAATAACCTCTATTGTGCTTTCCCTGATCTTTATTGTTTACTTTATCGTGTTAATGTTAAACGAAGGATCATACCTGAACATGATGATGAATGAAGGATAATAAATCTTCATTTAAAAAGGTATTAATCCTGGTAACCATCTTGGCGTTACCAGGATTTTTATATTATTTACTACAGGAAAAAGGAAAGAACCGCTACAGGCCCCTGGATATATACGGCCCAAAAGTGGTTGCCTCAACCTTTCATACTAAGAGGGGGGTGAAGATTCCCGACACTATTTATCACCGTGTTAGAAACTTTAAGCTAAAGAGCCATACCGGAGATAGTACCGGTATCCCCACGGATAGCAATCAAATTGTGATTGTTAATTTTTTCTTTACAAAATGCAAAAGCTTCTGCCCTGAAATGAATAATCAAATGGCGAGGGTAGTCGCAGAATTTGCTAATAATAAAAGACTAAAATTTTATTCTATTTCGGTAGATCCGGAGAATGATACGCCCCGAGCTCTGGATACTTATGCACAAACCTTTAAGGCCGACCCGAAAAGATGGAATTTTCTTACAGGTGATAAAGCATTTATTTATGAGCTCGCGAAAAAAGACTTCCTCGTAGATGCCTTGGTGCCAAAAGGCGATGCCGAAGATATTGTGCACAGCCCTATGATCATACTTGTGGATCCCGACAGGAAGATCCGCGGATATTATGATTCTACCAGTAAGGATCAGATTAATAAATTGACAGATGAAATTAAGGTGCTTATTACGGAAGGACTAAGGAACTCGACCTCTTTAAAACCAAGAAAAAATAATGAATGATAAAGTCATTTTTCGTTTAGTTGCCGCCGTTTCCATTGTTGTGTTCCTGGT
>DASVRX010000276.1:0-2820 GCA_036388375.1 Pedobacter sp. | reverse complement strand
CAAATACTGATACTTTGCAACAGCGTCCAAGTACAATAGAAAAGCTAACGGTTGAAAGCAACGACTCTTTAAGGGTTGATAAAGACGAAGAAAAACCTCTAAAACGGCGCAGATTGGTGTTCAGTGTTACTGCTTTAGCCGGGCCAGAATTTAGTGCTATAAAATCCATCGCTGGTAATCAAGGCACGTTAACCACGGGTTTGCTGATTAATGCTTCGATATCCGAAAGAGTGGCATTAAGCTCTGGAGTAAAATATGGCTTTAAAAATTATCAAGCTGCAGCTTTCGATTATAAAATCGAAAATTCTTATGCAAAATATGCGTCTTCAATCGATGCTTCATGTAAAATTCTTGAAATCCCTTTACAAGCCTCGTATATACTATCTGGTAACAGAAATAGAAAAATTGCCGTTTCCACGGGTCTATCTTCCTACTTCATGCTGTCTGAAAAATACACATTTAAATACGGTGAATTGTCTGGCTACAAAGATTTTCAACTGGTAAAAACCAATGCTAACAGGCATTATTTAAGTGTCGTTAGCCTTTCGGCGAGTTACCAAATAAAACCTAAAACCGCCAATTTGTACTGGGCAATAGAACCTTATGTGAAACTGCCTTTAGGTGGTGTTGGCGAAGGAAACGTACGGCTAAAATCCAGTGGAGTTTCGTTAAATCTGACTTATGATCTCAGTAAAAAAATTAAGTAAATCAATTAAGATTATACTTTTTGGTGTTGGCTTATCAATCCCAACTTATGCTCAAAATCTCTCTTCAAAAACGGTTAAAGTGCGGTTTTTCTCATCTACACCAATAGAAGATATTAAAGCGGTATCTGAAAAAGGCGTTGCAGTACTTGTTGCAAAAACCGGTGAAATCGCATTTCAGATTCCTATTAAAAGCTTTGAATTTGCCAGGGGTTTAATGCAAGAGCATTTCAACGAAAATTATATGGAGAGTAATAAATACCCATATGCGAAGTTTAGCGGCAAGCTAAATCAGCCTGTCGATTTAACTAAGGATGGTGAATATAGTGTAGTGGCAGCTGGATTATTATCCATGCACGGGATATCAAAACAACGTTCTATCCCGGGTAAGATCAAAGTAGTCAACGGGAACGTTCAGCTTAGTTCTTCGTTTGATGTAGCCTGTGTTGATCATAATATTAAAATACCAAAACTTGTAATTACCAAAGTTGCCGAAGTTGTAAAAGTTGATATAGACGCTACACTAAAACCATAATTTCATGCATAAACTATTTCGAATTTTTCTTGTCCTATTATTGTTTATATCTGCAGCTCTTAAGGCACAGGAAGCCGATTCGCTACTGAATTCAATTGATCAAAGTTCGTACAAAGGAGCTTCGCTCTCTACTTTTAAAGATACCAGGATAGTATTATCCCACTCAAGTGAAACTCAAAAAGCACACGCACTTGATATGCGTATCCGCCATCATTTCGGCGACATCGGTGGCGAGTTTGGAAGTTCTCACACGCTATATGGCCTTGATATCGCGACGGATCTTTACATAGGTTTCGATTATGGCGTAACCGACCGCTTAACCATAGGCGTCGGACGGAGCAAGTCGAATGAACTATATAATCTTTTTGTTAAACAAAAAGCCATACAACAAAAGGCAGGCTCCTCGCCTGTTACTCTAACACTTCTCGCTCAAGGCGGATGGATCACCAGAGAAGAAAGACAAGCAAACGAATTTAACAGCGATTCGACCAGGGGCAGTTATTTACTTCAGGCCATGGTATCACGTAGATTCTCCGATAGACTTTCATTGCAGGTGACACCAAGCTACCTAATTCGCTCAGAGTTTATTGAGTTGGGTGACGAGCAAAATTTGTTTAGCCTCGGGTTTGCCGGTAGATTAAAATTAAAAAAACGACTCTCTTTAGTGGCAGACTACCAGTTAGTAAACTCTTTTGGAAGGTCAAAATCCTTTGCAAAGGATAAATACTTTAATCCGCTAGGAGTTGGGCTTGAAATTGAAACCGGCGGACATGTCTTTTCGCTGAATTTTATGAATGCCGAGCATATCATAGAAAACAACTTCATTCACGATACACAAAAATCCTGGAACAACGGAGGCATGCGCTTCGGCTTTGTGATCGCGAGAAACTTCCAAATTGGAAAATCTAAAAACCCCGATATAGAATCTAAAATCTATTAAACTTAACATTATGGAAAGAGATGAATTTTTAAAAACCCTGGGTATTAGCCTTGCGATGGTTTGCGCAGGAACTTGTCTTCAATCTTGCGGCAAAGGAGATGACGATACAGGAACTCCTACGCCCCCGGGAGGCGGTGGTGGAGGTGGCGGAAATACCGCATCTGTTGATGTTTCAAGCATGGCGACTATTGGCAGTCAGACTAAAGCAAATGGTGTGTTGTTTATTCGCACAGCGGCAACAAACGTGACAGCCTCATTTATTGCTACAGAAGCTTTATGTCCACATCAGGGCGGAAACCTAGAATGGCAACCGGCTAATAGCAGAATTAGATGTGACTTGCACTTCGCAACATACTCTTCGGCGGGAACGGTAACCGGACAGCCACAAGGTACCAGTGGAGGCACAAGGGATTTAAGAATTTATCCGGTAACCGTAAGCGGAAACACAATAACTGCAACGAAAACTTAAAGCCCTTCAACATGTAAGCCCAGCTTAGGGCTTACATGATCTTAATCTCAAATAGCTTATCCCATTTTTTACCTGTAACAAATAGACGACGGCCTTTTGCGTCCCAAGCAATGCCGTTAAGAACCAAATCTTTATTCTCGCCACGATAAGGATCTAATTGCTCCAGATTAAT
>DASVRX010000275.1:0-12327 GCA_036388375.1 Pedobacter sp. | reverse complement strand
TTTCATCCGCAAGGATAATGTTAGAAAACACTGGCCCCTTAATGAATTTGAATGCGCGATCTTCACCCAAAATTTCTGATCCTACAATATCCGAAGGCATTAAATCGGGAGTAAACTGCACACGGTTATAAGACAAGTCTAATACCTGCGAAACCGTTTGCACCAGTAGTGTTTTAGCCAATCCGGGAACTCCAACTAAAAGGCAGTGCCCATTGCTAAAAATTGAAATGAGTACCGATTTAATAATGTCATCCTGACCAATAATTACGTTCCCGATTTCATCGCGAATGCTTTTATACGATGCGCTTAAGGCATCAACTGCTTCGATGTCAGATTTATAGGTAGTCATTCGCTTTGGCTTATTTAGAAACCCAAAGTTTCATATTTGAGCAGGTTTGATATTCTGGATCCAGCTTAATATAAGTAGTGCTTCTTCTCTTTTCGAACCACTCACTTAAGGCACGATTCACTTTATCCTGGTAAGCTACTTCCTTAATTTTCGGAAAATCTAAATCAAGGCTTGCCCGATGCGGCTCAGTCTTAGATTTCAAATATAGAAAACGATAACCTTGCTTACCGTCTCTGGCGGTGAAGAGCTCGGGTCTTGAATAAGTTCCCACTTTCATGGTGTCGATCGTGAGAAAAACCGCAGGATCTAGTTTATCTGTAGGAATTAAAGTAGTCCGACTTTGAACATTTTCAGAGTTCAACATCATTCCACCATTGTATTTGGTTTCATTGTTGTCTGAGTAAAGCGCCGCAGCCGTAGAAAAAGTCATTTTTTTTGCGACTATGTTATTATAGAGTGTATCAATTGCGGTTTTTGTCCGATCAAGGCTTTCCTTTCCGGGCACCGTTTTGATAAGCATATGGCGGGCCTGCACTTGTTCCCCGCGACGTTCTATAACCTGTAAGATATGAAAGCCATGTTCGGTTTCAAACACTGCAGATACCTCTTCAGGCTTTAATTTAAATGCCTGCGCAGTAAATTCTTTTACCATTACTGTCCGGTCAAAGAAACCTAAATCACCACCTTCAGATGCAGAACCAGGATCTTCGGAATATAAACGAGCCAAAGTTGCAAAGTCTTCGCCCCCTTTTACACGTAATCGCAGCAGCTCTGCTCTGTCGCGAAATACTTCTTTCTCTTTTTTAGTCAGTTTCGGATACATAATAATTTCTCCTACTTCAACTTCGGCATTAAAGTATTCAAGGCTGTCTTTGGGAATTGCTTCAAAAAAACGCTTAACCTCTAGCGGGGTTACGCTTACATTTTCTGTAATTTTACCTTGCATCCGGTTAGCCACAAGCTGTTCCCGTATATCCGGGCGAATCTGATCTTTGTATTGAATAACTGAGCGATTTAAAAACCCTTCCAATTTTTCCTGACCACCAGCCCGTTGTATCAAGGCGCGCATTCTTCGGTCAGCCTCATTGGTAACCTCATCATCAGTTACTATAATCGAATCGATTACTGCCTGTTGCGATAAAAGCTTTTGTGTAAGTGCCTGCTGAACTATTTGGCATTTTATTTCGGGGTTTTCAGGGTTACCTTGTAAAATGTAATTGGAGTAATCTCTGTCAACATCCGACTGTAAAATAATGTTGTCGCCAACAACTGCCACAATCTTGTTTATTACACTTTTTTGAGCGAAAAGATTAGTGATTGATGTAAGAACTAAAAATATAAGACTTAAGAAAAGTTTCATTGTTTATGTTAAGTTGAGATCTCAATGATCTATGAAAAAAGTTTTGCTTTGGATAATTACTCAACGCCAGACTGGCGCAAAAATATCAGATATAATCTATTAATCAACAAATAATCAAATAAGTATTCTCTGTAAAGGTAACTCAAATTAAGACTCCATTAGTAACGATGATTTGTTTTAACTATTTTTAACAGAAACGATTAATTTTGAAATGATGGACACGCTTAAAGCTTCGAATCCTCTTGCCTTGCCTTTTTTAATGACTGAGGATTTATATAGCATTCACAATGAAACTGAAGTTTCAGTTGAAACCGAAGCTCCCAATGCTGACAAGCAAGAGCCGGCTTTTTTTGACTATCTGGGCGAAAACAACAAATACATTTTGCTTCTGGTGAATGAGCCACAACATCAAATCATCAACCCGAAAGAGTTAGAAACACTTTTAAATATTCTAAAAGCTAAAAAACAAGAGCTAAAAGATGTGGCTATTGTGAATTTGAGCAAATATCCAAACGCAACATTTGAGGAGTTAAAAAACTTCTTTGTTTGTAGCTCCCTGGTTCTATTCGGAATCAATCCCGCACAAATAAAGCTTGATGGGGTTCAATCCAACCAAATAATTAAGCATCAAAACACCAAAGTTCTTGCAACCTTTAGCTTCGTCGAAATGCTGGCTAATACCGATAAGAAAAGAACCTTTTGGGATGAGATGAAAAAACTTTAACAGTTCTCTCCTATTAATCAATCTAGTCTCTCACTTACTTCGGTCTCAAATCTCATATCTAGCTTCTCAAATCTATTCTTATGAAATCACTTGTTTTTGCCACTAACAATCAGCATAAGCTGGATGAAGTTCAAGTTATGATTGGAGATGAATTTCAATTGCAAAGTCTGAGTGACATTGGCTGCAACGCCGATATCCCCGAAACTGGAACAACTTTTCATCAAAACGCTTCTCAAAAAAGCCATTATATTTTTGATCATTTTCAGGTTGATTGCTTTTCGGATGATTCCGGCTTAGAAGTAGACGGACTAAATGGCGAGCCGGGAGTTTACTCTGCGCACTATTCCGGTTCGCGCGACAGCGAAACGAATATGCAGCTTGTTTTAGATAAGCTAGGCACTAACCAGAATCGTACGGCGCGTTTCCGGTGTGTCATTTCTTTAATTTTGGATGGCAAAGAGCATTTTTTTGAAGGTGCGGTTGAAGGAAGAATTGCCCATGAGCGCTCTGGAAACACAGGTTTTGGCTATGATCCAATTTTTATACCACAAGGATATGATGTAACTTTTTCGGAGATGACGGCTGAGGAAAAAAATAGCATTAGTCATCGCGGAAGGGCCATGGCCAAATTAGTACATTTCTTGAAACAAGCTTAATTTGCCAATTGAGCATTACTTAGCTTTCGGCTTGTCAGCAATAGTGGCCTTTTTCTCGGGCACCGAAGCTCTTTTTTGATTAGCAGAAGGCTTTTTCGCCTTTCTCAACGATGGTATAATTTCCTCCTTCGATGCCGGTCGCTCCTTCGGTTTCCAAATAAATCCCTCCAGAATATCCTTGTCCTTCGGAACCTTTTCAATAGGATAGTAATCGCCTTCCGCTTTGCGTACCAGCATTACATCTTTGAGTTTGTTATCACCAAAGTCCAGCCGCATTCGCCCGCTAAGCGTTCGGTTGAAGCCTGAATAAACACTGTCATCCATGGTGTAATAAATGCTTTCGGCGTTGCCGTCAACCAGCATTCTGTAAAGTTTACTATTGTTAAACAGGCCGGTCATCATCTTACCTTTTACCTGATTAAATTTCAGTGAATCATTTTCAGTGCTCACTATGAAACCATCTTTCTTGAGCTGCATATTATCCAGCTTGCGGTTTTTTAGTTGCAGAAATATGGTATCAGCAGAAAGCTGAGAACCTTGAGTCCAGATTATTGGGTCTTTAAAACAACGGATTGTTGAATCGGAATAGCTGTAAAAAGCAGAATCTGATTTAGATTGCAAATCAGACTTGAAAATTTTTACGTTATGATAGGCCAGCACAATTCGTGTTCGCGTGGTATCTAAGGGAGCATTTTTTAAAGTTTCTGCTACATTCTTTAAAGAATCAGTCTTAAAGTTTGAGATACTGTCGCGTTTAGTCTTTACCGCTAATGCATCATCAGGAATTACATTTTTCACCATCGTACTATTGGGCAAATCTGGCTCCTTTATTTTTTTAGGCTTTCTTAAACCAAATAGTCTTCGCTTTGGCGGTTTTGTATCCTCCTTTTTAATACTTGTATCCTGGGTTGAAACTGTACTGGTTGCTGGTTGCTCAGTTGCCGCCGTCGCCCCTTGAGGTGAAACGGTTTCCGGTGCCTGCCCCTCAATAATAACAGCAGCTTCCTCTTGAGCAACTTCGGCATCCGATTTTATCTTTTTTCCCTCAAGCGGAACGAGATTTCTTAAAAGAATCAGCTTCGTAAGCAGCGTATCTGCAGTCATCCAAATGGTATCAACTCTACCCGAATCGGTTTCTGTGGGCATCGTAATGTAGGCGCTCCCTGTCATTAATGCGCTCTCATCAAGTTTTCTGTAAGTTCCCAGGTTTCCTTTCAAAACTGTTTTCTGCTCTGTATCTATAAAAGTCACATTTCTGATTGCTTTTCCGAAACCAGCGTTTCCGTCGTAAAATAAACTATCGCCTTTTAAAGATTTCGTTCCATCAGTATATAAGTTTCTTTTCCCAAACCAAGCCTTATCAGAAGCTGTATTATAGCTTCCATTTTCGGTATACAAGTTGGATTTATCGCTCTTATTTAAAATATTGGTGGGGCCATAAAAGTAGGCTACCTTACTAATCGAGTTATACTTCAATGTGTCGGTCTTCATTAATACATCAGGTGTGGTAACAACTACATTATACCGAAAATAGGCATCGCTGGTAGTACCGAAGTAGTAGCCACTTTTGCTGGTGATTAACGTTGGAGGGTTATTAATCTGGCCGCCGCCTGTGTAGGTACCAATTTTAGTCCCAAGATTGTAAGTAAGATAGTTGGTGGTAAGTGTTGAAGCTTTATCAACCAAACGTACATTGCCCGTCAGTAATGCCAGTTTTGTATTTCCGTTGTAATTCAAAACATCCGAGTAAACGATTGTACCGTCACTTTGCGTGATAACCACATTTCCAAAAGCATCGAAGGCGTTAGCAGCATTATTGAAGTAAGCACTGTCTGCCGACAACGTAGTTCCATCTTGTGCGAATATGGGCTTCGTAACATACAACCCGGCTTTACCCGGCGATAATGATGTGGACTGAATCAATTGCACAACACTTTGTGCAGATGCAGCTCCAGTAATAAGTACCAATAATAAAAGAAAAAGTAATTTCTTCACGCTACAAAATTAGTTTTTAAAAGTATCTAAACCACATTCAGCTTAGTTAAACTATGTTAAGCCGGAATACAGGATATTTAGATAATTTTGAACATGCTTCCGGTAGACAGATTTAAATCTTTCATAACGCTTCACAAGCTATTTAATCCTTCTGAAAAAGTGCTGCTTGCGGTAAGTGGAGGGAAAGACTCTGTTTTAATGACGCATTTATTTAACGACGCCGGTTTTAATTTTGGTATTGCACATTGCAATTTCAAGTTGCGTGCCGATGAATCGGAAGAGGATGAACGATTTGTGAAGAATCTGTCGCTTGCGCTTGGTGTTCCGTATTACCACACCAATTTTGATACGGGAAAAGTGGCTAAGGCAAATGAGGTATCCATTCAAATGGCCGCAAGGGATCTGCGCTATAACTGGTTCGAAACGATAAGAAATAATTTTGATTATGATTACATCGCGGTAGCACATCATCAAAGCGACGCTACAGAAACTATTTTACTGAATCTGGTGCGAGGTACAGGAATTGCAGGATTACATGGAATTCTGCCAAAAAGAGATAAGCTCATTCGGCCTCTTTTGTTCTTGAACCGGGAAGAAATTGATGGTATTGTTAATGCTTGCCAGCTTCCCTTTCGGGAAGATAGTTCTAACAGCGCTACAAAATATGCCAGAAATAAATTGCGATTGGAAGTAATTCCAAAACTCAAAGAACTAAATCCTACTATTGAAGATACATTTGAGAAAAATAGCCGGAAGTTTAAAGAACTAGAGGATTTTTTGAACATCCAAATCGAAACCTTTAGAAACGACCTTTTTCAACCTGCCGATAACGGTAAGATTAGGATAAAGCTTGAAGACCTTAAAAAGTTAAATCCGCAAATGCTTCTATTATATGAGTTGTTCAAGCCGTATAATTTTTCGGAAACGGTACTAAAGGATCTAACTTATGCCTGGGACGGCCAGCCCGGAAAAGTTTTTGAATCGCCAACCCATCGTTTATTGCTTGACAGGGAATTTCTCATACTTAATAAAATAACTGAAACCAACAGTGATGAAACTTTAATACAACAAAGTGAAACAATTGTTATGTGGAACAATCTAAGACTAACAATAGCCAAAATAGACCTGATAGATGCGGAAATTGTGGGAGGCGCGGATCAGGCTTTTTTTGACAGTGAACTGTTACAATTCCCCTTAAAACTTCGTCATTGGTTTAAGGGCGATTATTTTTATCCTTTCGGAATGAAGGGGAAGAAAAAGTTAAGCGACTTTTTTACAAGCTTGAAAATTCCGCTTACTGAAAAAAACAAGATCGGAATTCTGGAAAATGGGAATGGCGATATTTTGTGGGTAGTTGGCTATAGAATGGATGACCGTTACAAAGTAACTTCCCACACTAAAAATTTATTATATTCGAAGAGTAATTATAGATGAGTACAGAACCCGCTTTTACTGAAAAACAATATCTCGGCCGGGATTTCAACCGCATCAGCATACGCGTGGTTATGATTGTATTTGCCTTTGCTGCGTACTTCGTTACCGAAAACCGCGACAGAAACGGTGAGCTTTTTTTGATTGTAGGTCTGGCAATTTTAATTGTTTCAATCTGCATGCTTTTTATGGTTCATTATAAAACTATTGTTCAAAACAAGAGCATAATTTTAAATGGACTTTGGACCACAAAACTTGTTAAAATTGATTTGAATAGCATTGTCAAGGTGGAGAAACGACCTTATAGTTCGTATTCCTTGAATAACCCGGTTTATAACCTCCATCAAAAAGGGAAAATTAGATTTTATGCTGGAGGAAAAGATGCAGTTAGCTTAACCGATCGCGATGGATTAGTATATATTATTGGCACCCAATGTCCTGATGAATTTGAGAGGGCGATACGGCAAGAGATGGGGAGTTAAGTAATTACTTAGCGATCTTCGCGATAAATTTTTGCGAACTTTGCGTGAACCCTTTAATTTCACGCAAAGAAGGTAAGACAAAACACGCAAAGACCACAAAGTAAAAGTAAAATGGATTAGAGTTCCTTCGCGTTCTTAGTGTAAATCATCGCCCACTTTGCATGAATCCCTTCAACATCACCTTTCATTATTACAACTCCCTGACACCCTGCACAAAGATTAATTTTCAGGAAAAATGCTTTTTCCGTAATATTGCAAACTTATACTACAAATTCTATAGGAATGCAAAGCTTCAGAACCGAATTAGAAAATCCAATCGTTGAAAAAGATATTATTGACCTGGAAAAAAAGATTCGGATGTTCCGTGAAGGGGAAATTCACGAAGAAAAATTCAGGAGTTTAAGATTAGCCAGGGGCATTTACGGTCAGCGCCAGCCGGGCGTTCAAATGATCCGGATTAAGCTTCCTTACGGAAGAGTTACCTTAAAACAGCTAGAACGCATTTCCGATGTGTCTGATAAATACGCAACAGGAAATCTTCACATAACAACCCGTCAGGATATTCAAATTCACTTTGTAAGCCTCGAGCGCACGCCGGAATTATGGGCGGAACTTGAACAAGATTCTATCACCCTTCGCGAAGCTTGCGGAAATACAGTAAGAAACGTTACCGCATCTGCTGTGGCTGGCGTAGATCCAGAAGAACCGTTTGATGTAACGCCTTATGCGCATGCATTTTTTGAGTTCCTTCTGAGAAACCCTATTTGCCAGGATATGGGACGTAAATTCAAAATTGCGTTTTCATCATCCGAAAAGGATACCGCTTACGCTTATATTCACGATTTAGGGTTTATCCCAAAAGTTAAAATCGAAAACGGCGAAGAAGTTCGCGGCTTTAAAGTGATGTTCGGTGGCGGACTTGGTTCTCAGCCTCACATCGCCGAATTAGCATCCGACTTTATTCACGAGGATTATATTATCCCTTTCGCTGAATCGATAATCCGAGTTTTTGATCGTTACGGTGAACGTGCCAAGCGAATGAAAGCTCGTATGAAATATCTTATTCAAGACATCGGAAGAGAAACATTATTGGAACTTGCAAGCAAAGAGCAACTTGCTTTAAAAGCTAAAATTTATAAAATCGACAGGACGGTTAATAGCTCGCCTTATATACCAAATGTTACGCTTCCGATCCCCGAGATTGGCAATCCGCTTAAATACGAGCAGTGGTTAAAAACCAATGTTTATCCGCAAAAGCAGGCAGGCTATGTATCAGTTGGACTAAAAATTCAAAATGGCGATATCAAAACACCTGTTGCCAGAAAACTGATAAACGTCCTTCGCGATGTAGCGGCAGATGACATCCGTTTAACGCAAAACCAGGGAATGCGTATCCGCTTCGTAAAAGAAGAGAATCTGCCTTATGTATTTGAAAAGTTAAATGAGCTTGGCCTGGCAAATCCTGGATTTGAAAGCGTAGCTGATGTTACTTCATGCCCCGGAACAGATACTTGCAACCTCGGTATTTCGAACAGCACCGGAATTACACGGGAGCTGGAAAAAGTAATACTTGAGGAATATCCTGAGCTGATTTACAATAAAGACATCACCATAAAAATAAGCGGCTGTATAAATGCTTGCGGTCAGCATGCGATGACGGCTATTGGTTTCCATGGCTCAAGCATGAAGATCGGACCACTGGTTGCTCCGGCCCTCCAGGTTTTATTGGGCGGCGGTAGTACGGGCGATGGACATGGTGTAGCTTCTGAAAAAATCGTTAAAGTGCCGAGCAGACGCGGTCCGCAGGTGTTGAGAGATGTTTTGGAAGATTATTATAAAAATGCCTTTGAGGGAGAGTTGTTTAATCAATATTACAACCGCCAGGGTAAAATTTATTTTTATGATCTATTGGCGCCATTGTCAAAACATGATGGCATAACGCCGGAAGATTTTATCGACTGGGAACAGGAAGAACCTTACAAACCGGCTATTGGTGTGGGCGAGTGTGCCAGCGTAATGATTGACCTGATTGCCGTTTTATTAATTGAGGCAGAAGAGAAACTCCAAAGAGCCGACGAATCTTTCGCTGTGGCGGAATACTCTGATGCGATCTATTACGCGTACACCGGTTTTATTCATTCCGCGAAAGCGCTATTGGTTGCTGAAGATAAAAAGACAAACACACAGGCTGGCATCATAAAAGATTTCGATGAGCATTTTGTCGCCACCGGAAGAATAAAACTAGACGTAGGTTTTCAGGATTTGGTTTATCAGCTGAACACTCAGGAACCGAGCAAAGAATTTGCTGAATACTACATACAACAATCGAAATTATTCAAGCAACAGCTTACCGAATTCCGCAACGCTCAATTAGTTGCTCAATAAGCGGAAATGTCGGGTACGGTTACAGAAAGCCATTTAGTCACTGATGCTTTTAAAGAGCACAATACGCTATTTCCAGTTTTTTTAAAGCTGGAAAAATTAACGATTCTGTTAATTGGTGGTGGATATGTGGCAACAGAAAAACTTACTGCAATTTATCAAAACAGCCCGAAAGCCAATGTGAGATTAGTTGCCCCAGAGTTGTGCCCGGCGGTAAAAGAGTTTATCGCCGAACATCATATTCATTTTGAGGAACGTGCTTTTATCCCCTCTGATCTGGAAGGTATCGATTTGGCAATTATCGCCATAAACGATAAGCAAATCAGCTATGAGATCCACTCCGCCTGTTTAGAAAATGGAGTGCTTACGAATGTTGCCGACAAGCCCGAACTTTGTGATTTCTATTTAAGTTCGGTAGTTCAAAAAGGCAATCTCAAGATTGCCATTTCTACGAATGGCAAATCGCCCACCATAGCAAAGCGCGTTAAAGAAGTCTTAAACGAAGCTTTCCCGCATGAGATGGACGAGGTGCTGGATAATATGGAAAAAATCCGCCAGAAACTGGGAGGAGATTTCTCTGATAAAGTTCGGCAATTGAACGATATCACTTCGGTGCTGGCTGTTAAGACCGAGCCTGAAACCAAGAAGCACAAAAAGGTTGTACATTATCTTCTATATGCAGGTGCGGCTATTTGCCTGATGGTTATCGGTCATTTGCTGTCTACATATGTAACTTTTAATTCGGTTTCAACGGCGTCGCAGTGGGTGAGCCAACAAGTAACATCAGAGATTTTCATTTATATCTTAGGCGGATTCATCGCCCAGATGATTGATGGCGCCCTCGGGATGGCTTATGGTGTTAGTGCAACTACTTTTCTACTGTCGTTCGGTGTTCCCGCGGCAGCGGCAAGTGCCAGCGTTCACACTTCAGAAATCTTTACTTCCGGGGTTTCCGGATTGATGCATTTACGATTCGGAAATGTTAACAGCAAGCTCTTCAAAAATTTACTGCTTCCGGGAATAGTTGGCGCCATTTTAGGGGCGTATATTCTAACATCGCTCGAAGAGTATAACTATTATATTAAGCCGCTGGTTTCTACCTACACGATGATTTTGGGCGCAGTAATCATCCGAAAAGCCCTTGCTCCAAAACGCAGAAAGAAAAAAACCAAGAACGTAGGTATTCTTGCCATTGTCGGCGGATTTCTCGACTCAATTGGTGGCGGCGGCTGGGGACCAATTGTAACCTCTACCTTGTTAGCCGGAGGAAGAAACGCACGCTTTACGATTGGATCGGTAAATCTTGCCGAGTTTTTTGTGGCTTTCTCAAGCTCCGTTACATTCAGTATTTTCCTGGGGATGGCTAACTATTTCCAGATTATACTAGGGCTGGTTTTAGGTGGAATGATTGCCGCTCCTATTGCTGCAAGCTTTGCAAGCAAGCTTCCTGTTAAGACCATTATGCTGATTGTAGGCATTGTAATTATCATTGTTTCTTTATATACCCTAAGCCGGTATGTTTAGATAAAATAGTATATTTGATATACTAACTCTATAGAAAAGCTTTGCTAACAAAGAAAACCAAATACGCCGTTAAGGCTTTAATGGCTCTTGCCAGAAATAAAGCTAATACGCCTACGCTTATTTCTGAAATAGCATCTAAGGAACAATTACCCAAGAAATTTCTCGAAGCAATATTACTCGAACTAAAGCGAGGCGGCTTCTTAGGAAGTAAAAAAGGTGCGGGCGGCGGTTACTACCTGATGAAAAAAGCAGAAGAAATTAAGCTTTCTGCCATTATTAGAGTTATTGATGGTCCGATCGCTTTACTGCCTTGCGTGAGTCTGAACTTTTACGAACGCTGTGATGAGTGCGTGGACGAAGGATATTGCGGTATCCGCGATGTGATGAAAGATGTACGCGATGCCACATTGAAGATACTTACTGAAACCACCATAGCCGGTATGATTGCTCAGGAAGATGCAGCCAAAGAGAAACTTGCTTCGGGCGATACTGACTCTATACCTGCCGAAGACCTAAAAGGGCTATCGAACTAAAATTATCTTTACAGCGTTAGATTTGCTGGTGCCAAAACTTATCAACAATTCCACAATGCTGCAACTGGCCCAAATAATATTTCTAAATTGGCTTTGTAATTAAACAAGATTGAATCCTTTCAAAATTGCCGTAGTTGATGACGATCAGATTTATCAGTTCATTATCAACCGTACTTTTACAAAACTCCGTCCGGATAGTAAAATTTTAAATTTTTCTAATTGCGCAGACTTCTTCAATTTTCTGAAAAGAAACTGTGATGAACCGAATCTGATACCCGACGTGGTATTGCTTGATTTAAATACTCCATTTATGAGTACGTGGGAGTTTTTGGCCTTGTTCGAAGCGCTAAAGCATAGCATGCAAAAGATCCCTCAAGTATCTTTGGTTACTTCTTCAATAGATCCTTATGATGAAGAACAAGCCAGGCAAACACCCGGTCTTTCCGGATTCTATTGTAAGCCCTTAACGCCTGAGCATTTGGCTGAAATCTTTGCTAAAGTTCAGTAATTAAGGGAAGTATTTCATAAGCGGTTATAAACTTCCACCCACTTACGCAGCCTTTTCGAGTATTTCTGTCTCAGCTGATCAGGCTTTAACCTCCACACCCAATTCTTTTCAACAGACGCAGGCATATTCATCCGGGCATCTTCATCCAAACCGATAACATCCTGCATAGGTAAAATAACAATTTTGGCTACGCTCGAATAAGCCAGTTTACTAAGTTGGAGATGGATGTTTTTCTTTTTAGGTTTAGCACCAGAAAACTGCTTCAAATTCTTCTTTATCGTCTTTGTGGCATCCTGAGCATACCAGCCTTGTGATGTATTATTATCGTGAGTTCCGGTGTAAACTACACTATTAAGGTTATAGTTATGCAAACTGTGAACCGA
>DASVRX010000274.1:0-5079 GCA_036388375.1 Pedobacter sp. | reverse complement strand
GGAAATTAATAAAGTCACCCTCTCTGCAAATCAAACTTTAAAACTGAAGAATGGAAACTTCGAAGCTATTCCCGATGTGCGATCTTCAGAAAATGGAACACGATTATTTATTTCCGATCAGATTAAAGAGAAGGGCGTTTTTAATTTGCTGAAAGGAGATAGTATTTTATCAGCTGTGGCTTTTAATGATAATCGACTCGAATCGGATTTAAGTTATTATGATAAAGCGGAGTTGGGCCAAAAATTTCCTCAAAAAGGCGTCGAAATATTTAATCCTGGTAAAGGATCAATCCAGAACGCCGTAAAAGCTATAAATAATGGGATTCAATTGTGGAAACTTTGCCTAATTTTAGCATTGGTTTTCCTTGCAGCAGAAGTATTGCTGATTAGGCTTTATAAAACCCGAGAATCAAAACTTAAAATTTGATGAAACCAATACTTATCCGTTCGGTAACCATCCTTCATCCTGCTTCAAAATTTCATAATAAAATTGCCGATGTACTAATAGCTAACGGCAAGTTTGAACAGATTGCTAATAAAATTGACGCCAAGAACGATGTAGTATTAATTGACGGAGCCGGCAAGTATTTATCACCGGGTTTCTTTGATCTTAACACAAATTTCGGGGAGCCGGGCCTGGAAACAAAAGAAGATTTAGTAAGTGGTACAGCCGCAGCTATTGCCGGAGGATTTACGGGAGTAGCTGTTCAGCCCGCTACAAACCCGGTAATTCATTCTAAATCGGAAGTTTCTTACATCGTTAACCGGACGAAGGATTTTATTGTTGATGTGCATCCTGTAGGCTGCGTATCCCAAAATCGGGAAGGCATAGATCTTGCCGAATTATATGATATGCGCATGTCTGGCGCAGTGGCTTTTAGTGATGGAACCCGACCTATAAGCGACTCTGGATTAATGAGCAGAGCCTTGCTTTATGGAAAGGGTTTCGAAGGCTTGATTTTTTCCTTCCCCGAGGATGCTTGTATAGCAGGCAAAGGAAAGATGAACGAAGGTATTGTAAGTACTTATTTAGGGATGAAGGGAATCCCGGCTTTAGCCGAAGAAGTTCATATTTCAAGGGACTTGTATTTGGCTGAATACAATGATTGTCCGGTACATTTCAGCACCATTAGTTCTGCTAATAGCGTTGACCTCATCCGAAAGGCAAAAAAGAAAGGGTTGAAAGTGAGTTGTGATGTAGCAGCGCATCATCTGGTTTTAACCGATGAATCACTGACTGACTTTGACAGCAATTACAAAGTAAAACCGCCTCTACGCACATCAGCAGATGTGGCGGCCTTAATAAAGGGCTTAAAGGATGGAACAATAGACGCCATCGTGTCTCAGCATACCCCGCATGAAATTGAGTTTAAGGAAGTGGAGTTTGAATTAGCATTATTCGGAATTATCGGTTTACAAACGGTCTTACCCCTGGCGTTAAAGGCTGGTTTCACACCTGAAATGCTTGTAGAAAAGTTAGCGATTAATCCCCGGAAGGTATTAAACGTACCAGTTCCAAATTTTGAAGAAGGTGAACAGGCGAACTTCATATTATTTGATGTTAACACAGAATGGATTTTTGATTCAAAAACGAATAAGTCTAAATCATCAAACTCGCCTTTCTTTAATACCAACTTGAAAGGGAAGGTGTTGTTGGCGTATAATAACGCCCAGGTTTTTAATAATAGTTAGAATGGATATACAGGTAGAAAAAGCCATTAAGGCATCATTAAAAAGGTTTTCAGAAATTAATGGTTCTGGTGTTTCAGAATTTGAAAGAAGAGTTATTGATGTTTTTAATCTTGAAACTCCATTTATGGAGAAGGTTGCTTTGATGGATGAAGCGTTTGACGATGAACCCAGGTTGGAGCTTTTAAGAGAAATATTTTTCGACCTGATAATGATCAATTTCTTTTCAGAAGATGTGAAAAAATTGGAGGAGGATTATCTTGACTCAAAAGAGTGGGAAGATATAGAAGAAGAAACGATCGACCGCGGAACCGAGCTTTTAAATGTTCTTTTATACATTAGAGAATGCCACGATGAAGATATCGAGCCCGAGCTTGATGATTTTTTAAAAGAATTTTTATTGGTTGAAGAGGATGAGTTTCAGGATGAACATCGCATTTACGAGGATGTAATTGCCAACCAGATTCTTATGGAATCGAGTATTGAGGAAATTGCCAAGGTTTCAAATCAGCTTCCTGATGAATCTGATTTGAAGGATCTTTTTTATCCCATTATGTCGTTTTTTTACCAACCAGAACCAGATAAAGAGGAAATTGAAGCTTACGCTAAAAATAGCGTTGATGCAGAATTTGATGCCCCGGTTTATTCACTGCTAACATCATTCAACCAGCTGTAATTAATGGCCGACAGTTTAAAGGAAATCAGAAAAGATGCCTTCTTAAACGGTTTAATTCTTGGGCTCATTTTATTGCTCATTGATATTGCAGAGCTGCACGCCTTCGCGTATAGCCATTCAACATTTTTTATAATGTTTGTTTATGTCCTGAGTTCCATCTTGATGCCTTTGGCAGCAGTTATAATCCTGATTACAAAGTTGAGAACTAAAATCGGGGGCTACTGGACTTTACGACAGGCCACCTCCGGGATATTCGTCACCTTTATTACCGCTTATTTAAGCTCTTCTTTCGGATTGCTACTAAGCTTTAAAATCATTCCATCAAGGATAAATCTTGCAGCAAAAGCAAATTTCGTTGATGCGATTCGTACATTATTAGAAAGCATTAAGGCCCCGCAACAGAAAATTAATGATACAGTTAAATCCATCGGAGAGAGATTTGATGCTACCGACGCGATTAATGTGAGTTCTATTTTTACAAACCTGATTTTTTTAGTAATTATACTTTTTGTAGCGGCCTTTCTGTTTGCCGGAATCTTCAAAAGAGAATCATCCAACAGTTTAAACTAATAAACTTTATTTCTAAGTCCTAAATGAATATTTCTGTAGTTGTACCTCTTTATAACGAAGCCGAATCCTTACCCGAACTGGTAGAATGGAACTGCCGTGTAATGCAGGAAAACGGCTATTCGTATGAGATTATTCTGATTGATGACGGCAGTAACGATGAATCCTGGGAGGTGATTGAGCAGCTCCAATCTAAATATCCAGGAGTTCGAGGAATCAAATTCAGGAGAAATTATGGCAAATCTGCGGCACTAAATATCGGCTTTGCCGAAGCACAAGGTGATGTAGTGATAACCATGGACGCAGATCTACAAGACAGTCCGGATGAGATACCTGAATTATACCGCAAGATAACCCAGGAAAAATATGATCTCGTTTCGGGTTGGAAAAAGAAACGACACGATCCCTTAAGCAAAACGCTGCCTACCAAATTATTTAACTCGGCTACCAGGAGTATGTCGGGCATTCACAATCTGCACGACTTTAACTGCGGCTTGAAGGCTTACCGCAAAGAGGTGGTTAAAAATATTGAGGTTTATGGCGAGATGCATCGCTATATTCCCGTTTTGGCCAAATGGGCGGGTTTTAAAAAAATAACCGAGCAGGAAGTAGAGCATCGCCCAAGAAAATATGGAACGACAAAGTTTGGAATGAGCCGCTTCGTAAATGGTTTTCTCGATCTGCTTTCCATCTTTTTTGTTGGAAAATTTGGAAAACGTCCGATGCACTTCTTCGGTACCATGGGCGTATTAAGTTTCCTTACGGGATTGATTATGACGATCTGGCTTATTGCAGATAAACTCATCGCTATTTCACAGAATTTGAAATACCGAAATGCTACAGATCAGCCTCTGTTTTATATTGCCCTGGTTGCTATCATTGTTGGTTTTCAACTTTTCCTGACAGGCTTTGTGGCCGAGTTAGTTTCAAGGAATTCTACTGAACGTAACAATTATCAGATAGAGAAGAAAACGGAATAGATGTGCAGATGGGAAAATGTGCGAATGAGAAGATTGCAAATGCGAGCTAATATCTTCGTGTCTTTGACTTTGTGGCTAATCAAATTTCACCTGAGACATTCAAACATATATTTGAGCCTTAGTAGTTAATCTGCATATTTGCGCATCCATTAAGCACAATACCTTAATTCCACATCTAAAAACTTGTTTTTCTCCATAATCATCCCCCTTTACAATCGCCCTCAAGAAATTGACGAGTTGCTTCACACATTAACAAAGCAGACTTACACACAATTTGAGGTATTAATTATCGAGGATGGCTCTAAAGTTAAAGCTGAAGAAATTGTAAATAGCTATAAAGACAGACTTGAAATTAGCTATTACTTCAAAGAGAACGAGGGGCAAGGCTTTAGCAGAAATTACGGCTTCGCCAGGGCCAAAGGAAATTATTTCATCGTCTTTGACTCTGATTGTCTAGTGCCAGAAGACTATCTTCAAAACGTTAATAATGCCATTCTTGAACATCAGTTAGATGCCTATGGTGGCCCGGATGCAGCGCATCACACTTTTACTCCAATACAAAAAGCCATAAGTTATTCAATGACGTCGCCATTTACTACTGGCGGTATACGTGGTAACAAGAAGAATCTTGGCGGCATATTCCATCCGCGAAGCTTTAACATGGGTATTTCAAGGAAAGTATGGGAAAAAAGCGGAGGCTTTATATTGACTCGTTTAGGTGAAGACATTGAGTTTAGTATCCGCATACATAGCATGGGATTTAAGATCGGTTTAGTTCCCGATGCGATTGTTTATCATAAGCGCCGAACCAGTTTTACCCAGTTCTATAAGCAACTTCATTTTTTTGGAAGAGCTCGGATCAACGTGTATAAATTTTTCCCTTCGGAATTAAAATTGGTACATTTTTTTCCGGCAGCATTCACAGTATTTTTAGTAATTACTATCCTCGCTAATATTTTTCAGCACCCGGTTTTGGTGATTACGAATTTCTTTCTTGTGCTATATTTGGTGCTGATATTTTTTCATTCACTAAGTGTAAACAAATCTGTAAATGTTGCATTTTTAAGCATATTTGCAGCCGTTATCCAACTAAGTGCATACGGCCTGGGGCTTATGCAGGATTTTATTAAAAGGGTAATTTTAAAACGTTCATGATCGATTTTCTTA
>DASVRX010000273.1:0-14909 GCA_036388375.1 Pedobacter sp. | reverse complement strand
CCCTATAAGCTTAACATTCATCACCGGCTTTAAATTGTTAATCAATAACTCACTAGCAGATGCCGATGACGGAGAGACAATGAAAACAATGCGGCTAAGGTTTAAAGTTCCGATCTTATCAAACTTATAACTTTGATCCCATGATTTGAAATTTTCATTAAACTTATATGTATACATTACCGTTTGATTCTTACCAACACTTTGCGGGGCAAGTGTATTTGCAAGATAGTCTTGAGTGGAAACAAAGCCACCGGGGTTATAACGAAGGTCGACAACCATTTCATTGATCCCTTGTGCCTCCAGATAGCCCATGGCACTTTGAAGCTCGGTTATTGAAGTCGGACCGGCAAACTGATTAAATACCAAATATCCAATCTTTTGCGATCCCCTTACATACACGTTGCGGTATAACACAGTATTTAAAACGTACGATGTCTTCTCTAGTGTGGTAGTGAAGGCAGATCCATCAGGTTTGATGAACTCAAATGTGGCTGATTGAGTGCCCCCAAAAAATATGTTATTTATATAATTTACATCTTCTGGAATGCTGCGGTTAATAATCCTTCCATCAATTTTATTAAGTTTCCAGCTCCGTTGAATGCCTGCATGTCCCGCTGTAGAATTAGTATACACATAAGTCACCCTCATTTCGGTAGCGCTGTTAGGCAAAAACTTAACTAAAAACCCGAAATCAGTAGAAGCACCTCTTTGACTTTCCTCTGTCTCCGCTTTCAACTGAGCGAAGCTCCACTTATCTAAGGACTGATAAGTTCTAACTTTATTCATCACTTCATGGATGGTTAATACATCCCTCGGTTTAAAAACACCTATGGCAGGTAGCTTATCAGACCATAAATAAATATCCTTTGTGATTAAATATGCCGAATCTCTAAAATCATTTTGCGATTTATAAGTAACTGTATCGACTTTATTAGGGGTAATGACCTCTATACTCTCTTTATCAGCCTTTTTTTTGCATGAATTGACTAAGATTGCAACCGCGAAAAAAGGGGCCAATATCCTGAATACTCGTGGAGTTGGAATAGATAGAAACATTATGTGTATAGGTTGATAGGTATCTAATTCAAAATTACTCAATAAAGCTCTGAATAGCAAGATATTCAATTCCTGCGGCCGAAGCAAATGCCACATCTGTTGATTCATGTCCGAAAAGTAACATACCAGAGGAGGTCAGTTTATTTTCCTGCATTAAGAAGGTAAGCACGTCAACGTCAGGCTTAGGTCTTATTTCATCTGCGAAATATACTTTCATATAATTTTCTAATCCGTGCCATTCAATCTGTTTTATTTTATTGAGTTGTTGCTCGGTATTTCCGCTGGTAACTATAAAAAGTTGTTTTCGGTCTACCACCATCTCCTGTAACAGTGTTAAAACATTATGAAATAAAAGCAACTTTAATGGCAGTCTTGCTTCTCTGTGTAAGCGTTCGAAATTCTCTTTATATTTTGAATCGAAACCGAATACTTCCTGAGCCTTCTCAAATATCCTTCCGGGACCCTGATTTTCGTACGCCTTTTTGAGAAAAGTTACCAGATCGTTTGCCGGAGGAAATGCTTCTTGAAATTCCAGAAAAGCCGCAAAAAGGTAATAGACCTGTAAATCATAATCCTTTTTAGGATACAGCACATCATCCAATTCAAATATGAAAGCCTTCTTAGCCGGATCTATATCAGCGTAATTCATCAATCAGCAGTAAAAAGTTTAAGCATATTAGTCTCTGCATTTATTACAAAAACCCCTCTGTCAGGAATTTCTCCCACTAAATCTTTAATAACAAGCTCGCCTTTTTCGACGTTAGGCAATAGAAGATTTTCTGCAACCAGTTTGTCCGGCACCATAACTTTAACACCATATTCATCAAAAAGAAGCCTTGCCTCGGCAAGTGCCAGTATCTCAAACCTCTTTAACGGATAAACGACCTTGATGTTCAGATCTAAACATTGAGCTAATAACAGATGAGAAAATGATGCTGAATTTGATGCGGGAATTTTTATGAACGACTTACCCTCAACATCTATTTTAGGAAGATCCGCTGAGTCGCCGAAGAAAATGTTTTTACCTGTATTTAAGAATCGCGAAAGCTGGTAAGCCTGCGCTGTTGAAGCCGCCGTTATCAGAATATTCAAATCTCCGGAATTATAATTTGCCCGTCTTTCATCGTCACTTTTCTATCAGCCATTTCAGCCAGGTCTTCGTTATGTGTTACAATAATAAACGTTTGAGAAAACTGGTCTCTTAAATCTCTGAATAAAGCATGTAAACTTTGAGCATTCTGCGAATCAAGATTTCCTGATGGTTCATCAGCAAGTATAACTGCTGGGTTATTAATTAAAGCTCTGGCAACAGCTACACGTTGTTGCTCTCCACCCGAAAGTTCATTAGGTTTATGATTTGCACGATGCTCCAGACCGAGCATTGCAAGCAAATTTTTTGCTGCTGCTTCAGCTCCTTTTTTGCTCCTTTTAGCAATATAGGCCGGGATGCAAATATTTTCTAAAGCAGTAAATTCAGGTAAAAGATGATGGAACTGAAATATGAATCCAATGTGGGTATTTCTAAATGCACTTAAGCCCGACTGAGATAATTTAGAAATATTAGTTCCATTAATAGTTACTTCGCCCCTGTCAGCTTTGTCCAATGTGCCCACAATATGAAGCAAGGTGCTTTTTCCAGCACCCGAGGCTCCAACAATCGTTACGATTTCTCCTTTATTAACGCTAAAATCAACTCCTTTTAGAATTTGAAGATCTCTGTAAGATTTAAATATTCCTTTTGCCTCAAGCATAGCACGAAGATATAGGGAAAAGGTGAAAGGGAAAAGCTAAAGCTTGAAGGAAAAAAACTTGAAGTTAAAGGCAGGTAATCGCTAACAATTTATTCAAGTATCGAGATTATTGTCTTTTTTCCATTTATCCAATCCTTTATTCACCTAATCGACTATTAATTAAGTATTTTTTTTAAAAAACTGATACAAAACACTAGTTTTACAGCGAAAAAATCTCAACATGAATATCCACGAATATCAAGGTAAAGCTATATTGAAAAGTTTTGGTGTAAAGGTGCAGGAAGGCATCGTTGCAGATACTGCTGAACAAGCGGTTGAAGCAGCTAAAAAACTAAAACAAGATTTCAACTCCGACTGGGTTGTGGTTAAAGCTCAAATTCATGCTGGTGGTCGCGGTAAAGGCGGCGGTGTTAAACTGGCGAAAAACTTAGACGAGGTTAGAGAAAAAGCAGGGCAAATAATTGGCATGCAATTAATAACACCTCAAACAGGTCCCGAAGGCAAGTTGGTTAGCAAAGTTCTTATAGCACAAGATGTTTACTATCCCGGAGAGAGTGAAACAAAAGAGTTTTACGTAAGCGTTTTACTTGATCGTGCAAAAGGAAGAAATATAGTAATGTATTCTACCGAAGGTGGAATGGATATTGAAGAAGTTGCTGAGCACACTCCGCACCTTATTTTCAAAGAAGAGATCGATCCGAAAGTGGGTTTACAAGGTTTCCAGACACGTAAGATTGCTTTTAATCTTGGCCTTAGCGGCGATGCTTTTAAAGAAATGACTAAGTTCATTGCATCCCTGTATAAAGCTTACGAGCAAACAGATTCTTCGATGTTTGAAATCAACCCGGTTTTAAAAACCTCAGACAATAAAATATTAGCTGTAGATGCAAAAGTGAATCTTGATGATAACGGATTATTCCGTCACCCGGATTATGAAGCTTTGCGCGATGTTTCCGAAGAAGATGCGATGGAAGTGGAAGCCAGCAAATCTAACCTCAACTTTGTTAAACTCGACGGAAACGTTGGTTGTATGGTTAACGGTGCCGGTTTAGCAATGGCTACAATGGACATTATTAAACTTGCCGGCGGCGAACCTGCCAACTTCCTTGACGTTGGTGGAACTGCAAATGCCCAAACTGTAAAAGCAGCATTCAACATCATCCTTCAAGACCCAAATGTTAAAGCTATTCTAATCAACATATTTGGTGGAATTGTACGTTGTGACCGTGTTGCACAAGGTGTTATTGATGCTTACAAAGAGCTGGGAAACATTAATATCCCGATCATTGTGAGACTGCAAGGAACTAACGCAGAAGAAGCGAAGAAATTAATTGATGAGTCAGGTTTGAAGGTTTACTCTGCTATTTTGTTGAAAGAAGCAGCGGCTTTGGTAACTAAAGTTCTGGAAAAATAAAGCTTATTAAAAAATTATAATAAATGCCATCTCTTGAGGTGGCATTTATTATTTTAAAAGTATCGCTATTCTAAAAGCGACACTTTAGATCCATAAATCCAGAATAAGCCTTTAAACATACTGTCTTCAAAAGGATAAAAATAAAGGCCTTCCGGCGACTTATATTCAACTCTTGGTTTTCCAAAATGAGTACCTGTTTTTACCGTAGCTCCCTTTTTAATAGCTTTAACTAGAGGCGAATAAGCTTTTTTTCCTCTAGCCTGGAAAGCCCAGAAAGTATGACTTTGTCCAGCTTGTGGATTAGCTTGAACGTAACTGATTATTGACTTAACTTTATTATCTTCGATAAAACGGTAATCGCCTTCTTTATTTGGTTTATATCCCGCAGCCTTTAATTGAGCCATCGCTAAACTGTCTGGTTGAGATACAATTGAAGTTAAAAATTTGTGATCAACGTTTTGAGCCTTGGAAAGGTTAAATGCTAATAATAAGGCGAGTAATAAGGTAAAATATTTCATACATGAATTTAACTGATTATTTGAGAATTCATTGCAGATTGGTCAAATGTATTTTAAGAGAATTTTTAAAGTTTTAAACTGTGGACAACCTAAATGGAGCTTCAAACATATAGTTGATCCAAATGTTTCTTTGTTATGCTGATGAAAAAACCATTAATATTTGCCATGCTAGTGTTACTCGCCTCATGCAAGAACATCACAAGCACTCAACAAAGCAATCAGCTAACCGACACCACTGATCATACACAGGCAGATCAGGATACATTCGAAAAGATTGAAGCGCTCCCTCCTACCAGCAGTATAAACACTGGCAATGTTAAACCGGACGACTTAGTTGAATACGCAAAAACCCTTCTCGGAACTCCCTATCAATATGGCTCTATAAATCCCGAGCAAGGCTTTGACTGTTCCGGATTTATAACCTATGTTTTTAATCATTTTCAAATTGCTGTACCGCGAAGCTCAAGAGATTTTACAAACGCAGGAACTGAAATTCCGGTAACGGAATCTCAGCCCGGCGACTTGATTCTATTTACAGGAACCGACAGTACCAAACGGGACGTAGGCCATATGGGAATTATAGTAGAAAATAGCGACAGCACAAAGTTTATTCATTCTACATCAGGAAAAGCTCATGCTGTTACCATTACACCACTAAATAAAAGCTACCAGGATCGTTTTGTCAAAACGATACGGATTTTTTGACAGAAGTTTCTTAATTAACTTCTTAAGCCATATCTAAACAAAGTCGAAGCGTAGCTGTTTAATTCGTATGGAAAATTATCAAACTGTAGTTGAAGCTCTCAACGGTTTAAAAGCAAGAGGGTTTACTTTAGACTTTAACCTTGCAAACGGAGCATTACATAATACTACTGCTAATATAGAACTACAACCGGAAGATTTTAGCATCACTGAGATCCATCGTTTTGAAGGCATGTCAGATCCGGCCGATAACACCATAGTATATGGTATTGAATCAGATAAGTACAATGTTAAGGGTGTGTTTTTAAACGGTTATGGAGTTTATTCAGATGATGTATCTGAAGAACTTCTAAAGAAACTGAATACACCCGGCTAATCGCCTTGTCTTATAACCTGTCCTCCCAGGTTATAAGACTATTAAAGTTTTCAAATTCCCTGTACAACTCTGCTGCTAGCTATAAAAAGCACAGTTACTCCCCAATATTGTTACAAAAGCCAATTTACTTCTTAAAAGATTTATTATAGTTTTATATCAGCTCAACTGATAGTTTAACCAGCTATAAATCTTATTCCCTCCTGCAATGAAAAGAAGAACATTCATCCGGCAAACGGCATTAGGCGCAACAGGTATTAGTCTTTCATCTTTTTTACCCTCGTCTGCTTTCGCAAAATCAATTGCTCCGTCCGACAAGATTAACGTCGCTTTAATCGGCTGCAAGAACATGGGTTATGGAATTTTGAAACACGCCTTAAGTTTTCCGGACGTGAATTGTGTAGCTATGTGTGATGTTGATCAAAATATTTTGACCGAACGTGCTCAGGAAGTAACAAAGACCTTCAATTCAAAACCTAAACTTTATAAGGATTTCAGGAAACTGCTTGAGCAAAAGAACATCGACGCGGTTATCATTGGCACTCCAGATCACTGGCATTGCCTTAATACCATCTACGCCTGCCAGGCTGGCAAGGATGTTTATATCGAAAAACCTATGGCTAATACCATAGGAGAATGTAATTTAATGCTTAAGGCTTCGAAAAGATACAATCAAGTTATTCAGGTTGGCCAACAACAAAGAAGTAGTCCAATTTTTAATAAAGCTATGGAACTTGTTAAAGGTGGCCAGATAGGAAAGCTAAGAAAAGTAAATATCTGGGCAAACTTCGACTATGGTTTAGGATCCATACCAGCTCCTGATTCACCGGTACCTGCCGGTGTTGATTTCGATATGTGGCTAGGACCTGCACCTCTTAGAACCTTTAATAAAAATAGGTTCCATGGAAACTGGAGGCACTTTTGGGATTACGGGGGCGGATTAATGTCTGATTGGGGAGTTCACCTGATTGACATTGCACTTTGGTCAAAAGATATTGTAGCCGGACCAAAAGAAGTGATGACTTTTGCAACTAATAATAGCAGTCAGAAAGGAATGCGTGAAACGTACGATACCATGTCTGTTATCTATCCAAAGCAGGATTTCGTAATCAATTACGATCTCAACGCTGGGATTCAAGCTGGCCCTTACAATAAACAACCTTATGGTTTGTCCTTTATAGGTGATAATGCCACACTTGTGGTTAACAGAAGTTACCTTGAAGTCTTCCCTGAATGGGATGATCAGAATAAAACTAACAGAGCCTCATCGTTTACCATGACGGAAAATGACGAAGCGCATAAAGCTCATGTTAGAAACTTCCTTGATTGTATCAAGTCACGTCATACGCCCGCTTGTCCACCAGAAGTTGGCAGAGCGGCAGCCCTTCATGCTCACATTCCTAATATATCAGCCAGAATTAATCAACCACACCTGATTTGGGACGACGACAAAAACCAGTTCACGAACAGTAAGGAGGCGAACGCATTAATAATGCCTGAGTACAGAAAGCCCTGGACTATTCCGTCTTTCTAATTGTCACCATTAAATGAAGCGCATCGGTATTATCACAGGCTTCTTACTCCTCATTACGTTTACCCAAAATATACATGCACAATTAAGAATCGTTTGTATAGGCAATTCCATTAGTCAAGGTAAAAATGAGAAAAAGGCAGACAGTACTTTCGAATATAGCTATCGTCCATGGCTCTGGGAAAAGCTTACTCTTGACGGGTTCAATGTTGATATGGTAGGTTACCATCCTTTTTTCTTTTTAGAAACGAAAGGTAATTTAACCATGAATTTCAGAAACAAAACCGGCAAACCCTTCGACCGCGATTGTGAAGCATATTATGGTATTACCAGTGATGTATTTTTAACAGGTACTCAATCTACAATTTGGACAGGGGAACCATTGCCTCCATTTAGGGAACGGATAAACGATCCAATTAAAGGCTATACGCCCGATGTTGCCCTCATTCACATCGGAACAAATGACGCTGATAGCACCGAAGCGTTAGTAGCTGATAGCCGCAAGAATATCATCTCAATTATTTCCATTTTAAGGGAGAAAAATCCTAACGCGCAGATTTTTTTAGCAACGCTAATTACCGGATGGAAAAAAATAAACGGCAAGATTGATGGGATATGCAACGAATTGTCAAATCCAACATCACCCGTTATACCCGTTGATATGACTACCGGTTTTATCAATAGCATCAAATCAAAAGGTACTATGACGTTTGATCATGTACACCCCAATATCAATGGTCAATTGTTTATGATGGAAAGGTGGCATTCAGCATTATTGACTCACCTGAAAGACAGACAAAAACCAGTGTTAAACGGCAAGGCTTCCGTTTCGAAATCAGGTCGAACCTCAATCGAACTTCAATGGCATCCGGCAAATGATAATTATGGTATAAAACAATACGAGATCCGCAGTAATAAAAAGCTCATCAAAACTCTTTCTCACCAAACTACATCTTATAAAATCAATACCTTAAAACCCAGATCTTTCTATAATCTCCAATTAGTTGCCAGAGATTTCTCCGGCAATGTATCCTCGCCAATTTCAATTAGAGTAAACACAAAATAACTGTTGACAAAAACGCCTATCGTTCTAACGAAACCATTAACCTTTATTGGGGCATTTTGCTCATATCCATATAAAGTAGCGTCCATCTGTGTCCATCCGGATCGGCAAAACCACAACCATACATCCAACCCTGATTGTCACCAGGTTCTGCAAATATTTTCCCACCCGAATTTTGAATCGTCTGTGCAAGAAGGTCAACCTCTTCTCTGCTTTCAGCATCAATAGATAATAATACTTGCGTAGATTCCTGAGCATTTGTGATGGCACTCTGACTAAAGCCTTTAAACACATCCTCTGTGAAAAGCATAATTACTATATTTTTGCTCCCGGCAAATAAACTAGCACTGGTGTTGGATTTAGGGAAGTGTGTATTTTCTTTAAAACCTAGGCTCTTGTAAAAATCCAGAGACACTTGAATGTTTTTAACCGGTAAATTAAACCAAAGTTCTTTTATCATAATTGTCTTTTTAACTTAGTCAAAGATATAACTGACTATTTTAAAGATACAGTACTAATACGTCATAATTGGGGTTAATTGCGACACCCTTAGCCCTTACAAATGAAGTATAATCCGTAACGATAATTGCTAATAAAATTGAGATCTATGAATACGTACAAAAGAAGAGAAGTTCTGAAAAGTCTGATAGTAGGAAGTTCAGCGTTGTTGTTATCTCCAAATACTTTACTATCAGCTACCCTGCAAAGCAAAAAGCGATTAGGAGTTGCGTTGGTAGGTTTAGGTTATTATAGCAGCGATTTACTTGCACCCGCACTACAGCAAACCAAGAATTGCTACCTGGCAGGTATTGTAACGGGTACACCTTCAAAAGCAGAAAGTTGGGCGAAGAAATATAACATCCCTGATAAGAACATCTATAATTACCAAAATTTCGATACCATTAAAGACAACCCTGATATCGATGTAGTTTATGTGGTATTGCCCCCATCTATGCATAAGGAATTTGTGGTTCGTGCAGCAAACGCAGGCAAACATGTGTGGTGCGAAAAACCCATGGCAATGACCGCAGATGAGTGCAATGCAATGATTAATGCTTGTCGTAAAAATAAAAAATCACTCGCAATCGGCTATCGTTTGCATCACGAACCTAATACCCAAGAGTTTCGCCAGATTATTAATCAGAAAAAATTAGGCAATGTAAAGTATGTTAATTGCGCTGCAGGATACACCGACGGTCGTACCAATCACTGGAAACAGAAAAAAGAAATGGGCGGCGGGGCACTTTATGATATGGGAGTTTATGCGATCCAGGGTGCGCGAATGGGGATGGGGAGAGAACCTATTTCAGTAATGTCTGCTAACGTTTCTACTAAGCGTCCTGATGTTTATAAAAATGGATTGGATGAGACAACAACTGCAAAACTTTTGTTCCCGGGTGGAGCTATGGCGGATATCAAAACCAGTTTTGGAGAAAATATGAACAACCTGGATATCACTTGTGAAAAAGGTGAAATTAAAATGGCTCCATTCTCTGGATATAACGGATTAAAAGGGAAAAGCAGTTTAGGTGAAATCTATCATCCTTACGAGGTACCATGGCAGCAGGCCAAACAAATGGACGATGATGCGCTGTCTATTATGCAGGGAAAACCTATGCTGGTTCCAGGTGAAGAAGGCCTTCGCGATATTCGTATAGTGGAAGCAATCTATAAATCTGCGCAAAGCGGCAAATCTGTAAAGATTGGATAATTAATATAACTCAAACTCAGCCAATGCAACTCAAATACTTTCGTTTGCCACTTATCTTGATATTAGCAGGTCTGATCGCTGCTTGCAGCAATCAACTTAGTACTTCGGGAAATCAGTCGTCTAAAAACACAGCAGATTGGAAAATGGGTGTAGCCTTATATTCTTTCAATATGTTTCCCTTTTTTGCTACGCTCCAAAAAGCCGACAGTGCCGGTGCTAAATATGTTGAAGGCTTTTCGTTTCACAATTTAAAAGGGGAATTTCGGGATAGTACAATCGGAAATCTATCTACATCAGGGCTTGTCAAAATGAAGCGTTTGTTAGATTCCAAAGGTCTTAAAATGAAATCGATGTATGCTGGCGGGAAAGATGCCAAAGAATGGGAGTCTTATTTTAAAGCAGGTAAATTATTAGGTATTGAGTTTATTGTCTGCGAACCTGCAAAGGAGCATTGGGATTTACTTGATAGTTTGGGTGATGTCTACAAAATTAAAACCGCAATTCATGAACATGCCAAAGGCGAAAGCCGGTACTGGCATCCCGACTCGGTACTGGCAGCTATTAAAGGCCATAAAAACATTGGAGCATGTGCCGACTTAGGGCATTGGGCTCGAAGCGGACTTGACCCTGCGAAATGTTTGAATATGCTCCGCGGACACGTACTTGGCGTACATTTGAAAGATAATAAACCATTTGGAAACATCAAGGCGGAGGATGTAACTGTAGGAACCGGAAACATTGATTTTAAAGCGGTAGTGAAAGAATTAAAAGCTCAAAAGTTTAAAGGATATATCTACGTAGAATGCGAGCACAATTGGGAGAATAATGTGCCCGATGTAGCTGAATCAATTCGGTACTTTAATCATTTGGCTAACCAGCAAAATTGATCTAAGTCAGGGATTTAAATTCATTACAACTACTTCTTCATTTTCTGTATCAAAAACCAATACCGCTTCACTATTGCTATCAAGCTGATGCAAAAGCATACCCTCTTTATTCCAAACAGAACTTTTGCCAACGCTTTCAAAGTTATCGCAGTAGCCAATACAATTTGCCATTAAAACTGCCATTGAATGCTGCTTGGCTATTGCGGGGTAATGTATTAATGCTTTTTCGTAACCGTTCTGTGGTTTTGCAACACTGGCAATATAAATTTGGGCACCAAGCCGAACGGCATTCTCCGCATGATCGATTTGTAAACTTTCATAACAGATGGATGGTGCAATAACTTTATCATCTATCCGTAAAAGCACCTGCGTATTGCCTTGGGTGAAATAAGGTAATTCGTCGGAATGTAGTTGTTGTTTCGAGTAAGTTTGCCTTGGCTTGTTGGGCTGGAAAATGATCATACTGATATGTATGCCGTCAATCCCTTTAGTTGGCACTCCCAGCCCTATCACTATTTCTAATTTATTACTGGTTTGTTCAAAAACATCAAACCTGGCATCGTCTTGACTGGTAGCCAGAGCTTCGGCAAGTTCAGGTTCGTAACCAGTCAGCGAAAGCTCTGGGAAAAATACTCCATCGGCTTTCAGCGACGATGCAAGTTCTATCAACTGTTGATGCTTTACAATATTAGCATCAATATCGCCCTTTATCGGTTCAAATTGCGCGACTCCTATCTTCATTATTTATTGTTGAAACTACCAGAACATTTGAACGTAAACATCAAACACTTCGAATTTAAAAATTTTAGCGACCCTTTTAAGCTATATTACATAATTCACTCCATTACTAATTATAAACCCAATGAGATTTAGAAAAATTTATTTATTAACCATGATTATGCCCCTTGCGCTTTTATTAGGCTCATGCTCGGGTAAATCCGCAAAAGCTGATGAGCCGGAGATTGCTACGATGGACTCCGTTTCAAACGATATGGAGAAGACCAACAAAGAACTAGATGACCAAACAAAAAAACTGGAAGCTTCTTTAGAACAAGCAGACAAAGAAATGGAAACCACTAAATAAAAATCATGAAAAGAAGAAAGATACTCGGCATAGCAATCGTTCCGGTAATTGTTATTACTATGGCGGCATTCACAAACTTACAGCCTGGAAAAGATAAAAAAGACGATAAAGGTAACAAGTCGCAAGATCATGGAAAGGCTCAATCGGATGACAAGCCTGCCCATCAAAAGGACAATGGTAATGATAATCATAAGGGGAAAGAAAAGCACGACCGGGCTATTACCCACGAAAATGGTAATAAACATGATGATAAGGGTTACTCATCCAAAGCGAATAACAAGAATGATAAAGGCTATAACAACGCAGACCACGGGAATGGAAACAGCCATAAGATGAATGGGAAACGTGATGGAGATATCGATTGGAACCTGAATGATTTTGCAAAAAGAAAACATCCCAAAGATCAAAAGAAGGTAACCATTTGTCATAAACCATCTACTAATGGAACTGATAATGGTGTTACGATCACTGTTTCCGAAAATGCATTGAAAGCTCATATGAATCATGGCGATGAAAGTGGTGAATGCAAAAACAACAACTCGGGTCGATGGTCGGACAGCTACGTAAAATCACGTGAAAACGTTTATAACACTTATGAGCAAAGCTGGGAAAGAATGTCGTATGGAGAAGCCCTGGTAAGAATAGCCGCCAGTAAACTTTTGGGATTAAAATCGAATCTTGATCAAAACAGGAGTATGTTATCTGCACAGGAGATTCAGAGAAGAGAGTCTTTGATTTATGATTTGGAGACGAATACAAACTCAGTAAATTCCCAATTAGGAATAACAAGGCAGAAACTTGATTCTGACGTCAATATCATCATAAAACTTTAAAATCTCTATAAACTTATAACTGATAATCAGTTATAAGTTTATTTAATAGTTAAGAAGCAACGGCGAAACGGGAGCTTATATCCGAAAGCATTTCTACTGTAAGAGGTTTTGAGTAAAATCCTTTCACAGTAGAATATTGTTTAGACCGTTGAATATCCCGCTGATCTGTTGAGGAGGTTAAAATAATGATCTTCACACTCTTTATTAAGGAAGAATAAATTTCTTCGAACTTCTCAATAAATTCCCAGCCATCCATTACTGGCATATGTAAATCAAGTAGTATAATATCGGGCAAGTTACTCTCATTATCCCGGTTATCACTAATAAAGCTCAATGCAGCTTTTGCATCCTCATAAGAAGTAATTGTATCAAATTCTTTATTTCTTCTAACGATCATTTCGGCAACTCGCAAATTTATTAGATAATCGTCTACTATAAATATCTTGCTCATGCTTCTAGATTTATACATAGAGCGTAACCAATTTAATGCCAGTAAATTAACCTTGTTTAAACCTTAAAAAGGCGCCTCGAATTTGTCCACTGACCGATTGTGCCTACACATGTAGCCTTTAACGTACAGTTATTTAATTTTATAAAATAAGAAAGTATATTAATTAGGAAATTTTTAAGAGTAGCGAAAAAAAGGAAGAAAAAAAATACAGTTCGTCAGTTATTTACTTTACAGTTACTAACATAATCTTAAATTAGATGTTTAAACATTAAATTCGTAAATCTTAATTAATTACTCAACTAAATCAATCATCATGGCAATTTCCTGGAAAATCGATCCCACTCACAGTGAAGTACAATTCAAAGTTAAACACCTTATGATAACCACTGTAACCGGTTATTTTCAAACCTTTGATCTTGAGGTGGAAACTAATACTGAGGATTTTAATACAGCCTCTAAAATTGAATTCACAGCGGATATCAATTCAATCAATACAAATAATGAACAGCGAGACACGCATTTAAAATCAGCTGATTTTTTTAACGAAGAAGAGCATAAGCAGCTAACTTTTTCGGGAAAAAAATATGAGGCTAGCGGCGATGAAGCAGTATTGCACGGCGATTTGACAATTAGAGGGACTACGAAACCAATTGCGTTGAATGTGGAATTTGGGGGGATTGTAACTGATCCGTATGGGCAAACTAAAGCTGGCTTTACTGTAACGGGTAAAATCAGCAGAAAAGAGTATGGACTTGTTTGGAATGCTGTTACTGAGGCAGGGGCTGTTGTAGTGAGTGACGATATCCGTTTAAACGCTGAGATACAGTTGGTAAAACAAGCCTGAATTTAAACCGTCGAAATTATAACAAGTCACTATTTGCGCGATAGTGACTTTTTTTGGCATTTTACTTCGTTTGATTACGAAACTTCTTTAACATGGTTTTGAAATCTAATTCATTTGAAAAGCATCTTGAATGATGCATAGCTAATCAATTTATCTTTTAATGATAAACTCATCAAAGTTCATCAACGTATTTGCAACTACTGTGCAAGTAGCTAGGTCGTTGGTGTTTAAGTTCTTGTTGTACGCAAACTCACCTTCCTTTAGTAAGGCAGCAGTTTTTTTAGAATCCTTGGAAAATTCAGCGAACTCTTCTTTATACAGGTCTAACAGAATACTCAGCTCTTCCTTACGGGGATATCTGCTTGTAAGCGATCTGAAAGCATAAACTATTCTGGCTGTCGGAGAAGAACCACCCCTCTGGATCATCTTTTCTGCAAGTACACGCGATGCTTCTACATACTGCACATCATTTAACAACACAAGTGATTGAAGAGGCGTGCTGGTTTTTTGCCTCCGTACAGTGCAGGAATATCTGTCGGGAACATCAAAATTTATCATAGCCGGATGAGGCGAGCTTCGCTTCCAGATAGTATACAGGCTTCTGCGGTAAAGATCATCGCCGTGCCCTTGGTTGTAAGTGGTAACATTTCTTGTAGCCAGTGCTTCCCAGAGTCCGGCGGGTTGGTAGGGA
>DASVRX010000272.1:0-3916 GCA_036388375.1 Pedobacter sp. | reverse complement strand
CCGATGAAAGGGAATTGCGGTTCCATATTAATGGTACGTCGGCATCAGGGTTAGATCTAAATGGATTTTATGGGGAGCGTTTAAATGAAAAAGTTGGGTTAACAGTGTTTGCTGCAAGAAACACCAATGCGCCGTACGATCCTGCCAATATCGGCCTCACAGCAATCCCGAAATTTGAACGGTATCACTTTAATCCCAAACTTTACATCTACATAAACAATAAGACAAAGTTCGATTTTGGTTTAAATACTGCTTTCGAAAACAGAATAGGCGGTGATATTAATTTTATAGAAGGCGATAAAGGGATTGATCATACTTATTTTGAGCGGAACAAAACTCAGCGAATCAGTTCTCAGTTTAACCTAAATCATACTGTAAATGATAAAAGCCAGCTAAATGTCCGGAACAGCTACAGTTATTTCGATAGAGATATAACTATTCCAGACTATAGATTTGATGGCGTTCAAAACAGCACGTTCACAGAAGTTAATTATGCTTATAATGGTGATAAATATGAATGGGTTATTGGTGCTAACCTCGTAACGGATGATTTTAAGGAGCAACCGGCGACATCACAATTGATCAGAAGTTACAACCAAACTACTCTCGGAACCTTTGTTCAAAATACGGTTAAAGCAACTCACTGGCTTGATCTGGAAACCGGCTTAAGAGGAGATTATATACTCGATTACGGATTCCTTTTACTTCCCCGGGTGTCGGCATTGTTTAAGATCAGCAACAAATTGTCGTCGCGAATTGGTGGAGGTTTAGGATATAAAACTCCTACCATTTTCACAGAGGAGAGTGAACGGATCCAATATCGGGGTGTTATGCCTATCAGTAGCACCAATAATAAACTGGTGCGGAGTTACGGCGCAAACATGGATTTGAACTATAAAACAGCGATTGCCAAAAAAATCAGCTTTTCCATCAACCATCTTTTCTTTTACACTTATCTAAATAATCCTTTGACTTTACTGCCCTCAATGGGAAACTCCTATATTTTACAAAATCTCTCAGGACACGTTGATACAAAAGGAACCGAAACTAACATAAAACTGGGTTATGAAGATTTGAAGTTGTTTCTTGGTTATACCTTTACAGATGCCTCGCTGCATGTCGGAAGCTCGAAAACCCGAAACCCTTTAACACCCAAGCATCGCATAAATTCTGTGTTAATGTATGAAGTAGAAGACAAATGGAAAATAGGCTTGGAAGCATACCATTTCAGTAAACAAAACTTAAATAATGGTGAAACAGGGAGAGCTTATTGGACCACAGGTTTTATGGGAGAGCGCTTATGGGAAAGATTTTCTATCTATATTAATTTCGAAAACTTTATTGATACACGGCAAACCAAATTCGGAAGTATCTATTCGGGAAATCTGACAAATCCGGTTTTTAACGATATTTATGCTCCTTTGGATGGGTTTGTTGTAAATGGTGGTTTGAAGCTGAAGTTATAATCAGAGTAGAATGATGATTTAGTTATAGCAAGTGTTACAACTAAATCATCAAAGAAAGGCAGAGTTATTTTTGTCTGAAAAATATCTGAATAGGGACTCCGTTGAAATCGAAATGTTCCCTTAGTTTATTCTCGATAAATCTTTTATAGGGTTCCTTAATATACTGGGGCAAATTGCAGAAAAACGCAAACATTGGTGACGATGCATTGATCTGAGTTATATATTTAATCTTCACATACTTTCCTTTTAGCGCTGGCGGCGGATAGTTTTCTATAATCGGCAGAAGCGTGTCATTTAATTTAGAAGTAGGAATCTTCTTTGTCTTGTTTTCATAAACCTTTGCCGCTGCTTCAACAGCCTTGAAGATACGCTGCTTCTCAACTACCGATGTGAACACAATCGGCACATCCGAGAAGGGGGCAATACGTTGTTTAATTTCATCTTCAAAGGCTTTGGTAGACTTATGAGTTTTTTCAATCAAATCCCATTTGTTCACCAAAATGACAACGCCTTTTTTATTTTTTTCCGCTAGGTGAAGAATATTGATATCTTGAGATTCGATTCCTTCGACAGCATCGATCATCAAAATAACCACATCAGCTTCTTCCAAAGCTTTTATGGTACGCATTACCGAGTAAAACTCGATGTTCTCTTTTACCTTAGTTTTCTTACGCAAACCGGCGGTATCGATCAACATAAACTCATGTCCGAACTGGTTGTAGTGGATATGAATTGAATCTCGAGTGGTTCCAGCGATAGGGGTAACGATGTTTCTGTCCTTACCAATTAAGGCGTTAATCAAAGAGGACTTGCCTACATTAGGGCGACCAACAATAGCGTATTTTGGTAAGGCAGTGTCATCAGGTTGCACTTCTTCAAAATGAGATACAACTTCATCTAAAAGTTCTCCTGTTCCGGAGCCGGTCATGGATGAAATCGAGTAGATTTCGCCCAATCCGAAACTGTAAAAGGGATGAAGATCATCCAGAAGTTTATTGTTATCAACCTTGTTGGCAACTACTAAAACAGGCTTTTTACTTCTTCTTAAGAGGTCAGCTATGCTGTCGTCTAAATCCGTAGGGCCGGTAGTTACATCAACCATAAATAGAATAACCGTTGCCTCTTCTATGGCGATAATTACCTGTTCACGTATTGCTGCTTCAAATACATCTTCGGAGTGCGCTACATAGCCGCCTGTGTCAACTACTGTAAAGTTCTTACCAATCCATTCCGCCACACCGTAATGGCGATCGCGCGTAACGCCGCTTTGGTCATCAACAATCGCTTTGCGCGATTCTGTTAAGCGGTTATATAAAGTGGATTTCCCAACGTTGGGCCGTCCAACTATAGCTACTATATTGCTCATTTGTTTTTATTCGAAATCAAGAAACAAGATGAAAGAATCAAGACCAAACGCCTTATCAATCCTCGTTTCTAATCAATTATTTATTTTGAACCATGCCTTTACTTGTTTCTTGGCTCTTGATTCTTGTATTATCTAATCTTCGTACCCAAAGCTTTTCAGGTAATTTTTCCGGTTACGCCAATCTGGAATAACCTTAACGAACAGCTCAAGGAATACTTTTTTCTGAAGGAATTCCTCAATGTCTTTGCGGGCGTATGTGCCCACTTTCTTTAGCATTGAACCACCAGGGCCAATTAATATGTTCTTTTGGGAATCGCGCTCAACAATTATTTCTGCACTTATCCGGTTAATATTGTCCTCTTCTTTAAAGGAAGTGATGATTATTTCTGTACTATAAGGAATTTCTTTCTGATAAAGTTTGAAGATTTTTTCCCGGATCATCTCGGATACGAAAAAGCGCTCGTTTCTATCCGTAAGCGTATCTTTTTCATAATATGCCGGATGTTCAGGGAGCTTGTCGAGGATGAACTGCATCACCGCATCGACGTTATAACTGTGAAGCGCAGAGGTGCCAAAAATTGCTTCCGGATTCAATGTTTCTTTCCAATAATCGATTTTTGCTTCTACTTCCTCCTGGGTGGAATTATCAATTTTATTGATCACTACCGCGATAGGTGATGAGGTCTTTTTTAGCTTCTCAAGTATATCATTTTCATCAAACCGCTCATTAATATCGGTAACCAGTAGAATCATGTCGGCATCCACCAGCGATTCGTTTACCGCCCCCATCATGCTTTCCTGCAAACCGTATTTGGGCTTAATTACTCCGGGGGTGTCAGAAAAAACAATTTGATATGCTTCTTCATTCACAATGCCGATAATACGGTGTCGCGTAGTCTGCGCTTTGGAGGTAATAATCGACATTTTTTCGCCCACAAGCGCATTCATCAGGGTAGATTTTCCTGCGTTAGGCTTGCCAACAATACTCACAAATCCGGCTTTATGCGACATGGAAATTTATTTAAAAAAATATTTGGACTGCAAAGAAACGAAATATATCTTTGCAGTCCAATTAAGGGAGTAA
>DASVRX010000271.1:0-8874 GCA_036388375.1 Pedobacter sp. | reverse complement strand
AAATTAAAATCTCATAACATCATCACAGAACCAATAAGAGTTGACGAATTAACTGGCAAACGCTTCACTTTTTTTGCCGATCCAGATAATCTACCCCTTGAGCTCTACGAACAATAATATATTCCGCTTCAAACAATTCTCTGTGGACCAATCTGGCTGTGGCATGAAGGTGAATACCGATGGTGTTTTGCTTGGTGCCCTACTGCCAAATGTCGAACCTCGTTCAATCCTCGATATAGGAACAGGAACTGGAGTGATCGCATTAATGCTAGCGCAGCGTAATCAAGGAGCACAAATCGATGCGGTTGAAATTGATGATGATGCAGCGAAAACGGCAAATTCTAATTTTAAAGAGTCCATTTATAGCGATCGGTTAAAGCTATATCGTTCATCATTTGAAAAATTCTCATGCAACTTTCCGCATCAGAAATACGATCTTATCGTCAGTAATCCGCCTTTTTTTACAAACGCTTTGCAAAATCCCGACAGGAAGAAGTTAATTGCACGCCACGCTAGCAATTCACTTTTCAATGACCTTACCACATTTGTTCAACAGCATCTTACTGTTTCTGGCCAGGCGTATTTTATTTTACCAAATGATGCCGCAAAGGAAATTATTAAACAAGCAGATGTGAAAGGATTGTATCTTCAGCACGAAATATGCATTCACTCATCCCGTTCGAAGCCTCATCACAGAACAATCATTGGATTGGGATTTAAAAATACTCACACTATTGAAGAGCCATTTGTTATTTATGAAGCGGAAAAGGTTTACTCGGAACAATATCGAAAGGCATTAAAAGATTTTCTTACCATATTTTAGACTTTCATGGAAGTCCTTTAAATGAAACGTATAGGCCTTATTTCCGACACTCATAGCTATCTTGATGATAAGGTTTTTAAGCACTTTGAAAACTGTGACGAAATTTGGCACGCGGGTGATTTTGGTACCTTAGAGCTTGCAGATTCACTGGCTGCATTCAAACCTTTAAGAGGCGTTTTTGGAAACATCGATGGCAAAGATATTCGTGCTGTTTACCCGGAACATAATCGTTTCATGTGCGAAGAAGTTGACGTCTGGATAACTCATATTGGCGGTTACCCGGATAAATATAATCCGAAAATAAAACCTCTGATTTATGCCAATCCGCCTAAGCTTTTCATTGCCGGTCATTCGCATATTCTGAAAGTAGTGTTCGATAAGAAAATTGGCGCCTTGCATATAAATCCCGGCGCAGCCGGAAAACACGGTTGGCATAAAGTGCGTACACTGGTGAGATTCTGCATTTCTGAGGAAAAAATCCATACCTTGGAAGCAATAGAACTGGGTAATAAATAAATAACACTTACATATGGCGATAGTAAAAACTCTGGGTCAATTTATTATCGAAAGACAAAAGGACTTTCCTTATGCAAAGGGAGAACTGTCACGACTGTTACGAGATATTGGTATTGCGGCTAAGATTGTGAATCGCGAGGTTAACAAAGCTGGGTTGGCCGATATTATTGGTGACATGGGAACTACCAATAGTCACGGCGAATCGCAGAAAATGCTGGATGTTTTCGCCAATAATCAATTTATATCTGCTTTGACCTGTGGCGGAGAATGTTGTTTAGTTGTTTCAGAGGAAAACGACGAACCGGTATTTATCGAATCTGATGTTTCTAATAATGCCAAATACATTGTTTGTATCGACCCGCTCGACGGCTCCTCAAATATTGATGTAAATGTATCGGTAGGGACAATATTCTCCATTTACCGCAGGAAAAGTAGCGATGGAAAACCTAATTTGGAAGATGCTCTTCAACGCGGAACCGAACAAGTGGCTGCAGGTTACGTAGTCTATGGATCTTCAACTATGCTGGTTTATACCACAGGCAAAGGTGTGAATGGCTTTACCCTGGATCCGTCAATCGGGGAATTTTGCCTTTCTCACCCAGATTTAAAGATTCCCAAGGACGGTTATATATATTCGATCAACGAAGGAAATTACAGCAACATCCCTATTGGTGTAAAAAAGTATATTAAATATTGCCAGGAGGAAGATCGTTCTACAAATCGTCCATATACATCAAGATACATCGGTTCGATGATTGCTGATATGCATCGCAATATGATAAAGGGCGGTATATTTCTTTATCCCCCAACATCAAGCTCTCCTAAAGGAAAATTACGTTTAGTTTATGAGTGTAATCCGATGGCATATATTATTGAGCAGGCGGGGGGAAGGGCAACTAACGGATTTCAAAGGATACTGGAGATAGAAGTGGAATCTCTGCATCAACGCTGCGCTATTTTTGTAGGTTCAGAAAACATGGTAAAGAAGGCAGAGGAGATGATGGGAGAATATTCGTCGGAGTTAAATCTATTAAGAAATCGCATAGTCGAATAAGTAATTAAAGCAAACCATCAGGCCGGCTGGATTCTACTTCAAATACAGAATCAATAGCCAGTTGGTCTTTCTTCTGCGCAGCAGCGACAGCCAGTTGGTCGCAGCGCTCGTTCTCCGGATGTCCCGCATGGCCTTTTATCCACTTGAACTTTACTTTATGCAGCTTATATACAGCCAGGAATCTAATCCATAAATCTTTATTTTTTTTGCCCGCAAAATTTTTAGCAACCCATCCAAATACCCATTTTTTTTCTACAGCGTCGGCTACATATTTGGAATCGGTATACACAATTACTTCCTGCCCAGGTGCCTTTAAAGCTTCTAAGCCAACAATCACAGCAAGCAGTTCCATTCGGTTATTGGTGGTCTTCCTAAAGCCTCCTGACAACTCTTTATAATGCTGCCCAGACCTAAGAATGGTTCCATAACCACCCGGTCCCGGGTTTCCACTCGATGCGCCGTCTGTAAATAGTTCTATCATGAATTCAAGTATAAAGATTTTCGGTTAAGCTAGGCGATATAAATTGCTTATAAAAACTACTGTATTGTTAATCAATGGCTTGGTGTATAAAAAATCTATTAATTAAATTATATTGATTTTAGTGGAAAGATTATTATTTTTGTCGCTCAATACGGTGGTTGTAGCTCAGTTGGTTAGAGCATTGGTTTGTGGTGCCGAGGGTCGTGGGTTCGAGCCCCATCATCCACCCAAATGCCCTTTACGGTATCGTAAAGGGCATTATTGTTATAGTTCTTCGTAAGATATCTCAAAATGATCAGATATCAATAACTGTTCTAGAAGTCTAGGCCCCCTTAAGATGTATTGAGTGTAGACAATCTGTCTCTTTATAAATGGAAAAAACAACATCAAGCAGAAAACATGAAATAGTAACTCAATTTATGCACGAGTTAGATAAGCACTTAAATGAATTAAAATCAGGCATTGCAGAAAATACATTTGAGATTAAAGACCTTGCCGCATTGCTTTTCATTCATCCCACCCACTTAAGCAATACCATTCATGAAGTTTTAGGAAAATCGCCTTGCGATATTTATGAAGAGCGACTAATTGAAATAGCCAAAGAACTGATTCTGGCATCGAACCAGCCTATTGCCCACATCGCCCAAATATTAACATTTGATCCTTCAAATTTTTCTAAATTCTTTAAAAGTTATGTAGGTACCACACCAAAGAAATTTAGAGATGAAAATAATATTCTGAACTTGTAACCATTTAATCTGAACTTAACACCATAAGTGACCATGCCTTTTTCTTGACTTTTGTTTCAACAAACAAGAAAGAAAATGGAACAAAAGATTTTAATAACAGGAGCTAGCGGCGGCTTCGGAAAACTAACCGCAAAAACATTATTAGAAAAAGGTCATCAAGTTGCAGCAGCGATGCGCGATGTTAAAGGTAAAAATAGAGCTATTGCTGATGAATTAAGCCAGGCAGAAGCAGTGATTGTCGAGCTAGATGTAACTAATGCGCAAAGCGTGAATGATGGTGTTGCAAAAGCCATTGAGAATTTAGGCGGCTTGGATGTTTTGTTCAACAATGCAGGTGTTGGCTCGATCGGAATGCAGGAGTTTTTTACACCATCTGATTATCAAAGATTGTTTGATGTAAATGTGATTGGTGTACAACGGATGAATAGGGCAGTTGTTCCTTATTTCCGTCAAAACAAAAAAGGGCTTATTATTTACACATCTAGTTTATTAGGAAGAATAACGCTTCCGTTTTACGGCCCTTATCAATCTTCGAAATGGGCTTTAGAAGCAATGGCAGAAAATTACCGGGTTGAACTTTCTTCCTTTGGGATTGAAAATTGCATCATCGAACCTGGTGGCTTTCCAACAGCTTTTAGTGAAATTTAATGAAACCTACAGACAGTAGCCAAAGTTCTTCCTATGGTGATCTTATACATTTCCCGGGTAAAATGTTGGAGAGTTTTGAAGGCGTGTTAGCAAGCAATCCACAACAAAACCCTCAACAAGTGGCCGATTCGGTTGCAAACTTGATTCAAATCCCTTTCGGCGAAAAACCATTTCGCACAACAGTTGATTTCATCGGGATGGGTGACCATGTACAAAAGTATAACGAACACCTTAATGATGTAACTACTGGTTTATATACCAATTTTGGTATTGCGGGGCTATTGTCGGTGAAGAGATAGATGTCTCGGAATATACTATTTGACATCCTCGCTCTTAGGGGAAGGCCGTATCAATTTTATGAATATGGTGTGATAATCGCGATGTTAGCCGAACAGGATTAGAAATTTCATGCAACTTCTCTGGAAATGCCTGCGGTTTTATGTGCTAGTAGCCATAAGTTTACAATAAGATTTATGGAATAGTTTCTACGTATGGGGGATGTTTATGCTCGTCCAAAATTACACATCGTTGCGTATCAACTATTTAAGACGCTATTTTCTCTTGGCATACAAGTTGTATTATATATGATGTCCTCCCAAAGGACATGTTTTTCATAGGTAGATGTAGGGTCGAATTTAATTATTCGGCCCTTTTTTATTTCTAAAATTCCCCTTAAACTATTAGACCTCAAAACGATAGATGTTTAAACATTTTTTTAAAAAAGTTTGCATTGAAACACTTTATGTTTATATTTGTAATGCCCTCCCAAAGGGCATGTTTTTCATAGGTAGATGTAGGGTCGAATTTCATTATTCGACCCTTTTTTGTTTCTAACCTTTTCTAAATGGTTTTGTTATGATTTGTAAATGAGAAGAAAGATTGTAGTTGCAGTGTCTGGTGCCAGCGGAGCTATTTATACTAAAGTACTGCTTGATAAATTATCACTTCTCAAAGATGATATTGAAGCGGTTGGGGTAATTATGTCCGACAATGCAAAAGACGTATGGAAATATGAATTAGAGGAGGATTCATTTAAAAATTATCCATTTGATTTTTATTCAAAAACGGACTTTACTGCACCTTTTGCATCCGGTTCGGCACGGTTCGATACTATGATAATTTGTCCCTGTTCTATGGGAACCCTGGGTAGAGTGGCTTCCGGCGTTTCAGATGATCTTACCACCCGGGCTGCTGATGTAATTCTTAAAGAGCGACGAAAACTGATTATGGTAGTTAGGGAAACTCCGTTCAATCTAATTCATATTAATAACATGAAGGCGGTTACTGAGGCAGGCGGAATAATCTGTCCGGCAAACCCCTCGTTTTACAGCCGACCGCAAACAATCGAGACAGTAGCTGCTACAGTAATTGACCGTGTGCTCGATTTAGCAGGCTTCGATAACAAATCTTATCGCTGGGGAGAAGAATCTAACCCCGGCTTTTAATCCAATTTCCTATCTTTGCGGCTTGATTATGAGCAAGAAAGTTGCATTTTATACTTTAGGTTGTAAGTTAAATTATTCTGAGACGTCTACTATCGGGCGACAGTTTAACAATGCCGGTTTTTCCACGGTCGATTTTACAGACACACCAGACGTATACCTGATTAACACCTGCTCGGTAACCGATAATGCTGATAAAAAGTGCCGTAAAGTAGTTAAGGAAGCGTTGAAATACTCTCCAAGCGCCTACATCTTGATTGTTGGCTGTTATGCTCAGCTTAAACCAAAAGAGATTTCCGAAATACCCGGAGTTGATATGGTTTTGGGTGCAGCGGAGAAGTTTCAAATCATCGATTATCTCACTAATCTTACCAAGAATCCTAAAGCCTTAGTTTATAATCAGCCAATAGCTGAAGCAGTGAAGTTCAATGCCTCTTATTCTTATGGCGACCGAACCCGCACTTTTCTTAAAGTGCAAGACGGCTGCGATTATTCCTGCACATTTTGCACAATTCCTTTGGCTCGTGGCTCGAGCAGGAGCGATACCATCGAAAGCGTTGTTAAACAGGCGCAGGAAATTGCAGCGTCTGGTGTTAAAGAGATTGTACTTACGGGAGTTAATATTGGCGATTTTGGAATAAGAGATGGCAAACGTGAGGATAAATTTTTAGATCTGGTTCAAGCACTGGATGAAGTTGAAGGCATCGAGCGGATTCGTATATCATCGATTGAACCGAATCTGTTAAGCAGTGAAGTGATCGAATTCGTAGCTTCTTCTAAGCGTTTTGTGCCTCATTTTCATATTCCGCTTCAATCAGGCTCAAACAAAATTCTATCGCTTATGCGGCGTCGTTACAAGCGGGAACTGTACGTAGAACGAGTTACAAAAATAAAGGAATTAATGCCTGACTGCTGTATTGGAGTTGATGTAATTGTCGGTTTCCCGGGAGAAACCAGAGAAGATTTTATCGAGACCTATAACTTTCTTAATGATCTAAACATTTCATATCTGCACGTATTTACTTATTCTGAACGTGAAAATACCGCTGCTGCCGAAATGAGTGGTTCCGTTCCCGGTTCCCAGCGGGCTGATAGAAGTAAAATGCTTCACATCCTTTCAGATAAAAAGCGCAGAGCATTTCACGAAAGTCAGTTGGGTAAGCATCACACTGTATTATTCGAAGGCGACCAGAAAGACGGTTTAATGCATGGCTTTACCTCAAACTATGTTAAAGTAGAAACCAGATACGATCCGGTTTTGGTAAATGAGCTTAAGCTGGTAAAGCTTGAAACCATCGGTTCGCAAGGCGAAGTAACCATCTCTGAACCCACCGAAGTACTGGTTCATTAATTTCTGTTTTTTCCGAACATCCCATTATCTTTGGCCATGTTTCCATCTTTGTCTCATCTTATTGAATATCTAACCGGCGTTAATATTCCTCTTCCCATACAAACTTTTGGCTTTTTTGTGGCCTTAGCTTTTGTTGCTGCGTATATCGCTTTTTCAAAAGAATTGCAGCGGAAAGAGAAAGAAGGTCTTATCCATCCATTTAAAGCCAAGGTTACATATGGCGAAGCTCCTTCCGTTTCAGAAATTCTCTTCAACGGCTTTTTAGGATTCCTAATCGGATACAAACTGCTTTATGCCGTTTTAAATTATAGTGCCTTTGTTGATAATCCTCAACTGTTCATTCTATCTACAAAAGGCAATTTTTTAGGCGGCCTTATCGCTGCGGCCATCTTCGCTTATCTCGCTTACGCGGATAAAAAGAAACAGCAACTTCCTCAACCCAAAGTAGTGGAAGAGACAGTTCATCCCTATCAGCTCATGAGCAGCATCGTAGTTTGGGCCGCTGTAGGCGGATTTATTGGTGCCAAGATTTTTCATAACCTGGAATATATCGATCAGTTTATGGAAGATCCTATCGGGGGATTGCTTTCGTTTAGCGGTTTAACATTTTATGGTGGATTGATTTGCGGCGGTGCGGCAGTAATTTACGTTGCTTATAAAAATGGTATCAGACCCGCTCATATGTTTGACGTGGGTGGCCCAGGCATAATGATCGGTTATGCGGTAGGCCGTTTAGGCTGTCATATGTCTGGAGATGGCGATTGGGGAATTGATAATACTGCACCTAAACCTTCCTGGTTAGGCTGGGCGCCGGATTGGCTTTGGTCTTTCAAATATCCACATAATGTTATCGGAGAAGGCGTTCCGATACCGGGATGCGTTGGCAAGTTTTGCTCAGAGCTTCCTAATCCGGTTTATCCAACCGCTTTATACGAAGTTATTGCAGGTTTCATTCTATTTGCTTTTATGTGGTCTATCCGTAAAAAGGTTAAACCAGCCGGGATGATGTTTTCGATTTATCTCATTTTGGCGGGAATCGAGCGCTATTTGATAGAAAAAATCCGTGTAAACTCAGAATATCATGCTTTCGGATCAGCGTTCACTCAGGCAGAACTAATTTCAGTAATTATGGTTGTTGCTGGTATCGCCGGGATAATCGGGTCTATCAACAATCATAAAAAGACACATACCTTACAAGCATGAACTTAGAAAATTTAACAAAAGAGGTAATTGACTTAGCAAAAGAAGTTGGGGCTTTCCTTAAAGATGAGCGGAAGAAGTTTAAGCTAAGCGATATCGAATATAAAGGGCACAGTAATCTGGTTTCATATGTCGATAAAACTGCTGAAGAGAAAATTGTTAAAAGGTTACTTGAGCTTCTGCCCGAAGCTGGTTTCATTACAGAAGAAGAAACCATTAATAAAACAGGGGAGGTCTATAATTGGATTGTTGATCCTTTGGATGGAACAACAAACTTTATACACGGTTTGCCGCTTTATTCGGTAAGCATCGCTTTAGAGCAAAACAAGGAACTTGTTTTAGGAGTGGTTTATGAAGTAAATCTGGATGAGTGTTTTTACGCCTGGAAAGATGGCGGTGCTTATGTTAATGGCGAATCTATTACCGTTTCACCGCATAGTCAGTTATCAGATACCTTAATAGCTACCGGTTTTCCTTATTACAATTTCGAAAAAGAGGCACAGTACTTAAATATCGTACGCGAGTTGATGCAACAATGCCACGGCGTAAGGCGCATGGGTTCAGCGGCTGTTGATATGGCGTATGTGGCTTGCGGAAGGTTCGATGCTTA
>DASVRX010000270.1:0-5706 GCA_036388375.1 Pedobacter sp. | reverse complement strand
TTTTATAAAGACATTTTTTCATTGAAATAGACTATAGTTTAAGTCTAAGATTTGCTAAGTGTTTTAAAAAAGTTCAGGAATAGTAATCTTAGGATCAGAAAAACCTTAGGCAGCAATTTTTTTTTATTTAAAACCGACGCCTATGCCGTTAGTTATCCTTTTACATCTAATTACTACCAGAAGTTGATTACGTAATCAGGAAAACAGAACTACACTTTAGTAAAAATTAAATTTGGACAATCATGAGTAATAAAAGCAATAGCGGAAATCAAGGTGTTGACGGATCAAAACCGAACCATAAAGGCGAGATTAAACAAAGTGAGCAGAAGGGTGCCCCGAGCGTAAGCAAGAAAGGGTCCGGAAAACACTTCAAGGACAACTCTGGCTCAGAAGCGATTAAAGCAACCAAGCAGACCAATACTACAAAGAAGCAACAGAATAGCATTTAGAAATTAAGATCGCTGTATACCGGCGATCTTAATTTTTCAAAGATTCTCTTAGTTAGAACTTGAATTTTTCAAACGCCGATCTAACGAAATTCATTACGCCGTAACAGATTAGTCCAAGACCTAAGGCTGCAAGCAAATAAGATCCGTAAGTACTTTGCTGTATAAATCCAAATGCAGAACTCGTATCTCCAGCCTCTGAAGCTTTACTATTTATTGCAGCTTTTAAAAAGAGAAAGGCAATAACCAACCAGACAATACCTCTTGAAATATATCCGATTTTACCAGCTCTCATTAAAGTAACTGAAGCGCTATTATCAAGTTCTTGAAGGTTAACATGCTTGCGGTATTTTTCTGAATTGCCATACCAGATTTGATACAAGCCGATAGCAGCCAAAAATGCTGCAACTATCCCCAATAACCATTGTCCGGCAGGTTGTTGTAAAATTTGCTGCACCATATCTTGCTTAGAATCTCCTCCACCCTTTTTATCGTCCAGAAGAAATCTTAATGAGAGGTAGAAAAAAAACAAATAAGTTAGTCCGCTGAAAAAGTAAGTAAATCGCTTGGCTATGCCCTTAGCATCACTCCCCTCACTATCGGTATCAAGAAACGCCTGTAGAAATCGCCATACACTATAACACAGCAATCCCAAAGTTAAAACACCAAGAATAATTTTGCCCGCTGGCTGATGTGTTATAAATTCAAATACACCATTTTTATCCGTTTTCTCGGAAGTTTGGCCGCCTAAGTGGAAGGCTGACATAAATGCTAAGAGCCCGATAAGGCAATACACTGAACCTTTTGCTGCAAAACCGAATTTGGCTACCGGTTTGATCCACGATGGATTGTTGTTCAAAATAGAAATAATTTAAGTTTATAATTAAAGGGAATTAAGCAGGAAATGTTTTATTTGGGAGCGATCGTCATTTATTCCACGGCTGTAACAATTGCGTATAAGACTTGCATACCAAATACATTATTATCAATTTGATTGAGATTTAGAACAACTTAAGTGAGAAATTATATTTTAATATACCTTGCCTGCATCCTGCTCAATAACCCCAAGCTTGCTATTGCGCAAACACCCTCTCATTCTGCATTAGCGCAAGCCTTTATAAATACGCTTAATGACCAGCAACGAGCGCAGGCACTTTATCAATTTGACAGCAAAGAACGATTTACCTGGCACTTTGTACCCCAAGAAAGTAGAAAAGGTGTTTATCTAAAACACCTGTCCGAGGCACAGCAAACAGCTGCATTTGCCTTACTAAAATCTTATCTCAGCGAAAAAACTTATAACAAAACCAGAGAAATTATGGAGTTTGAATTGTTACTCCGCGATTTAGAAAAACGAAAGGACGATGATTGGATGCGTGATCCAACACGGTACGCTTTTATTTTCTTTGGCGAACCATCTGATAAAAGTGCATGGGGCTGGCGATTTGAAGGCCACCATATTTCGTTTAGCTTCTCAACTATAAGCAATAAAATCATTTCCGGTACACCGGGATTTTTGGGTGCCAATCCTGCAATCGTTACTTCAGGCCCGCAAAAAGGGAAACAGGTTCTAAAAGATGAATCTGAAGCTGGCTTTAATTTAGTGAGAAGCCTTAATACTAGTCAGTTTGAAAAAGCTAAGGTTGCCGGCCCAACTCCGAACGACATTCTCACCTATATAAATCGGGAAGCGCGGATTGACAAACCGGAAGGAATTTTTTATTCTGAACTCGCGGCTGAGCAAAAGGAGATGTTTGTAAAGCTTTTGAATGTTTATGTGAGCAGGTATACAGAAAAGTATGCTAAGGATATGATGAAAGAAATCAGGAAAGCCGATATTAACAAATTAAGATTTGTGTGGGCCGGTGCTACACAACCAGAGATTGGCAAAGCACATTACTATAGAATACAAGGACCAACCATAATCATCGAGTTTGATAATTCGCAAAATAATGCCAACCATATTCACACAGTTGTAAGAGATTTAAAACACGATTTTGGTGGTGATAAATTGTTACAGCATTATAAAAAAGGGCACCATCACAATTAAGTTTACTATCAGTCGATCGCGTGATCATTTATGACATCCTGACTTCCACTCCAGATCTTTTTCGAACTCCAGTCCCTCGCAGGAGCAGACCAAAATGGATTGCTTTCCGGAAGGCCTAAGGGTAAAAAAATGGTGGTGTTCAAGTATAAACTGCCTGTATTGTTATAGGTATCAGCAATGTTGGGTTGAGCGCCAAACAAACCAATAGTTAGCCAGCCTTTTTGGTTAAATGTGGTAGGACTCTCCAGCGTTTTTCTTATTACAGCAGTAAGTGCGCCACGAACTTGAGCAGGATGCAATTCCTGCGGCAAACTCTCACGCAGAGCCATATCGGCCAGATGTTGAAACACTGCACCTCTATAAACTATTGATCGGCCTGTAGCTGGAAAACTTCCATCTGCGTTAATAAGCCTTTCCTGGATGATCGCATATCGCTCACTCCTTTTTTTGAACTTTTCCAAAAAACCCTTGTAATTACCATTGTGTGCATTGATAATCTTACTTATTTGCGCCAAGTACGGATAAATCACGAAGCTATTGTAATAATCGTGATGGTAGCTTTCTCCGTCTTTATAAGTTGCATCTCCGATATACCACTGCTCAAATTGCCTCATACCGAACTCAACTCTAACCGGATCCCATGGCATATTGTATTTGCAATAAAATGCTTCGATCATCCCTACAAACAACAGCCAATTATTAAATGGAGGATTAATTTTTGAAGTTAATTTAAATGCGTCTACAACCTGCTTTTGCGTTTTTTTAGTTAGATGTTTCCATACCCATGGACATCTTACAAAACCTACGGCAATAAATGAGGCGTCTACTACAGATTGTCCTGTAGTGAAGTACATATAATCTTTAGAAGCCGGATTAACCGCATTGCTAACCGCCTTCAAGGCCCATTCGCGATATTGATTACGCAAGGCTACCTCTTCAGCGTTTCCACCTTCCAGATTAAGCCAGGGAGCAATCCCGCAAAAGGTTCGGGCGAATGCTTCTAACGGAGCTACCTTGATTCTCATTTCCGGATCGTTGCTCCGGATGGAAAGCTCCACAGACATATTTTTCGTTAACTGATCATTAGCCAGGTTAAGAAAAACCGGGCGTGCAATTTTATCTAATTGCGACAGCCAAAATTTACGATCATCGTTTGTAGCCTGAAGATCTTTCGTTTGAGAAATCGCTTGCGTAGACGCACAAATCAATAAACTTAGGAGCAAAAGCAGTCTGTTCATCATTATATCAAGAGTATATAAATATTGTTATTTATAGCCTTTATAACGCATCATTGCCTCAACGAAATAATAATCAGCATAAGTAAGTGGAACATCAATTTCGGATTTAGCTGAAAAGTGACCAACGGAATGCTTCAAAATATAGCCTCCATTGGTTTTGTGCGCCGCTTTATACTTATCAGACGATAGAGCGAATAACATTGTTTCAGCCGCAGATTTATATTTCTTGGCAAGCGGCTTATCAACGTAACCACTAAGTTCGATTAAAGCTGATGCAATAACTGCTGCCGCCGAAGCATCGCGTAAAGCATTAGGAATTCCTGGAGCATCAAAATCCCAGTAAGGAACTTTGTCTGCTGGCAGGGTGGGATTAGTTAAGATAAAATTCGCGATACGATTTGCCTGATCCAGATATTTCTTGTCTTTGGTTTCACGGTAAGCTTCAGTAAATCCATATAAACCCCATGATTGACCTCGAGCCCAGGCCGAAGAATCTGCCGCACCTTGTACTGTCTTTCTTTCTTTGATGGTTCCATCAAGGGCGTTATAATTTACAAGGTGATAAGAGCTATAATCGTCCCTAAAATGATTTTTGATAGTGGTATTGGCGTGAGTTACTGCAACTTTATAGTAAGATGAATCGCCGGTTACCTCGGTTGCCCAGAAAAGCAGCTTCAGGTTCATCATGTTATCAATAATAACCAGAAAGTTAGTAAGATCTTTGCTGTCCCATGATTTAATGGCGCCAACGCTTGGACTAAAACGAGACGATAGTGACTTAGCGCTATTAATTAGAATGTCTTTATATTCTGGTTTAGAAGCAATGCGGTTAGCATTTCCAAAACTGCAATACATCATAAAACCCAAATCGTGAGTAGATGTATTATACTGCTCTTTTTCAAGCAACTTCAACATGCGGTCTGCTTCGGTTAAAAGACTTTGCTGCTTTGTTTGTTCATAGAGATAGATCAAAGTACCGGGGTAAAATCCGCTGCACCACCATTCCGAGCCGCTAAATTCAAGTTTGTCTTTATCCGGATAATAGGTTTTAGGAAACTTTCCAGCAGGTATGTTTTTCATTTGAAAATTATATTGATCAGCACCATCTTTGAAATTTTGATCAATCACCTTCACCAATCGCTTGTTTGATTTTAACTTTCTATTTTGAGCGCTGCATATAGAGGCAAAAACCAACAATAAGACTAACAGACATTTAGATTTATTCATTAACATGGAAATACTGATTTATTAAGTTTGTATTGTGATGATTTGATTCGAGACTGCATATTTATATTGATTCACAAAATAAGAAGCTTTTATTTTACTTCCACTTTTAATACATCCAGCGTTTTAGAAAACTCTTCGAGATGTTTAAACCATTGCGTAGCGTTTAGGTATCGTCCCGCCCTGTCCCAACAGGCACCCGCGTAGTATATGTATGGTTTACTAATTTGTATAGTCTCTATATTCAATATGTGATCTTTATTTTCAATAAAAGATTTTACTGGTGAAATGAAGACACAGCCCACTCCAATTTGACCATTATCTTTATTTACAGGTTCCCAGTAAGCCAAAATCTTATTCTGCTCGTCCATAAACTTAACATCAATACCATTATTGGTATGAATGCCTGCAGCCACCGTTAACGAATCGCTGGTTGACGACGCAAATTGGACTTCGAATTTATTTATTTGGCTGCCCGCATCAAGTTGAACCAATTTAGTATAGTTAACCTCTTTTTCATTAACCATCCAGGGATTATAAAAAAGTTTAAAGGTACTACGAATCGGGCCATTGTCTAATACTTCGTATCTAACATAGTTCTTGGAATTAATTATCTGGCCATCAAAATAAGGAGCAATACCTCCGGCCCCTAAGGTCAAGCCTACATGATAGAAGTCCAAACCTTCACCACTATCCTTATGATAATTTTCGGATTTATACCATTTATTCAAGATCAAATTCTGAGTTC
>DASVRX010000269.1:0-17276 GCA_036388375.1 Pedobacter sp. | reverse complement strand
GGCTTTGAAATCTGTGTGAGGAGTTACTGAACCTGGTTTGCAAATAACCATACCACGACGGATATCAGTTTTCTCAATACCACGTAATAATAAACCTACGTTATCACCTGCTTCACCTCTGTCAAGGATTTTACGGAACATTTCTACTCCAGTAACAGTTGACTTCAAGTTTTCAGCACCCATACCTAGTATTTCTACCGGCTCACCAGAGTTGATAACACCACGCTCAATACGACCAGTTGCAACAGTACCACGACCAGTGATTGAGAACACGTCTTCAACTGGCATCAAGAAAGGAAGCTCAGTTAAACGTGGAGGAATTGGAATGTAGCTATCAACTGCATCCATCAATTCAAGAATCTTAGGAACCCAGTTAGCATCTCCGTTTAATCCACCAAGTGCAGAACCCTGAATTACAGGAATATCATCACCAGGGAAATCATAGAAAGATAATAGTTCACGAACTTCCATTTCAACAAGCTCTAAAAGCTCTGGATCGTCAACCATATCTACTTTGTTCATGAAAACAACAAGAGAAGGAACACCAACCTGACGAGCAAGAAGGATGTGCTCACGAGTTTGAGGCATAGGACCGTCAGTTGCAGCAACTACGATGATAGCACCATCCATCTGCGCAGCTCCAGTAACCATGTTCTTTACATAATCCGCGTGACCAGGACAATCTACGTGAGCATAGTGACGGTTTTTTGTAGAATATTCTACGTGAGCTGTATTGATAGTGATACCTCTTTCTTTTTCTTCAGGAGCTGAGTCAATTGATTCGAATGAACGTGCTTCTGAATAACCTGCATCTGCTAATACTTTAGTAATCGCTGCAGTTAATGTAGTCTTACCGTGGTCAACGTGACCGATTGTACCTATGTTAAGGTGGGGTTTACTACGGTCAAATTTTTCTTTTGCCATGATGTTATACTTCTATTAGTAGGTTAATTTTTATATTTTATGAATTAATTACATTCAAGAGCCAATGATGGGACTTGAACCCATGACCTCTTCCTTACCAAGGAAGTGCTCTACCGCTGAGCTACATCGGCTTGTTATAGTTCACTAGTAAATTGTAAAGTAGTTCTTTCCATCTGCAAACGCAGACAACAAATAACTACTGAACTGTTAGACCATTGACTAATAAACCAATGTACTACCAGAGCGGAAGACGAGGTTCGAACTCGCGACCTATAGCTTGGAAGGCTATCGCTCTACCAACTGAGCTACTTCCGCTTATATAATGATTGAAGGACTGAATTATTTAATGATAGAATAATAATTCAATCCTTCGATTATTCTTTCCTTCAATCATATTTTCCGTGGGGGGAGAAGGATTCGAACCTTCGTAGCCGAAGCAACGGATTTACAGTCCGTCCCATTTGACCGCTCTGGTATCCCCCCGGTTGACGGACGATGTTAAGATTTATGATTGAAAATCAAAACCCTAATTCGTAAATCAAAGAGCCTCCTATCGGGATCGAACCAATGACCTACTGATTACAAGTCAGTTGCTCTACCAGCTGAGCTAAGGAGGCATTTTATTTAAAAACGCTTGAAATTCGTAAGTTAAAGAACATTCTTTCATTAATTATTCTTAAGAACAACCTTTCTGAAAGGGACTGCAAATCTACACAAATTAAAAGCGCAGCAAAATTTTTTTCAAAAAAAATCCGGCAGTCAAAAGACAGCCGGATTAAGCATTTTTATGAGCCCTTTCTAATCAGGCATTTACCATATTTAACACTAAATCTGTTTTATAATTACGTAAGCGCATATTCGATTTAGCCTTATACTTATCTATCTGACGTCTAAGACATTCTGAAGCAAGATCTGCAGCTTCTTCGAAAGATTTACATTGTTGTTTGGAAAAAAGCATGTTTCCGGGCAAATGTATTTTCATTTCCAAAATTTTATTTTCTTCATCCTCGGTTTTCTCTAATCGCAGATAAATTTCGGCACTAATAATTTGATCGAAAAATTGATCAAGCTTATCTGCTTTTTTTTGGATGAAGGCCAACAGTTTTTTGTCGGCATTGAAATGGATGGATTGAACACTAATTTTCATTTTTCCTCCTTGTTTTAGGCCTTTGGATGGGCTTGTTTATAAATTGTTTTTAATCTTTCTACAGAATTATGCGTGTAAATCTGTGTTGCAGCTAAACTGGCATGCCCCAGCAGCTCTTTAATTGCATTCAGATCTGCACCTTTATTTAACAGACTTGTGGCAAAAGAATGCCTTAATACGTGTGGACTTCTTTTTTGATGAGTACTGATTTGGCTCAAATATTTATTAACGATACGATAGATCAATTTTGGATATGCGGCTTTACCTTCACTTGTTACGATTAACGCTGAAGAAAGATTTGAAAATTTTTGATTAGTTTTTTCTTTAATATACTCCGCTAATAAATCCATCAGAGGTGCGTTTACCGGAATAATTCTTTCTTTGCTTCTTTTACCAAACACTTTGATACTCTGCTCATAAGTATTAACATCGCCGTTAGTTAATGTTACCAGTTCGGCCAAACGCATGCCCGTTCCGAACAGCAGTTCTACAACAAGCCTGTCCCTCAAACCTTCAAAATCATTTGAAAAAATTTCAGCCGTATCGAGCAATGTATTCATCTTGGAATCTTCGACAAATACAGGCAAGCGTTTAGGGATTTTGGGAGCTTTAACTTGAAAAGTGGGATTTACTTCGATCAGCATTTCGCGCTGAAGGAATTTGTAAAATGTTCTTAAAGAAGAGAGTTTACGCTGAACAGATCTCGCCTCGGTCTTGTTATCTAATAAATGGACTACCCAGGAGCGGATCTCCAAATGCTGGGCTGATTCTAATTCAGTATTGCTTTGCGATAAGAAATTTTGAAATTGATGCAGGTCTTTTAAGTAAGCGCTGATGGTATGCGCAGAAAATCGTTTTTCGTACTGTAGGTAGTTATTAAAACGCTCTATAAACATTAAAACCTATTTATATATGCCATAAGCAATATACAAATAGGTTTTGAATAATTAAATTTATGTTGAAAAAGGATTAAACTCCAGCTTCCTGGTTTAAGCCTTGCTTGTAAATAGCTTTTTTAACCTGAGTACGGCGGGTAATAGATTTCTTTTCAAACGCCTGACGACTACGAAGCTCTCTTAATACTCCCGTTTTTTCGAATTTTTTCTTAAAGCGTTTTAATGCTTTGTCTAATGATTCACCGTCTTTAATGTTTATTATGATCATAATCTGTAAATACCTCCTCCCGTGCTTTTTGGGATTGCAAATATAGAAAAGATTTAAAGATTAAAAAGCAAAATCAGGCAAAAAATTATCACGTGCAACACCCTTCAGTGTTTTGCGCGTGATAATAATTGTTGCTTTCAGTAATTAGCAGAAGGGATGGTATTCATGTTATACCAGGCTTCGGTAGACCATAGACCGTTGCCTGAAGAACTCAAAATAGTTTTCTTATTCAACCGTATATAAACAACATGATTAGCCTTCATTCCGGCAAGTTCAACGAATACCTTTTTTCTATCATCAGAAACCTTTAAATTTTTGATTTCAAGAACCTTATCGTCCATTTTTGGTCCTCCGTAATCGGAAGTAGGCTTGAAATACCATTGAGTAACAGTATAATCAGAAACTTTTTCCCCTGAACCAGTTTTTAATGGCTCGGTAAATTCAATTTCCACGCCATTCGACTATGCTCTTACCGCCAGCATTTCGAAAGTAGATGTGTTATTGAAAGTGAATTTTTGCAATCCATGTTTAAGTTTGTCGGTTTGGCCCCAATTACCTGAAGAACCAATTCCACCGATATAAAGTGCGCCATCTGGCCCTACAGCCAAACGATTCACGCCTGCTTCCAGACCTTGAGTAAAACGAAATACCGCTCCCTGGTATTCTCCATTAACTTTCTCAGCAAAAACACGTTTTAATCCACCGTGAGTAACATCACCATGAACCATTTGATTAACATAGGGACCAACATTAAGCTTTGCCGGCTGACTTGGAGAATTCCCAATTTCATCTTGAGTTAACCAAACTACCGGTAATGACTCTTTGAGATTTGCTGTGCCTTCAAAATCCACGGAACGTGAACCGTAAAATGCACCTTCTTTAAAATGAACTACTTTACTTGCCGGAAGCCAATCGCCTTGATTGTCGGCAATAAATATTTCATCATCAATACCCAAACCAACTCCGTTCGGAGTTCTTAAACCGCTTGACAATAGTTGTACTGAACCATCTTTTTTAGAGATCTTAACAACTTTCCCTCTGTCCGGAATTTGAGGTCTCGTACTAGCCCCGCCCGGATTAATTGCTGTTGCGAGTGCTCCGTAAAAATATCCATCCTTGTAAACCAAGCCAAACGCAAATTCATGGAAGTTTGCAGATACTCTCCAGCCATTAGCAACAGTTTGATATTCATCAATAAGATCATCCTTATTCAAGTCAACTAGTTTGGTTAACTCCTGCTTTTGAAGTACATAAATTTCATTATCTACCACTTTAAGACCTAGTGGTTCAGCTAATCCGGAAGCAATGCGCTTCACCTTGATATCATTTGGTGTAGAAGCTTTAACTCCATCAACGATATATACAGATCCCAAAGAATCCCAAGTGCTTACTACCATCCGACCATCTGACAAAAAATCTATCCCGCCCACTTTAGGATGAAAACTATCAGGCCTTGCCTGAGTAAGCGTAAAACTTGGATGTACTGACGTAGGTTCAGACCCATCGCCAGGCGTGCTGATTGGCATCTCGCTGGTTTTTTTAATATCCGACGCTCTGTAGGTAAATACTGATGGCGGAATCACAGTAAACTGATTAGAACCATGGGAAGCCCACTGTAAAGACGCAGAATAGCCGCCACCACCCTGAAAGTATTCAAGTTTAAAAGGGTGTTTGCCAGCCTTTAATATTACCTCACCATCTTTAGGCTGAGGCCCGTGGTTTCCTCCATTATCTACTAACAATTTATCATCAATAAATAAACGTGAACCATCATCACTTACTAACCTGAACACCACATTCGTGGTTTTTTTGATATTTAAATAACCGGTAGCAAGAACGACAAAATTATTCTTGAAATTAGGTATTTCACCATCCTTTATATGAAATGCATTTAAAGAGCCGGAATATAGGGGCAACATTTCACCATTAATCTCTTGAAAATCACCTACCGATTGATTAAACTGATAGATATTTATCGCCATCCCAGGCTGCTCCGCTTTTGAAGCCGCTTTTGTCGGAGTATTAGCCATCCAGTTTATTTTAAAATCTGGCTTAGGCATCAACTTGTTACCAGCTTCACTTCTTTCCTGCTGGGCATCTAAGCCAAGAACATACGTAACGATGGTCTCGACATCTTTTTTTGGCATATCCGGATGTGGTGTCATAGGAACTTGCCCCCAATTACCAGCACCGCCTTTTATAATTTTAGCAATTAAGAAGTTTTTATTTTTCTCTGAATTCTCATAGCGTTGAGCGATAGCCATGTAAGCCGGGCCAACGGTTTTCACATCGCGGTTGTGACAAGCATTACAATCGCTCTTAGCTAAAATAGCTTTAACTTTTTCTTCATTGTTTTTTTCTTGCGGCTTTAATTCAGCTAAAGCAACCGGTCGTGGAGTCAGGTTTACCGAAAACGTTGTGCGCTTGTCGCTGTTAAGTGTCAACTTTCCATTGAGAATTTGAAACTGCTTTCCTTCAATTACTTCAGAAGATTTATTTTGAATCTCAAAGGCGCCGTCGGTTTTAAAATCACTTTCGTTGATTAAAGAGTTGAGTTTGATTTTCAAACCAACCTTAACACCTGCCGGTACATTTGTTGCAAGAAAAATACGCTCCAAACCAGTTTTATCTCCACCAACTTCTACATATTCAGGCTTTTCAGAAATGCGAATTGTTTTACCATTATGAGTTAAATCGTATTTCAAAACAAGTTGATTGTTGATAATACTATGACCCTTATAATTAATAACAGGCACACTTTCAATCCCTTTATCGGAAATTACCCAGGGATTGGAATTGTCTTCTTCTAAAAAAGTTATTCCGGCAGTGGTTGGTTGCGGACCATGAGCAGATGTGTACACTGCGCCCTCGAAATTAATTTTTCCTTTCCAGGCTTTATAAAATGCACCGTTATTTGTATTATAAGCTACCCACAAATTATTATTCAAAGCAGCACTAAGCATCCGGGGTTTTAAATCAAGAACCGAACGGACAACCCAGGCTTCTTTTGGTCGCGTAACCAGTTGTGTGGTAACAATATTGTCAGTCGTAGGCTGATTCTGCACAATTCGCCTTTGGCTGCATGCTCCAGCAAGGATAATTACAGTGCTTATAAAGCATAACACTGATAATTTAGAATTACTCATATCTAGATTTATATTGGAATTGATATCAAACCAAATCTATGAATTAAGACCTGATAAAATGATATTTTTAGTTGTAACGTGTTAGAGGGATAATTGGTATTCTAATCAATCTTTCAAGACTTCCCTGGAAATTACGATTTTTTGTATTTCTGAAGTCCCCTCGCCTATTGTACAGAGTTTTGCATCGCGATAGTACTTTTCTACCGGGAAATCTTTAGTATATCCATAACCTCCAAATATTTGCACCGCATCATTCGCAACTCGAACAGCTACTTCCGAAGCATAATATTTGGCCATGGCCGAATATTTAGTTACGGCCTCTCCCCTATTTTTAAAATCAGCCGCTTTCATAATGAGCAGCTCGGCGGCTTCGATATCTGTAGCCATATCGGCCAGTTTAAAAGCGATGCCCTGGAACTTAGAAATTGGCTGTCCAAATTGGTGACGTTCTTTAGAGTACTTCACAGCAGCTTCGAAAGCGCCCTTGGCGATACCAAGTGCTAGTGCTGCAATTGAAATCCGGCCCCCATCTAATACCTTCATGGCTTGTTTAAAACCTTCGCCTTCTATCCCAAGCAAATTATCCTTGTGTACACGGCAATTATCAAAAATTAACTCAGTAGTTTCGGACGCACGCATACCTAATTTATTTTCCTTCTTTCCATGCGTAAAGCCGGGAGTGCCTTTTTCTACAACAATTGCCGAAACACCGGAAGCACTGTTTCGTTCGCCTGTTCTGACCATGGCAACTGTAAGATCTCCGGATTTACCATGTGTAATCCAGTTCTTTGAACCATTAATTACATAGTAGTCGCCGTCTTTTACGGCGGTTGTATTCATGTTTAATGAATCAGAACCGGTGTTGGCTTCAGTAAGTCCCCATGCTCCAATCCACTCGGCCGAAGCCAATCCAGGAAGCCATCTTTGCTTTTGTTCTTCGTTCGCGAAAGCGGCAATATGACCTGTACATAATGAATTATGAGCAGCCAAGGATAAACCGATAGATCCGCAGACTTTAGAAATTTCAACGATAACACTTACGTATTCGAAATAACCGAATCCGGAGCCACCATATTCTTCAGGCACCAATACGCCCATCAGCCCCAGCTCACCAAGTTTTTTAAAAACCTCTACAGGGAAAGTTTGTGCTTCATCCCATTCCATTACATGCGGACGAATATTCTTCTCCGCAAAATCGCGAACCATTTGAATAATCATCTGCTGATTTTCTGATACAGAGAAATCGTAACCGGAAGAATTACTGCTGTCCATATGTTCGTTGGTTAGTCTTTTTTATAACAGATTTCGGAGTGAAAGGTTACAATAAGCAACGCAATATCTAATCAAACCTGATATATGGAGCGATCTTATTCAGCACTTTTTCATCTAACACCACAATGGCCTTAAGATCGGCTAAACTTTTATAAGCACCGTGCTGGTTTCTGTATTTGAGAATAGCATTCATCTGTTTGTAGCTTAGATATGGATGTCGTTTGAGTTCGGCGAACGTGATACTGTTGATTAATATAGTTTGAATTGCAGAGGGGTTAACCGTTATTTGATTCTGGAGTTTATCATACAATACGGAATCAACGCCATACACTTCTCTCAACTGCGCTTTGCTGTGAAATCCGCCTAAGCGGTTTCGATATTTTATGATGCGAGATGCAAAAGCCGGACCGACGCCATTTAATTGTTCTAATTGAGTAGAGTCTGCGCTGTTTAGTTCAATGATAGGGAGAGTTTTAGAAGCGTAAGGCTTTTTCTCATAGGAGGTTTTTAAATTATAAGCAGGATAAGTTCTTTTTGGGATGTCTATATAAGGCTCCAGTACCGCATATTGCTCTGCCTTAATAGAATATATTTTTTTGAGATCTTCTTTGCGATAGAACTTTCCGCCTTTCGACTCGTAGTTTTTAATCACCTTGATTTGCCTTTCGCTGAGCCCTAACTTCTCCCATAAGGAAACGCTTAGATTATTCGGATTGAAGCTGAACAATTGAGGAACCCGGGTTTCATTCCCGGCTCTTTCGAAATCATTTTCATGATAGCTGTAAGCAGGTGCGGCTTTCGCCGAAGCTCTGAAAGCGGCAACTTCTTTTTCGAATGCTGAGAAGTCGTATTTCTCGACCGGCTTAAAGTAAGCGTAAACAAGAGGTGCTACCGCGATGATTAAAATAAGGAAGCATAATACTAGTAAACCATTGAGTTCTTTTTTGGTAAAGCCAAAAAACTCCTTTAGAAAGTCAATCATAGGTGATTCAGGTTCAATAAAAATAAAATTTTTATTGAAGAACCGTAGGTTTTATTTGAAGGCTTTGCAGTGATTCTAACCTTAAATCAGATAAAAAAACAAAAGGATGCCTTTCGACACCCTTTTGTTTATATGATAATTGGGTTTAGGTTATTTAGCTTCCAGATCGCCAAAGAAATAGGAATGATCCAGTTCTTTACATCGCTTGCACTCATCGGCATCATCTACCGGTTTGAAACCTTTAGTTGGCAAAGGATAATCAATCACTTCGACTTGACCCGGGCTTAATTTCACTTTTTCTTTTATCGTGCCAACAGATCCTGCAAAATAATTTGTCCTGTTATTACCCGCCAGGTAGTAAAATTTGATTTCTTTCTGGCTATCATTTCTAAGTTCGATTTCGTACTTACAAGTCATGGCAAACTTCTTGATCACTTTGATTCGGTAGCTAATTGGAATCACTTGATCTTTTTCACCTTTAACTGTGGCATATTCTTTTGTTTGCCATTCTCCGAATTCATTCAACTTATCAGAAACTGCAAACACTGGAGTACTTCCCTGAGCCAGAAGCATTTGGCTGCTTACAAGGAGCATTAATACTGAAAAAATTATAGATTTCATGTTTTGATTTTTATTCTAATTGTTAAGTCTTATTATCTATGGGATTTATATTAAAGTGTCCGTTTACCTGTAATCGTAATTACAGTCCCGTTACCACCAGTAAATTTCCCGTTAAGTGCATCACCGCTTAGGGTTCCTACCGTAATTCCGTTTGAGTTTATAAGTGCATTATTTACAATAGTTCCATTGTCGAAAGAATTGGAGCTGCCGCCATCTTTACGCGCTATAGCACCCCAAAGATTTACACTGCGCGAAAGAACAATATTAAATATTCCGGTTTCCGAAGTAGTTGTGCTGTAAGTACCAACATACGCTTCCATAAGTGCTGTAGATACTTCCTTTGATAATAAAAATGAAGCATTTGGATGGCCTGGAATACTTGAAGTTGTAATTGTTGGCGTTTGACCGGTTGATCCTACAGAAAAAGTGATACTTACCGGAGAGCCATTCAATGTGCCGGTAAACGGTGCTGTATAAGTTTGTCCGGCTACCAGGGAAACTGAGGATGTTAGATTAACGGTTACGCCATCTAAGACCATTACCGCGGTAATGGTACTGCCTCCGTTAGCAATATCAAATTTAATAGTGCCGGTAGAACCAATAACTACACCTTTGTAGATTCCTTTGCTTAAAGAGTTATTAGCAGCCAATGCATCGGGTGTGGTTTTGCAAGTGGCGCAGGTATAAATTTCAACTTCATCCTTTTTGTCTTTTTTGCAACTTAGAACTGACAGTAGAATAACTGATAGGAATAACAGAGTAAAATGAGTTTTGTAATTAAATTTCATGACTGGTTTTTTTAAGCTTAATTGCTTCTCAAACCTACCCATGTTAATGACGGGCAACAATTACACTTTAGTTGTAATTTTCAAAGTTCCCTTTTGATAAGATCTCGGGAAAAGCATTAAAAAGTTTTATATTTTCCTTCAGAAATTTTATTCAATGCATCAGTTCTGGAGTTTACCTGAAGCTTGCCATAAATATTATTAATATGCTTTCGCACCGTTTCAATACTTATATACAGAAATCCTGATATTTCTTTGTAGCGATATCCCTTTGACAAATACTGAAGAATTTCTTGCTCTCTGATAGAGAGCTTTTCTAACTCGGTATTTGCGGTTTTAACAGGATCATTCCGGAAGAATGAAACAACTTTTCGGGCTATCTGACTACTCATTGGTGCCCCACCGTTATGAACATCAGTAATAGCTTCTAAGATTTTAACGGGTGAAGAAGTTTTTGACAAGTATCCGTCTGCGCCAGCTTTTAAAGCAGCAAATATATTGTCAGTATCCTCGAAAGAGCTGCACATCAAAAATTTGGTTTCTTTACAAAGGGGTTTTAAGGTATCGATACAGACAATACCCGACTGGCCGGGAAGATGAATATCGACCAAAACCACGTCAGGTTTTAGCGAAGGAATAAGGTCTATTGCCTGTTCCGCGTCTTCAAATTCGGCAAGACAGGTAAAACCGCTACTTCCATTTATCAAAATAGCGAGCATATCACGCAACTCTTTTTGATCTTCAACTATCGCTGCCTTAATTAACATCCTATAAAGTTCATAATTACCGCTATGAAAATCAATGACACTTAAGTAGTATAAACAGCTGGAATTTCTGACTGATTAAGAAGTATCTCGATCTGTATGGTTGTGCCTTTCCCCAAAATTGAGTTGATGAAACAATCTCCGCCAATAGATTCTAAACGGTATTGCATATTTCGCAGTCCGTTTCCATTTCGTTTTAAAGCCTTAATATCGAATCCCTTTCCACTATCCGTTATGGCAATATTCAATAGACCCTCCTTTACTAACAGACTTACAGAAATCTTATCACAATCAGCATGCTTAATGCAATTATGTAAAGCTTCCTTAATAGTGAGAAAAATATTTCGCTGAACAGGCTGTGAAATTTTAATTTGAGGAACATCATCCTGAATATCAAATTCCGATAAAACGGTTAAGCCTTCAAGATAATCAGAACAGTACTCGCGTATTCTGGCTACCAAATTATCCAGCGTTGAGTTTTCCGGGTTTAAAACCCAAATTAAATCGCGCATATTTTCAACTAAATCTGTTGAGATCTGGCTGATATTGTTTATTTCAGTTGCTTCCACGCCCGTAGATTGCATACGGCTGTTCGCTAACTGTGCCATCAAATTAATTTTAGACAAACCTGATCCAATATCGTCATGAATATCCTTAGCTATACGTGTCCGTTCGTTATTTTCAGCTTCATTGATTGCAAGTTCATTTTTAAGTAATTGAGCACTTCGCTGTTTCTTAGTATATAGATATCCAACTGCTATCACTGAGAAGCTGATTACCAGAATAAAGACAATGAGATAATTTTTATTCTTATTGAAAAGTTTCTGTTGTGAAATATTCAATGAATTTATTTTCTGCTGCTGCTTCAAGGTAAAAATCTGTTGTTCCTTCTTCTCCGTTTCGTAAAGACTCTGCATTTCCGAAAGTTTTTTTGAACTCTCGAGGTTGATGTAATCCGTATTAGCACTTATGAATTTCTCTTTGAAACTGTATGCTTCCTGATATCTTCCTAATCCGGCATAATCATCAGCCAAGCTTGCGTATGCCTCGACTATAATATTGGGTGAATTTATTTCCAGTGCTAATTTTAAACCGCTTTTATGGTATTCAATTGCCTTCGGATAATTATGCATCATTGCATAAACGTTCCCGATGTTTGTGGTATTTGCAGCTACGAAAAAACGGTCGCCAAGCTTTTTTGAATATTGGAGAGAGCTGCTGTAATAATCTATTGCCCTCTGATATTGCTTTAGATATTTATAAACAATTCCGATGTTATTCAACGTCAGCGCAATACGATCTTCCGTAGCGGTTTTCTGATATATAGCAAGTGCCTTCTTGTATACATCAAGAGCTTTATCATACTTAAATTGCTGTTCAAAAATAATTCCCCTATTATTCAAGCAATCTGCAAAGAGCGAAGTATCTTGAGTTTCAACAGCAATATTTTGAGCTTTATCATAATAAGAAAGCGCTTGCTCGAAGTTTTTTTGCTCTTCGTATAATGCTCCTATATTCTTTAATATCTTCCCGCTTTTAGCTTGGTCCTTATTGATATCTGCCAGTTTTAGGGCGGCATGATAATTTTTCAATGCTTCAACAGGCTTGCCGAGTTGTGAATATGCTTTCCCAAGACTATTGTATAATGTTATCTGAAGGAGTTTTTCATTTTGGGCTTTGGCCTTTCTTAACCTGTTATCTAAAATCGCAATGCAAGCTTTATAATTTGCAGCGCGATAAAGTGAATCGGCTTTTATTATCGCCTGATCTTCTCCCTTAGCAATAAGGATAAGAGGAAAAATGATGATGATAAGCAGAGCCTGAATCTTAAAAATCATATCAATTCTTAACGTAGGGTTAAAGCCTGTTAAGTTAAAGTAAATTTATAAGATAAAGAACTATATTGAATGGGTGCAGACCAAGCGGAACTGCTGTTACTTTAAGATTCTTCTCTCTTCACTAATAGAAAATCTTCGCTCTCCAACTTGAGGTAACCATATTCATAACAGAAATGATAAACATTTCCTTTTTGAGTTTGGTAAAGATGGGTGAAGTAGCTAAAACTAAATCCTTTGCTCAATAATTTCTCGCGACTGATTTTTGTCTTTCCATCGGGATTTAATTGCTGAAGAATTGTACGGTTTTTACGTAAGATGGTATTTACCTCCCGAACAAAATCGGTGTCAACAGTTTTTAGTCGATTGTTATAGTTACTACGACATTGGTCATCACAGAATTTTTTATCGGCGCGGCCTTTTAAAGGTTCGGAGCAATCGAGACAGGTGCGTTCCATAGAAAAGATTTAGACCCTAAAATAATCATTATGCGTATATAAACGGATATATACGATTATAAATGTATACTCTCCGACTATGTTTCCGAGCTATTTGCACCTTTGTATCGTCGGTGATGAAGGAATATCACTGTTCGTTAATCGGGTAAATCAATTAAAATTTAAAGACATGAGTAATTTAAGAAACAGCGTTCGTTTGGTAGGTCATTTAGGTAACGAACCAGAAGTTAAAACAACTGCAACAAACAAGAAACTGGCAAAGGTTTCCATCGCAACTAATTCATCTTATAAAAATGATAAAGGTGAAAAAATCGAAGAAACGCAATGGCACAATCTTGTGATGTGGGATGGCAATGCAACGCTTGCAGAGAAATATTTAAAAAAAGGGAGTGAAATCAGTATTGAAGGCAGGTTGAGTTCAAGAAGCTATACTGATGGTGCAGGCGTGAAGAAATACTTTACAGAAATTATTGTGAATGAGATTCTTCTTCTCAACAAAAAGTAAGTGATATTGATGAGGCTGTCTCGAATTCGCCAGCAATATATACCTGGCGTCAGGCTAAGCTTGTTGAAGCCTTTCGACTTCGTAGTTTCTTTCGACAGACTTATAATGACGAAAGGAATTTGAGACAGCCTCTTATTTTTCCTGTACTATCTTAAACTCCGAAAAGTCGGAGCGTTTATAGTTGCCGGGCATTGCATGATCGCCTTCCTCAAAATTGAGATTAACTTGTTTAATGCCTTCCACTTCTGTAAATGCGTAGGTTACTTCTGCCAGATACGACTGAGCGCCGGCACTACCCATTTCCTGAGTTAGCTTAACTGCATCATCTATCTCCAGGAATATCGTATCCCCGGAAGCTTTGACAAAGTCGAGCTTTATTGCGAGATGCTTTTTATTCAGCAGTTCAACAATTCCATTAGAACTTAATCCAGCCGACTGGCTTTTGGCCCTGACTAAAGTCATTTCATCAGTGTCCCCATTGTATTCTACCGAGTAAGGAAGCGACTTTGGTGCCTTCTTTTCTATAACCGCTGGCTCGCTCGAACTATTCGCATCCGGAATTTGCTTCGCATCGTTTCTGCAAGAAATTAAACATGTAGTTACTATAAGGAAAAAGAAAACGACTTTCATTTTTATGGTGTTGTTACGGCTACCGGTAAAACCTTGCCGTTAAAAAACTTGTGCCCAGTTAAGGCGAAGTCGGCTATGTATTTTCCCATTTCAAAAGCCATTACAGGTGATTCATAACCGGGAAAAGCTTTTTCTAACATCTCGGTTTGTGCTGAACCCAAAGCCAGGCAATTAAACTTTATTTTACGATCTGTATATTCTAACGCTAAACATTCCGTAAGTGTGTGCAAGGCGGCTTTACTTGCCGAATACGCCGCCAGACCGGGAAATTTCACACTGCCCGCAAAACCTCCCATACTACCAATATTCACCACATGCGAATTTTCATTTAGATACGGCAGCAGATTTCTGATCATGTTAACATGTCCCAATAAATTACTTTGTAACATCTCAGCAAAATCGAGTTCAGTAGTTTCCTCGAAAGGTTTATTGATTAAAGCGCCTGCATTGTTAATCAACACATCAATGGAGCCTAATCGATTTTCGATGAAGCTTGTTAAGGTAGCGTAATCATCGTGTACAATGTCGAATTTGGCGGGGTAGAGCTTGCAATCCGGGTTTAAAGAGGTTGCGATCTTGTGCAGACGTTTTAAGTTTTCCTCAGAACGGGCAAGCGCGATTACCTCATGCTCTGAATTTGAGATCAATTCAATCACGGCTTCGAATCCAACTCCACTGCTGGCACCGGTAATTACTATCTTCATGTTATTTACTTTATAACCGATATGCAATTGTTACAACATATCGAAGCATACAAATTTCGAAGATTAATTAGATTTCGAGGTAGATATGACTAATGAATATTCAAAAATTATTTATTAGTGTAGATTTGCAGTCTTAATTATTTTAATGAAGCACATACTGGTAACAGGCGGAGCCGGCTTTATAGGAAGCAACCTGATCGGCAAACTCCTGGAAACATATAAAGTTACCGCGATAGATAATTTCGATGATTTTTACGCTCGGGAGCAAAAGGAATCAAACTTAAAACCCTTCCTGAAATTCGAGAACTTTAGTTTTATTGAAGGGGATATCCGGAAAACGGAAGATTTAGAAAAGGCAAGAAATGTTGATGTGATTATTCATCTTGCAGCGAAAGCGGGGGTACGCCCGAGTATTAAAAATCCAATACTTTACCAGGATGTAAATGTAAGCGGAACGCAAACGCTTTTGGAATTCGCGAAAGCCCAGAATATAAAACAATTCGTTTTCGCTTCCTCGAGCAGCGTTTACGGCATAAATGAAAATGTGCCATGGACGGAAGAAGAAAAACTTTTACCGATTAGCCCATATGCTTCAACCAAATTATCAGGCGAAATGCTGGGGCATGTGTACAGCAAATTATATGGAATCCGGTTTATTGCCCTGCGTTTTTTCACCGTTTACGGACCGGCGCAACGCCCTGATCTTGCTATACATAAATTCTTTAAATCTATTTTGAAAGACGAACCAATCCCCGTTTACGGAGATGGCACCACAAATAGAGATTACACTTATGTTGGGGATACGATAAAAGGTGTGATTGCGGCAATAGATTATGACAAAACTAATTTCGAAATTATAAATCTGGGCAACCATAAAACGATCTCATTAAACCAACTGATCGAAGCAGTCGAAACGGTTTGCGGTAAGAAAGCAATTATTGACCGCCTTCCGGAGCAGCCTGGAGACGTACCACGTACATTTGCAGACATATCGAAAGCGCAGGCACTGTTAAATTATCATCCCGGTACCGAGTTAAGTGAGGGCTTAAAGGAATTTCACAACTGGTTTAAACAGACCTAGCATCATCCTCTCCAATAGATTCATCAGCTTCAGATTCGAAAGTTTCTGCTTCTTCTTCGGTTGGTAAGGGCTCAAACTCTTTGGTTCGATATACAAACCAAAGTCCTGATAAGGCAACAAGGGTTGATAAAATAGAAAAGGTAAAGGTTACAAATACAGCCAGACTCTGCACCATATCAAATACTTCTGAGATGTGCACCATCACGTATTCCCGGGTTCCAAAACCAAACGCACCTATCGGAATGACAGCGGCTATTGATGATACCAAAAAGCTGAAAAGATAGGGTGAAAATTTGCCGGTAAAATCCTGCGATAACAGTATACACATCACACATAACAACTGTAATGTTTGTACAACAATGGCTTTCAAATGTGCTTTCACAAAATTACGATTGTAACTTTCAAAGAACTTTTGCAGGATCAGGTAATAAATAAATGTACCGGTTATTAATGTTGGAATGATAACAAACCATGGAATTTCTATCCTTGGAATCATCAGAATGAGGGCTGCAAAAAGAAAGCCTATAGCCCAAAGCCCGCTTACTCTGTCTAATAAAATCGCAAAGATGATTTTTCTGGTAGGTTTCTGGAAGCGCTTTCTAAGGAGGTAGATTTTATAACCGTCGCCACCGATGCCCCCATAAATATTGTAGAACAATCCTAACAAGTAAAGCTTAAAATTAAATTTAAAGGTTAGGTTAATTCCAATTGATTTCAGAAAGCTTAGTAATCTCCAGGAGGAAACGATCTGAGAAGAAAAGTAAGCCAACAAAGCGAGAAAAATAAAGAACAAGTTACTTGTTAAATACAACCTCTTAATCTCATTAAAATCGATTTTTTGAAAAACGATGTAAATGAGAACAATGGTAATTATAATCTTTAGGGGAGTTTTAACGACTTTCCAGAGTTTCTTCATTTCCTTTAACAATTCTTCGTACCTGGTATGTTTTTTTGTTGGTTCCTTCAAAGTAAGTCCGCATGCTAATTTCTGCCAATATGCCGATTGTGATAAGCTGAATTCCGCCTAAAAGAAATATAAGACCTAAAATCAATAATGGTTTGCCACCAATATCATGCCCGGCAAGCTTTAAGATGAGGAGATAAACATTAATTAAAGCTCCTAAAGCAAATGCAATAAAACCAAGCGGACCAAATAAATGCATGGGCTTTTGCAAATATTTCCGCAGGAAAACCATGGTTACTAAATCCGCCATTACTTTAAATGTGCGGTTAAGGCCATATTTAGAAGAACCGAACT
>DASVRX010000268.1:0-3779 GCA_036388375.1 Pedobacter sp. | reverse complement strand
CCATTAAGTCTCCGCGACGCGCACTAACTTTCCAGTTAATCGTCCGAAAGTCATCTCCCGGAACATAGCTCTTTATTTGCTCAAACTCCATACTATGGCCCAGTCTGCGAATTTTTTTAATCCCACTTTCAACCAGCGTATTTGAGATAGCCATGAGTTCATACTTACGCATCTGAATAAAGGAGGGGTAAACTGGTAATAATTGCTGCTGTTCAAAAGTGTAACGGCGTTTAATTAATGCCAATGGTGACCGAACATAGGTATGAATATCTCCAAAACTATATTCGCCACGTTTAAGGGGTTTTAAATAATAGTCGATTATTTTGTGCTGCAGACTTTGTAAAGAAATGTGAAAACAAACATCCCTTCTCTGAAATTGGTGTGGAATTTCATCAATAATTTCAACGTGAACAGAAAATGCATAGTTGTTTTCAACATGAAGATCAATTTTATTGTCGTCGCCATTGCTAAGCCGCTCTGGGGCGCTACGCCTAACAAAAATACCATTATCGGTTCTATATAATAGAAAGAGGTCTAATGCCAGCAGTAACAGTATTGCGAAAAATGATATCAATGGAATTTCTCCTAACCAGGGGAAAAAGAACGAAAGGATAAACAGAAATACGACCATGGAAATCCCGGCAAATAATCTATTCGCCAGGAAAAGGTCTCTGTAGTATTTCCTAATTAAGTCGGTCAAAAGCTTAAAGTAAATTATCGGGGAACTTCTATTTTATCTATAATCTGTTGTAATACTTCATCCGGAGAAATGCCTTCCATCTCTTTATCTGGCGTGAGCATTATTCGATGTCGAAGTACTGGAAAAATTGAGCGGATAATATCTTCAGGTGTAACAAAATCACGACCCTGCATAGCAGCTAACGCTTTAGAGCTATTTATAACTGCAAGTGATGCTCTCGGCGATGCTCCCAGGAATAACGACTTGCTGCTTCTCGTATCACAAATGATTCGTGCAGCAAATTGTAATAGTTCAGGTTTTACATATAAATTTCGAACCTGATCACGGAGCATGAGTATTTCGTTAACCGATAGCACCGCATTAATTTCCTTTATTTTGTCGCTGGTTTTTTGCTGATGTTGTTGCACCAGAATTGCCGTTTCTTCTTCGAGTGAAGGATAATTCACCTCAACCTTATATAAGAAACGATCCAATTGAGCTTCAGGCAAACGGTAGGTGCCTTCCTGTTCTATGGGGTTTTGGGTTGCCAAAACCATAAACGGTTCTTCCATATTGTAAGTCTTACCGTCCATCGTTACCTGGCGTTCTTCCATCACCTCAAATAAAGCTGATTGTGTTTTTGCCGGGGCACGATTAATCTCATCTATCAGAATAATATTTCCGAAAACAGGCCCTTTCTTAAACTCAAAGTTAGCACCGCCCGGATTAAAAACAGATGTTCCCAAAACGTCAGAAGGCATCAGGTCGGGAGTGAATTGAATACGGGAAAACTTAGCATCAACGCATTTCGCAATTAATTTTGCTGTAAGCGTTTTGGCAACTCCAGGTACTCCTTCAATTAAAATATGGCCGTCTGCCAAAATTCCGGCGATCATAAAGTCGATCATTTCACTTTGACCAATGATGACTTTTCCCAGAGAGGTGCGTATCGCTTCTACCGAGTTACTAAGTTGCGTAAGATCAATTCTATTGTTAAAAGGCTGTTCTTCCATTAAGCTCTGGATTGTTGATGAAATTGTTCAATATTTTTATTTAGAGCAATTAGCTCATGATCTGAAATTGATTTTGAATTTGAGATTTGCAGGATTTGCGAGACCAAGGTTCGAACTAGCTCGTTTTTAATTGCAGATTTGGTAGTAAGAAGCTTTTCAAAATCTTCGTCTAGCACAGTAGTTTTAATTGCATACCGCGAACGGATCTCTTCTAAGAAATAAGAAATCTTTTTCTGTGCAATGTTTAAATTGTTTCGCTTCTGATAATATAGCTGTCCAACTACTTTAACGAATTCAGCTGAAGTGTTTTTCAACGGTTCAATAATGGGAATTATTCGCTGCCTTCGTTTCATTTCGTACACAACAAATAACATCAGCGCGAAAATAGAAATCATATAAGCCCATTTCAACGGAGAGATGCTTAAGATAACTCGTAATGGTGATTTTTCTGTATCTATGGGACCGAGTGTTGAAAACTCATCCCAAATTATTTCTTGTTTTACCGGCAGATGTGACAAGACTTTCGATACATATTCTGCCCCATCTTTTTGGAGCATACCGTAATTTGTGAAAAACATTGGGCTGGCAACTAAATACAAAGCACCTTCACCATACTGATATTTAATAAAATTTGCATGATTAAGATTATTGGTGCCTAGTATCACCGCTTTGGACGAATCAAAGCTGCTAAAGTATTGGTCACCAATGCCTTTTTCAAAAAGATATGGATGGGCAGATTTCAATACTGGATTTATAAATCGAATGGGTGTCTTTAAATTCTCATTTGCTTTTCGTTCGGAGTTGATGTTTAATTTAAGGCTGTCGGTTAGATAGGAACTTAAGTCAAAGCCAGCTATCAACACATTATTACCCTTTCGCATGTACTTTTCTAACTCCCTAAAATCGTATTCATCAATCTTTATTTTTTGAGCAATAAGCAGATAATTTCCCGGCGCATGATTTCCCTCTGTTAGTGTTAAATATGGGCTTTCGCGATTAGCTCTGACTACAGAATTAGGAAAAAGATCATTTAACCGATTAAACAAAATAAAAGAACCATAAGGGATTTTATCTTTTTTTGAGAAAGTGGGTTTCCAGCTTACAGGCTTAGGTTTATTGTATTGTGCAACGAGGTAAAAGCATAGAAAAACAAAAGCAATCAATGAATAGATCTTTAAGTCCTTCATCGAACATTCAAGTTAAATTCTTTGAAAGATTGATTGATTTTTTCAAACAGCATATAATCCATATCACTCCCACCATACCAAACATATTCAAACTTATTAGTTAGCAGTTTGAAGCGTTCCTTAACATCAGGGCTTTTTAGTTCATTTATGTAGGTTGAATTCGTTTTATTAGGAACCCAGATAATCCGGCCGGTATCGCTTAATCTTTTTAAAGACTTTAGATAAAGGAGCCTTACAGCCAGCCGGTAATCTTTCTTGTTGATCGCATTCTCAATTTCTTCATCGAAAGATATTTCGTGTATGTTCTCTAGCGTCTCGTTATATGGAAGATCGATTTGCCGGGATTTTCCTGTCAGCAAGTATCCGGCATCCATTCCGGTAAGTTTTACGATTAAGAAGATCACAGTAAGCGAACCTAAGATAATAGAGAAGATTTTAAAGAATCCACCAGCATTTGAATTTGAGACAGCGTTTTTAAATAGACTCCAAAACCAGATCCAAAAACGATCCCAAACGGATGGCGAAAGGTCTGGCGATTTTTCAGTATAAATAAATTCTTTATTGGCTTTATATTCTTTAAGGGCAGCTTTATTAAAACTACGAATAGTAAGAGAAGAATTATCTAATCTAACGACCTTTTTGCGTTGAGCGAGAGACTCAAAACAGATAAAGATCAGTACAAAGATAAACCACTTTAACCCCGACATGATTAATATTGCTCCTCAGGTAGATTGGAGTCTGGTCCGTTATTCCCGATGTTATTAACTCTGTCCATTAAGCCTTCTCCATCTTTACCTTCAACCAGACTGAAGTAGCAAAGTGATATAAGCACGTAAGGTAAAAGCATAAATACTTGAGCGAAGCTAGATAATACAGTTCTCAAAATAACTAGTGGTACCG
>DASVRX010000267.1:0-8631 GCA_036388375.1 Pedobacter sp. | reverse complement strand
AGATCCGGTTGCTTTAATCGAAAGTCCCAGGCTTTCGCGGAAGTTGCCTGACACATTAAGCATTATCGATATCAACAATCTCATAGCTGCGATTGATCTTTCGAAACCTGAAGGAATGCGAAATAAGACGATGCTTGAAGTTTTATATGGCTGCGGCCTCCGGGTTTCGGAACTGATTAACTTGAAAATATCCAATCTTTACCTCAACATCGATTTTATAAAAGTAACCGGTAAAGGTGATAAAGAACGGCTTGTTCCTATAGGTGCAGAAGCGATCAAATACCTTCAGATTTATATACATGAACACCGGGTTCATGTTGATATTAAACAGGGAAACCTGGATTTTGTATTTCTTAACCGCCGGGGGGCACCTTTAAGCCGCGTGATGATTTTTATCATCATCAAAGAGCTTGCAGAAAAAATTGGCCTAAAAAAAAGTATCAGTCCGCATACCTTCCGACATTCTTTCGCAACACATTTGATAGAAGGAGGCGCAGATTTACGTGCTGTACAAGAAATGCTGGGCCATGAGAGTATTACTACTACCGAAATTTACACTCATTTAGATCGGGACTACCTGCGAGATACGATCATACAATTCCATCCTCGCAGCTAAAACACAACATAGAAAAGAAATTATTAACAAAATCTTAAATCTGTGGATATAATTTGTTTATATCTCTAAACTAATTTTATAGCATCAAACATATGCTATGAACATTTCTGCAATTGAAATCACCGAAAACGAATATCTGATAAAATTAAATAAAGAGAGTTTCGACCTGGAGTTTATTAATGGGCTACTTAAAAGAATTCAAACTGAACTTCTATTCTCTTCTTTCAAAAGTGTGGATGCGGAGGAAGACCTGATCAGCAGAAACGCAAGCTTTGAACGAAGCTCTTACTTCAGTCGTTTAGACGAAAAGTAGGCTTTATCAACGTGATGATGAGCGGAATTATCGTTCGCTTGGATCAACGTTTCTGTTTATGGTAAGAAGCTCTTGAAATTTGCCTACATCAACCGGCTGGTGATATTCCTGAGTTTGCTGAGGATACTTTATCAACTTGTCTTTTGGCCTGATCGGGCGCTTTTCAAAACCACCTCCGCAATTGGGACAAACATTGCTTAGGATATTGTTCACACAGTCGCTACAGAACGTGCACTCGAACGTGCAAATCATCGCTTCTACGCTTTCATTTGGTAAGGTTTTGTTACAGTTCTCACAGACTGGCCTTAATTCTAACATCGTAATTTGATAAGATGGGAGAAATTATCTCCCCCGATAGCCGCCACCACCGCCGCCTCTTTGCATCACCGTTTTATCCAACTGAACCATTTGGCCCTGCATCATTTTGATCTGCTCGGCCAGTAGTGTGTTTTTATCTGCTTTTTTTGCTTCCTGTAAATACATTGTCGCTTCGCGTTTGTTGCGTTTAGACATCGCTATTCCCGCAAGGCTGAGTTTAGCCAGCGCAATATTATGCTCCATAGTCATACCCAAAGCCAAAGCCTTTTTGAAATATTTTTCTGATTGTAATGGCGCTTTACGCGATTCGATTAAGCCTATCAATAAGTGGTAATAGCCATGCTGAGCCTGAATTAACTCCTTTTCATAATTTTTTATCTTTCTAAGCCATTCTTCGGCTTTATCCATATTTTCTTTACGGAGAAAGAACTGTGCGATGAGCATTTTTTCGTTGAAGAAAAATGTAACGGCTACCAATAGTGCAAGGAAAATCAATAAGATTCCCCAGCCCCAGTAACCAAAGAAGATTAGTGCAATGGCCGATCCAAGGAAAGCAAACGCTACGATTAACCGAATAAAGTTTGGCATTATTTTATCTTAATTTGTGCTGCAAATATCCGCTTATTTAGCGGCTAAACAAACAAAAACCTAAATAATATGGCAGTGCAATTAGAAGAGTCGTGGAATAATGTGCTAGGGGAAGAATTTGAGAAAGAATACATGAAAAAGCTCAGGTCTTTTCTGCAAAAGGAGAAGCAGGAAGGAAAACAAATCTTTCCACCCGGCAACTTAATCTTCAATGCATTTAATCATACTCCGTTTGATAAGGTAAAAGCTGTCATCATCGGGCAGGACCCGTATCACGGTGCTAATCAAGCTCATGGGCTTGCTTTTTCAGTACAGAAAGGAATTTCAACTCCTCCTTCATTAAGAAATATTTATAAAGAATTATCCAATGACATCTCCGGCTTCAAAACCCCGCCCCACGGAGAATTAACGAAATGGGCTGATGAAGGTGTTCTGCTTTTAAATGCAACGTTAACCGTACGCGCAGGTGAAGCGGGTTCTCACCAGAAAAAAGGGTGGGAGGAATTTACTGATCAGGCGATCAAGGTATTGTCGGAAAACCGCGAGGATATCATATTTCTGCTCTGGGGGAAATATGCACAATCCAAAACAGCCTTCATTGATTCTTCGAGGCATCATATTCTTAATGCACCTCACCCCTCCCCGCTAGCTCAAGGTTTTATTGGCTGTAAGCATTTCTCAATAACGAACCAAATTTTAGAGAACAGCGGTAAAGAAAAAATCGATTGGCAAATTGACTAAGCACTGCTTGACCGTTCTTTCTATCCTTTATTGAGCGGTAAATATTTACCCAAAAGATTTCACCGTTTCAGATCTGCCATTCGCCGAGAAGTTCCTTTCGCTAACCTAATACTGATTGTCTGCCCTGCATCGGCACCCTACTTTTGAGTCAACAAACAGAAATTACTTAACTCAAAATTTCCAGACATGAAAACTTTACAAACATTAACAGCAGCCTTAATTATGTTTCTTTCTTTTAATTCTTTCGCGGCAAATGATTTAAAAAGCGAAAGACTAAAAATGAATTACACTATCCAAACTTATATAGATGCCACAAGCTACGGCAAAGTAAAAGACATTGCCAACATACTGGATTACGATGTTAAATATACCATCACCAGAGGGATGGAAATCAAAAATTTCGGAAAAACTGATATCCTGACACAACTTTCACATACAAAAGATGTGGAACAAAACTGCGTGACAGATTACACTGTACTTGAACAAACTGCAAACCAATCTATTGTAAGAGTTTCGATGAAATATGAAGGCTTTACTAAAGTAGATTTAGTAAGCATGAGCAATACTTCTAAAGGTTGGAAAATTACAAATATCTCAAGTTCGTATATGTAGTATAACGTTGTTACCCCCAATATAAGTGATCGGATGACTTAAAGTCATCCGATCACTTTCTTCATATATGTAAGGGCAATTCATGAATTGCCCCAACTAATACTCTCTAGGCAACACAGCCTCATTTTTACTGGTCGAAAGTATCATCATCGACTGAAAAGTTTTAATAACGCTAATTCGACTAATCTTTTGCATTATTAGCTTCTCATATGCCCTAATATCCTTCACAAATACCTTCAGTATAAAGTCACATCCACTGGTGACATGATGACATTCTGTGATTTCCTTAATTTTCTTCACTTCATTTACAAAAGTCTGGATAGCGTTATCCTGATGAAAATCCAGTTGAACCTGAATAAAAGTCTTTATCCCCAAACCCAGTAATTCTTCATCAACTACCGCATGGTAACTCTTAATAAAATCAGCATTTTCCAGTTTACGTACACGTTCTAAAGTTGGCGCAGGCGACAAACCTATTTCATGCGACAATTGTAAATTCGTAATCCTTCCATTTTCCTGGAGAATTTGTAAAATCTGTAAATCTATTTTATCGGGTTCAAACGCCATGATATGATAAATATGCTGAATTAAAACAATTTCACAACTATTTAATTTTTAGACTAACCTAATTTATTTCTTAGATTTACAAAACATTTTTCTATGGCCGAAAGCAAGTACAGTGAATCACTTGAGGAAGTTCATTCTTCAGTTAAAACATCCGGCAAAACCGGATGGAGAAAACTTTTTGCTTTTATAGGCCCGGCATATCTTGTTAGTGTGGGTTACATGGACCCTGGCAATTGGGCTACAGATCTTGCGGGCGGTAGCCAGTTTGGGTATAGGCTGCTTTGGATCTTGCTAATGTCGAACCTCATTGCTTTGCTGCTGCAATCGTTAAGTGCAAGGCTGGGGATTGTAAAAGGCTTAGATCTTGCACAGGCCTCGAGAAATGCTTACCCTGCCTGGGTTAATTTTCCGCTGTATATATTGGCACAAATCGCCATTATTGCCTGTGATCTTGCCGAAATAATCGGTATGGCAATCGGGCTAAATTTACTGTTTGGAATGCCATTGATCTGGGGGATTTCAATCACCATCCTGGACACTTTTTTATTGCTCTTCCTTCTCAACAAAGGCATGCGAATGATGGAGGCATTTATTGTTTCAATGGTATTTATTGTCGGCGTATCGTTTCTGGTCGAAATGCTGATTGTACAGCCTTCAATAGTGGAAGTTGCTCGCGGACTAAAACCCTCATTCTTAAGCGGCAACGCTTTATATATCGCTATTGGTATAATTGGCGCTACGGTTATGCCGCACAACCTGTATCTGCATTCATCGCTGGTGCAAACCAGGAAGATCGAGAAAAGTAAAAAAGGTATTCAGGAGGCATTAAAGTTCAATTTAATCGATACGACAATCGCTCTCAATCTGGCCTTTTTTGTAAATGCCTCGATCCTAATTTTGGCAGCCACGGCGTTTTATAAAAATGGTTTTTTTGAAGTTGCTGAGATTCAGGACGCGTATAAATTACTCGAAGATATTTTCGGATCGCTTGCTCCTACGTTGTTTGCAATTGCTTTAATTGCTTCGGGGCAAAGCTCTACCATTACCGGAACTCTGGCTGGCCAGATTGTAATGGAAGGCCATTTGAATCTACGCATTGCTCCCTGGCTTCGCCGTTCTATAACCAGACTTCTGGCTATTGCACCGGCATTTTTTACCATTATTTATTATGGTGAAGATTCGTTAGGAGAACTGCTTGTATTGAGTCAGGTAGTTTTGAGTTTACAATTAGGATTTGCCATAATTCCATTGATACATTTCACTTCTGACAAAAAACTTATGGCTGATTTTGCGATCAAACCATGGGTAAAAACACTTGCGTGGATAAGTGCCTTTATCATTGTGGGATTAAATGTGAAGCTGGTTTACGAAGAAATTTTGGGATTCCTGGCTACAACAAATAATGCCTGGTGGATTTATGCATTTGTCTTACCTGCGGCTTTGGCAATCGCCATTTTATTGTTGTATGTATTGTTGGCACCTGTGTTCAAACATGCTGTTCTTAAGCCCTCCAATTTACCACACGGGCAGGCACTAGAAATCGGCGAAGTTGAAAACGTTTCCTATTCAAATATCGGTATACCCGTAGATTTTTCTAAGAATGACAGGAACACCATCACGCATGCTTTAATTCAAGGTGGAAAATCGGCGAACTACTACCTTATCCATATCGTGGAAACAGCCGGCGCAAGGTATCATGGGGAACGAGTAATGGATTATGAAACGCAAAGCGATACGGATAATCTTCAAAAATATCAGCTTAATTTAGAGGATTTAGGATACCATACAGAAATACTAATCGGCTATGGAAATACGGCGATTGCAATCGCTGAACTTTCAAACAAAAACAAGCTCGACTTATTGGTAATGGGAGCCCACGGTCATAAAGGCATTAGCGACTGGATATTTGGAACCACCCTGGATTCTGTTAGGCATAAAGTCAATATCCCGGTTTTAATAATTCGATAGCAGATTTTATTTAATTTACGCCATGTTATCGTTTACGGAGGAAAACTACTTAAAAGCCTTACTTCATTTAACCAGTGAAGTGGAAGACAAGGTAGAGGCAGGAACAAACGAACTTGCTTTTTATCTCGGTGTAAAACCGGCCACCGCAACCGATATGCTGAAAAAGCTCAAAGAGAAGGAGCTTATCGATTATGTAAAATACGGCAAAATCTCCCTTTCGGGCGAAGGAAGAAAGAAAGCACTTGAGATTGTGCGCAAGCATCGGCTTTGGGAAACTTTCTTATATGAAAAACTGGATTTTACCTGGGATGAAGTGCATGAAGTTGCCGAACAACTAGAACATATCCATTCGCCTAAGCTGGTAGATAAACTCGACAAATTTTTAGGTTTCCCTGAATTTGACCCTCACGGGGATTCCATACCAAACGCTAAAGGAGAGGTGAAACAATCGTTTAAAAAAACTCTTTCTGAAGCAGAGACAGGTACCAGCTGCAAAATGGTCGCGGTGAAAGATAATACAGCTGCATTTTTAAGATACGTAAGCCAGTTAAATTTAGGGATTGATACATCGATTAAAGTGTTATCGCGACAAGATTTTGATGGTTCGATGGAAATATTGATCAACAATGCAACCATCGTGGTATCCCAAAAATTTGCTGAAAACATCCTAATCGTTTAACGTTTATTACCTGAATAATTGGATGAATGAGTCATCCGATCAACTGAAGATTTCAAAACAAATGAAGAACGACCTCCACATCAAGAATAAAAAAGCTTATTTCGAATACTATATTCTGGAAACTTTCACGGCCGGTTTACAGCTCCTGGGAACGGAGATAAAATCTATCCGGGAAGGAAAAGTTAATATTAACGATGCCTTCTGCACTTTCTTAAATGACAAGCTGTATGTTAGAAACATGCATATTGCCGAGTATTCGCACGGGTCGTTTTACAACCATGAACAAAAACGCGACCGGGCATTACTGCTAAATAAAAAAGAACTAAAAAAGCTTAAAGAGAAAGGTGAAGAAAAAGGCTTCACAATCGTTCCGCTTCATTTATTCATCAGCGATCGTGGATTTGCTAAGCTCGAAATCGGCATGGCGCAAGGGAAAAAGCTTTTCGATAAACGCGATACAATCAAAGATCGTGAGAATAAGATTGAGTTGAGCAGGGTACTAAAAAGTTAAATAGGCGTTTATTCTCTCAAGTTTATTTTAAGCAGTTGCCATTTTGAACGCAGAGAGAAATCTAAAGCTATTTAAAGATATCTCTCCCTATCGTCGAGATGACAAATCACACAACACTTACCACGCCTTATCCCCCACCAAGGGCACAAATCTAAAAGTATCCAACTCAATCCTATCATAATCGTTTTCGCTTACACGGATGACTGTGATCATTTTCTGAGACTTCTCGTCGCCTACCGGGATAACGCAAGTGCCTCCGATTTTGAGCTGCTTTAACAACGTTTCTGGCACAAAAGGCGCACCGGCAGTCACGATAATTTTATCGTAGGGCGCGTGTTCAGCAATCCCCATAGAACCATCTCCACAAAAGAAAGCAGGTTTATAATTCATCTTTCCAAGAAAAAGCTTCGCTTTTTCATACAACTTCTCCTGGCGTTCTATTGTAAAAACTTGTGCTTTTAGTTCCAGCAGCACACAAGTCTGATATCCGGACCCGGTTCCAATTTCCAAAACCTTATCTCCCGACTTTACGTGAAGCAATTGTGTTTGGTAAGCAACCGTGTAAGGCTGAGAGATCGTTTGACCCTCACCTATCGGGAAAGCAATATCCCGGTAGGCTTGATTCCAGAAAGTTTCATCAAAAAAATAGTGGCGGGGCACCTTCCCTATCGCCGTAAGCACATCTTCATCTTCAATCTTGCGCTCTGCGCGAAGAAATGAAACGAGTTTTTTTCGGGCTCCCTGCTCACGATAGTTATCAATAAATTTATACGCCATGCTTAGCGCAAAAATAATTTTTTGCAAACAGATAAAGCACCTAAAACAATATTAAATGAGATTCTATTGGACTTTATTAATTTGTTTATGCAATTAATCTTTTACTACTTTTACAATATGCCCGCTTCTCGAAAAACGAAAATATTTCTGGTAATACTTCTCGCATTTGCGTTTACTACTCAAGCTCAAATCAGAAGAATTGATACGGTTGATGTAAGCAATATCAAACTAACCACTTCACAAAGTTCCAGTCAGCAATTATTTATGTATTCGATAGGGGTTAAGGCTTTTAGCATTGAAGAGTTTCCAAAAATATTGAATCAAACGAATTCAGACAGGCTTGTAAACACTTACATGAGCGGAGTATTTTTAAAGATTAATGATAATCAAATAAGCTATCGCTTAAGCGCCAATTTTTATAAGAAAGACATGTCTTTCAATAACGAATGCGAAGAATGTGAACGGGCAAATGGCAAATTGAAAGACTTCTCAACTAAAATAGGTTTCGAAAAAAACTTCGTTTACGGAATTGTGCAACCTTATCTAGCTTTCGATCTTGGCTATAGAAGATATGGGTTTAAGGGCGACGTAAAAAACGGAACTACTGCAAATTATTCTAATCCCTACCAGGTAACCACTCTCAAAAATGGCTTCCTGATGTCGCCGGGCTTCGGCGTAAAACTGAACCTGATAAGTCATTTTACGTTGGCAGTTGAAACAGGAGTTGGTTTACTTTATAGCTACGAAAAACAAGAAAGAGTTTACAACGATCCCGACCCGAGGAGAACTTTTGATTCATTCAAAAAATGGGAGTTTTTGCTAAAACCCGTGAGCATGGCTACTATACAGTATAATTTTGGACAAACATTTTAATTAAGCCGGGTCTACGTCTACTTGAACAAAGGCTCCTTTATTCTTACTGTTGGTTTCCATATTCAATA
>DASVRX010000266.1:0-3482 GCA_036388375.1 Pedobacter sp. | reverse complement strand
ACTCAGAATCAGGTTGCAGAGCGCGAAGCTTCTCTACCAGACCTAGCAACGTCGCCTCATCTATGTGTTGATGTAGAACTACGTTTATCGGCTGGAAAGCTTGAATGTTGCATATTACGTGTATGCTCGGCTGATTCTTCTCGTCTAATTCCGGTTCGTATTTTACCTTCGCAAACGAAAGCACTTTAATATAATCGCCGCGCTCGTTCTTATTGAGTAAGGTTAATCCCTCATCGTTTTGTTCAATTAGTAAATTCTCAGCGTATTTATCAAGGTCTAAATCTGGACTCATTTTAAAATCTCCAAATCAGGCGTTCACTTTTTGTTCACTGTTTGTTATACTGCCTTTCGGAAGCATCAACTATGCAAATCTTAAATTTAAAAATAGCATTGGTGAACTTTGAGCAAGTTGCCTGTATAGTCGAAACGGACTCCAAAGATACCGAAACTAAGGCGGTTGAAATTCACTTAGTCAATGGTCAAAGAATCCGTTCCGAACTGCCTAAAGGTAAAACTTTGAGCGACTTTAGGATTGTTTCGGCGCAGGATACAATTTAATTGCCAGTTCTGCATCACCGCCGTTTACCACGTTGTAGCATTGCTCATATAGTTTTAAAAGGTATTCACGCGGATTCTCAGGTCTTGCGCTGTATCCCGGGTCATATTCAGTCGTAAAAATTCTATTCATTAAGTCTAACGCAACACGCTCACGCGAGCCTGCTTGTGTAACATCTGCCATTTTTCTTTTTCCCCTTCTCAATGTATTTGTCTTTAGTTGATTGGTAGGAACAGACGGGTATTAAAGCGGCTAATTTATCCTTGACACTTTCCAGCGAAAAAGGTAAATTTAGATACAGAAATAGCCTGTCTGTTCGCCGTTCAAAGCAACAGGATTTAAAAGGGTTGGATGTTGCAAGCGTCCAACCTTTTCAGCGTTTACGATACCAAATTTAAACGGCTTCTGCAACTATATTTCACAGTTGAAACAATCTTACAATCTAACTTTTGCCAACCGTTTTAGCTTCTTTTCTCGGTTTATTCCAATACGGAGATTTACATTTTGGACAAACACGCGGCTCGTTTTCCGTGTCGCGTGGAATCCAATTATGCTCGCATCTCTCGCAAGTGTATTTCCAAATTGTGACTTTTTCCTTTGCCATATTCTCACTATATACCTAAAATAATATACCGTCAAGTAAGTTTTTAGCTTGACTTTAGTATATACCTTTAGTAATATACTTGTGGTGGTTAAATTCTTGAAACTAACGGAGATAGGCATAATGGAAACGTCAAACAATCCACGCGCAACACGCGGTCTTGAAATCGCAAAACGCTACACACTGAAAGAAGAAAACGGACTGTGGTTTGTTCCGTCTGCCTCTGGCAAAAGCAATCGCTATAAAGTTGATTTAGGCAAGCAAAGATGCACTTGCCCAGACTTTGAAATCCGTCGCCAAAAGTGCAAACACATCTTTGCCGTCGAATTTTCCTTTGAACAGGATTTTTTAGGCGAACTCTCGAAAGAAGAAATTACCGAACTGCCGAAACCCGTTGCCACGCGCAAAACTTATCGGCAGAATTGGAAAGCATACAATTCGGCGCAAACCGTCGAAAAATCCGAGTTTCAAAAAATCCTTGCTACTCTCTGCAATGGCATCGGCGAACCGTCACAGCATAACGGCAGACCGCGTTTACCGCTTGAAGATATGATTTTCGCCTGTGTTTTTAAAGTGTTTTCAACCGTATCGGCGCGGAGATTTTCTACCGATTTGAGCGAAGCCAAAGGCAAAGGCTATATCTCCGATGTTCCGCATTTTAATTCGGTTTTGCGCTACTTTGAAAAAGATATGCTCACGCCTTATTTGCAGATGTTAATTGAAGAAAGCAGTTTGCCTTTGACCGCATTAGAAAAGACGTTTGCGATTGACGCAAGCGGTTTGAGTGCTACTCACGGTTTCACTTGGCACTATGCGAAATACGAACAGCCGCGCCTTATTTCTAAAAAAGATTGGCTGAAAGTTCATATTTGCACTGGAACACTAACAAACGTCGTCACGGCAGTAAAAGTCACGGACAAATACGAACACGATACGAATTATTTTGAGCCTTTACTTTCAGCCACTACGGAAAACTTTGAAGTCTCGGAAATTTCAGCCGATAAAGCTTACTTGTCAAAAGCTAATCTGCAAGCGGCAATGGATAAAAATGCTTATCCTTATATTGCTTGGAAATCAAATAGCAGAGAAACCAAAAAAGAGGGCAACGACCTTTGGAACAAACTCTATCACTTTTACGCTTTGAATCAGGAAAAGTTTTTAGAACGCTATCACCAAAGGTCAAACGTAGAATCTACTTTCAGTATGATTAAATCTAAGTTTTCCGGAAGTCTCAGAGCGAAGAACAAAACGAGCCAAACGAATGAGGCGTTAGCTAAAATCCTGTGTCATAATATTGTCTGCCTGATTCAATCAATGCACGAATTTGGCGTGAATCCCGACTATTGGAAAGAAGTCACTTTGCACTAAAAGTGTTTAAGGTTGCACCAAAAGCCTGTGGAAATCGGGGCTTTTGGTGCAAAGCCAAAAATGATGACTGGAAATATGACTCAACAAAGCAAAATAGAGTTTACTTTTTATGGAGATTTATTAGGAATCTCTAATTATTACCGTTTAAGTTCAGAGGTCGCCTACCAGAAGCTAAATCGTTATTACAATATAACTTTTCAATGTTTTAGCGGGTATTGCGATGAAAATATCGGAAATATTAATGTGGAGATGTTTAGCGATAGTGTCTTGATATGGGGAAATGATTTACAGTCTGTCCTTGTATTACTCCAAAAACTGTATATTAATTTGATTGATGAGAGTTTGTTATTAAGAGGAGCAATCGTTAGTGAAAAGTTATCGCAAGATCCAAGAAAAACTGTGCAAAACTTTCGAAAATTTCTTCCGGAAAATAAAGCTTTGGCAAATGCTGTCGGACTTGAAAGCACTCAGAAAGGCGCAAGACTCCTTTTAGAAAATACTTTAGCTGAAAAAATGCTCAGGGAAGTTCCGGACTGGCTTACAAATGAGGGATATTTAAAGGATTTAAATCAAAACATTCAAGAAGAAGATATAAGACGAAAAATATGTCCGACTCCCAAAAATGAAACTTACGAAATTTTATATTTCTGGGAAGGCGAACAGTTAAATCATAATAATTATGAAAAAAGGCGAACACATTTTAAAGAACTTTCTCAATTTGTAGACGAGCCTATTCTTACACATTTTAGAGAAACGACAATGTTATTAGAAAGATGTGAGTTAAGACAAAAAATAACAAAAGAGAAACTCCATAATTGAGCCAAAACAAAAATGTCAATCTACGAGAATGTTGCGCCGATAGATTTGGAAAAAATCAACACTTACGAGCTTGCTTCGCGTCCGAGCAAAGTAACCGTCAAGGATTTTTCCAAGCCTGTCGGCGCAGACGATTCAATC
>DASVRX010000265.1:0-18904 GCA_036388375.1 Pedobacter sp. | reverse complement strand
ATTTATACCGGTTTACGTCAAACGCCGGAAATGGTCGTTCATGCGGCTTTACAGGAAGATGTGGATGCCATTGGCGTTTCAATTCTTTCGGGCGCTCACATGACGGTTTTTCCTAAAATTATTCAGTTAATGAAAGAGCTGGAACTGACTGATGTGTTACTTACCGGTGGAGGCATCATCCCTGAAAAGGACCAGCAGACTTTGTACGATATGGGGGTTGGGAAATTATTTTCCCCAGGAACTCCGATGAAAGAAATTGCTACTTATATCAAAGAATGGGCAATAGCTAATAGAAATTTCTAGTTACGATACCTGATAATAAGTCTAAGCTATGTATCAAAACTTACTTACATCCCTTGAAAGTAACATCTTCACCATCACGATTAATCGGGAAAGTAAACTAAACGCTTTAAACATACAAACGCTCGAAGAACTTCATCTCGCATTATCGAGTGCGTTTAGAGATTCTCAAGTTGGCGGAATCATCATAACCGGTGCAGGAAATAAAGCTTTCGTAGCTGGTGCTGATATTTCAGAATTAAAAGATTTGGATGAAGTTGGTGGTTATAACTTAGCGGAAACCGGCCATTCAAAAGTATTTAACCTGATTGAGAACGGTAGTAAGCCGGTTATTGCGGCTATAAATGGTTATGCTCTCGGCGGAGGTTTAGAACTGGCGCTGGCCTGCCACATTCGTATCGCATCAGAAAATGCGCAACTCGGTTTCCCCGAAGTTTCTTTGGGTTTAATACCCGGATATGGCGGGACCCAACGCCTGCCGCATTTAATCGGTTCGGGTAAAGCATTTGAAATGATCTTAACCGGTGATTCGATAGAAGCTGGGATTGCATATGAAATCGGTTTAGTAAATCGGGTAGTTCCCCTAGAGTTCCTTCTAAGTAGTGCAAGGGTATTATTACAAAAAGTACTAAGCCGTTCGCCGATGGCGGTATCAGCAGCAATTCGAGCCATAAATTCAAGTTCCGACAAACAGGGTTTTCAAACCGAAATGCTTGAGTTTTCAAAGTGTTTTGGATCATCCGATTTTAAAGAAGGCACTTCAGCATTTCTTGAGAAGCGGCCACCCGATTTTCAATAAATAAAAGAAGGGAAACCTTCTTACTGATAAAACGTAGAATTTTTTTCCCATGAAAATAATTAATTCTACATTTAGCAAAAAAGGGGCTATTTAATGAAAAGAATTTTAATAGTTGATGATGAAATAAACATCGGTTTATTATTATCAAAGTTCCTTACTCGTAATGGTTTCGAAGTAGCAACCTCAACCAGCGGCAGCTTTGCTTTAGAACTTTTAGCAAAAGACAATTACAATCTTGTGCTTTGTGATTTTCGTCTTGAAGATACCGACGGCAGGGAAATGCTCAAGAAGATTAAAGCCTCCTATCCGGCTACCGGCGTTATCATCATTACCGGATATTCGGACATCAAACTTGCCGTTGAATTAATCAAAATGGGGGCTTACGATTATATCACAAAGCCTTTATACCCCGATGAAATTTTAAATACCATTAATAAGGCTTTAGAAACTCAAGAAGTACTTTCAAAAACGCTTCCTCAAGATCCAGCCATTCAGGTGGCGATAAAAAAAGAAAAAAGCGCCGAAAACTTACCAGACGAATTTATTCCGGGCGAGAGCAGTGCTTCAAAAGAATTACTTCGCCAAATAGAAATTATTGCCCCAACTAATTATAGCGTAATCCTAACCGGTGAAAGCGGAACAGGGAAGGAATCGGCAGCAAAGGCAGTTCACATGAAAAGTAACAGAAGAGATAAACCCTTCGTTGCTATGGATTGCGGTTCGTTAACAAAAGAATTAGCCGCTAGCGAATTTTTCGGTCACGAGAAAGGGTCTTTTACCGGAGCTTTATATACTAAAATAGGCCACTTCGAAATGGCAAACGGCGGCACCCTACTTTTAGACGAGGTTGGAAACCTTTCATACGAAATTCAGGCTGCGCTGCTAAGAACTGTTCAGGAGAGAAAAGTGAAACGAATTGGGAGCACTAAAGAGATTGATCTGGATGTTAGAATTATCGTAGCAACAAACGAAAATCTTAGTGATGCGATCCAGAAAGGCCGTTTCCGGGAAGATTTATATCACCGCTTTAACGAATTCAGTATCCATCTTCCACCGCTCAGAAAACGCGACAAAGATATTTTGACCTTTGCCAAAACCTTCTTAGACATTGCTAATAAAGAGTTAAATCGCCATGTTGAAGGCTTTTCGCAAGAGGTAATCGATTGCCTTTTAACGTATAACTGGCCTGGAAATGTGCGCGAATTAAAAAACGTAATCCGGCGTGCAACGCTTTTAACCGAAGCAAATCTTATTCAACTTAAAGCATTACCGTTAGAAATATCCACCTTTGCAAAAGTTACGGCGATAGAAACGGCTGTAGGCAATTTACAGGTAAAAGAAAATAGCAGAGATTTGAAAAATGCTGCGCATGAAGCAGAGTACGAAACTATTATCAAAGTATTAAAAGAAGTGAATTTCAATAAAACGAAAGCAGCTAAAATTTTAAATATCGATCGGAAAACACTGTATAACAAAATGAAAGCTATTAACCTTGAATAAGAGGTACCATCGTGATTAGCCGCTTACTCTTCGACAAAAATTTCAAAAACAAATTTAACTTACCGCCGCAGTTTATCTGGACGGTATTTGGCGTTTGTATCCTTCCTATCGTCTTTGTTATACCACAGCTGTTTTCAGGCGATCTCTATGCAAAACCTTTACAAGTAAATTCCGACCATTGGTCTACACAATATTTGCTCTACAATATCTGGCTCATATTTGGTATCGCTGCAGCGATAATTACCTGCGCGCTTTCTTTTGTAGATTTTGTAGTAAAAAAAGATATTTCAACGCCGATTGTAGGCGGTGCATTAATTTGTGTAGCACTTTATGAAGCATTCTTCCTCCTGCTCGAAAACAACTTTATAAGCTTTTCATTCAATTCGGCTAACGACGTTTATCTCAAATGGTTTATTAGTCGTTTGCTTCATACATTACTTTTAACAGGAAGCGTTTGGTACTTTATATCCATTGATAAAAAGAATATCCGCAGCCTTGAACAAAAACGTCGTGCACTTTCAGGCTTACTGATTATCTTTTTATTAATACTAGCAATAGTAATACCTGTCACATTTCATCCCAAGCAAATTGATGTACTTGTAAATCAAAACGACTTTATTACCCATCCTTTTGAGCTGGTTATTTTAGTTATTTACCTGATACAGGCATTTTGGTTGCTGCCTTATTTTCTCATTCGGTTCCCGTCATTGTTTACACGGATAATGGTTTTAAGCATTATTCCGGCAGCATTTGCGCAAGTTTTTATGGCCATTTATCAGCAGCCGTATGATAGCTTTTTCAACGCTGCTTATTTTTTACGCTTCATCAATTATCTTATCCCCCTATTGGGAATAAGTATGAATTATATTGATACCAGCCGTAAAGAAAAGAACATCATTTCCAGGTTAGATAACGAGATCAGGGAACGGGTACTGATTCAAAAAGATCTGGAACGAAGAGAAGAATTGCTTGCAACCGCCGAAAGCATTGCGCACCTGGGCAGCTGGGAATTTGATACACTTACCGGATCAGTTAAATGGTCAGACGAGGCTTATAATATTTTTGGATACGACCCCGCAAAAGTTTCACCTTCAATCCGCCTTCAGGAAGACATTATTTCACCACAATATCGTGAAAAAGTAAAGAGGGAACTATCTTCAGCCGTTAGGAATAATACTTCCTATAATATTGAATACCAGATACAGCGTGCTAATGGCGATGTTAGATATGTACTTGCGCAAGGAAATTATGTTGGCCAGGATAAGAAGCTTATAAGCACTTTGCTCGACATCACAAATCTTCATGAAGCCTCGCAAAAGCTTACCCAAAGTGAAGCATTATTACGCGAAGCGGAAGCGATATCTCATAATGGAAGCTGGGAATGGTTCATCGATGAAAATTCTTTTTTCTGGTCTGATGAACTATTTAGAATCCATGGTTTACTTCCGAGCCAGAACAAAATTGACCTCGGATATTACGCAACTATTCTCCACCCGGAAGACAGTAGCACTTTCTTTGATACGCTGGAAAAATCTAAAATCACCCGTTACCCATTCTCGTTAGAATATAGAATTGTTAAGCCTAACGGCGATGTGAGGCATCTCCTGTTAAACGGAAAATATAAAGTTGATTACCTGGAAAATGAATATCAGGTTGTAGGTAATACGCAAGATATCACAGAACTTAAAAACACAACTTTACAGCTTGACAAGAGCGAAAGTATTTATCGTACTATTGCTAAAAATGTACCCGACAGTGCGGTTTTTCTCTTCGATAGGAAGCGTGAATTAATTCTCTCTGAGGGACCAGCAATTTCTAAAATTGATCCATCAGGAAATTTAAGCCAGGGTATAACTATCGAGGCCATGTTTGGCGAAGATTGCGAACGCGCATTATCATTTTACGAGGCGGCGCTCGAAGGAAATGAGAATCGATATGATCAGATTATAAATGGTAAGACCTTTAAAATAACTTATAACCCTGTTTACAGTTCAACATCAAGCGAAATTTTTGGTGTGATGATCGTAATGCATGATATTACTGATATTAAAAAGGCTCAGCAAAGTCTTGAAAGTAAGGTTTCGGAGTTAAACAGATCGAATAGTGAACTCGAACAATTTGCTTACGTTGCATCGCACGATTTGCAGGAACCGTTGAGAAAAATTCGTGCATTTGGCGACAGGCTTCAAAGCAAATACGGAAACCAGCTGCCGAGCGATGGAATTGACTACATCAACCGCATGCAAAATGCTTCTGAAAGAATGCAGACGCTGATTGATGATTTACTTACCTTCTCAAGAATAAGTCGTCCGAACGAAGATTTTAAAAAGGTTGATCTGCTTGAAATAATGAAAGGCGTTATGGTAGATTTAGAATTTACTATTGACAAGAAAAATGCCCGGATTGAAGTTTTAGGAAATCAAGCTCTTAAAGTAATACCTTCGCAAATGAGGCAATTATTTCAGAACTTAATCAGTAATTCTTTGAAGTTTACCAAAGATGACGTTAACCCTGAAATTAAAATCCAGATCGAAAATGTAAATGGTATAGACTTTGCCACAGAAGTTTTGCCACTCAACCAGGATATCAGATATTGCAAGATCGAGCTGAAAGATAATGGCATTGGTTTTAATAACGATTATGCAGAAAAAATATTTACGCTCTTTCAACGTCTTCATACCCGCAACGAATATGAGGGCACAGGGATAGGCCTGGCAGTATGTAAAAAAATAGTTGAAAATCATTCCGGATATATTGAAGCAAAAGGTTCTGAGGGATCTGGTGCACTCTTTAATATTTATATACCCTTAGATGTTGATTGATGAGAAAGAAGAAGCTAATATTAATTGCTGAAGACGATGCTGATGATCGTTTAATGATTAAAGAGGCATTCCTTGAAAATAATATGCCTGCCGGGATTGTCTTTTTCGAAAATGGTGCAGAGCTACTCGATTACTTGTATAGTCTCGACGATGGTTCTGAAAGAACTCTTCCTGATCTTATTTTACTAGATTTAAATATGCCCAAAATGGATGGTAAAACCGTCCTATCAAAACTTAAAGTTCACAACTTATACAGTGAAATTCCTATTGTAATTTTAACAACTTCTCGCTCTAAAGAAGAGGAAGAAAATGTTCTGGGTATGGGTGCTTCCGGCTTTTATACTAAACCCTCCTCATTCACCGAATTGGTTAATATTACCGCCTCAATATCGTCAAGATGGATTCAAAGTAACTAAATAGATGGATACGGTTAAGATTCTTTTAGTTGATGATGATGAAGATGATTTTGTTCTTACCAAAGATATTCTAAGGGAAGTATCAAACAATCACAATTACGAAGTCACCTGGTGCAGCAATTTTTCGGAAGCGATTAACGCGATGCTGAAAAGTCGCTACGATATTTACCTGGTTGACTATCGTTTAGGGAAAGACTCGGGCATGGACCTCCTAAACGAAGCCATTAAATCTAATTGCACCGAACCCATTATTATGCTTACCGGGAAAGGCGATCTTAAAATCGATCGGGAGGCAATGCAACTAGGCGCTGCAGATTATTTAATTAAAGATAACATCACCGCGCAGAGTCTAGAGCGATCAATTCGGTATGCTATTGCTCATAATAAAACACTTCAGGAATTAAAAAGAAGTGAAAATAAGTTTCGCATCATCTTCGAGCGATCGAAAGATCCAATGTTGATTACCAATCCACAGGGTCAGATAATTGATGCTAACCCGGCAGCTCTTAATTTTTTTGAAACTACCTTTTCGGAGCTTACCAAAATGCATGTTGAAGCTCTGTACAAGAAAAAGGCCGACAGATCCGATTACTTAAAACAAATAAGTTCCCAGGGATCTGTAACAGAATTTGAAGTAGAAATGCGCACTCTTTCCGGAAAGACGAAGTTTTGCAGCATTTCATCTTTTATGCAGGTTTCCCAACACGGAAACGAAGAACGTTTCTATTCTACTATACACGATTTAACATCCCGAATCACTCAAGAGAAAGATGCTGCTTTAACTGCCAAAATTGCGGCAACAGAACGCTTCGCTAAAAGTATTTCCCACGAAATACAAAATCCTTTATCCTACATAAATCTTGCTATAGACGAACTTTCGAACGTATTAAATAACGAGGAAGCTTTAATATTAGCTGATATTATAAAGGCTAATTGTGAGAAAATAAATGCGCTTACAACCGAACTGATACAAAGCACCGATTCCCCATATCTAAGATTGGTTGAAACTGATTTAAATCTGCTCATCTCAGAGTTGCTGGAAGAGCTTCTGCAAGAACTGGAAGTAAACATCCATTACGTTCCATTCGAGCAATCTGTTATTGTGAAAGCTGAAGCCGTAAAACTGAAGTTTGCGCTAAAAAACATTCTTATCAATGCCGTTGAAGCTGTTGATAAAGCAAATGCCAAGGTAGAGATTGGATTAGAGAGACACGTTAGGGGTATCCGGATCAACATTAAAGATAACGGACCCGGAATTTTACCAGAAAACATTGATAAAATATTCGAACCCTTTTATACCACCAAAATTAAAGCCATGGGCTTAGGCTTAACCAGTGCACAACGTATTGTTGATACCCATAACGGAAGGATTACTGTAAAAAGTGAGCCCGGTACAGGTACAATATTTAGTGTAACTTTACCTCTTCAGCACAATACTTCTTAAGTTCTAACATTTCTAAGCAAATCATGTTATGCCATAAGAAAGTATGACAGCTTTTATGGAACAAATATTATGGCATTTTTCAATTACAAGCAACGTAATAATATCCTCCTAATCATTCTTATTATTCTTGGAGCGGGGATTATTTACTCGCTCAGATACATTGCCGGAACCTTGCTTAGTACCGTTGTAATGTATACCATTTTTCGGCCGATGTATCTTTACATTATACAAAAGTGGAAATGGAAAAAAGCTGCCGCAAGTCTGGCTGTAATATTTAGTTCCTTCATCATTATTATACTACCCTTCATTGTATTGTGCCTCATGGTGATGAACAAGGTAAATGAGTTTCGTCATGACCCGTTGCGTGTACAATATCTTGTGAAAAGGCTTGATACTTTTTTTTATAAAACGTTCGGTCAGCGAAATTTGGTTGATAGTGCTATGGACAAAGCTAGCGTGTATGCTACCGATTTGTTTCCCTCTCTCCTGGGTACCGCAGGATCTTTACTACTTGGAGTATCAGTAATGTATTTCCTTTTGTATTTCATGTTCAGGCATTATAAAAAGTTCGAGGAAGGCTTAATAAGATATTCTCCTTTCAGGGAGCAAAACGCTTTAAAGTTTGCTGATGAAATGAAAAACACCACTTATTCAAATGTGTTGGGCCAGGGGCTTATTGCAGTTGTGCAAGGGGCATTGGTTACTTTAGGTTTTTTCATATTTAACATTCCAGATGCGCTCTTCTGGGGCGTAATATCTACTTTTCTTTCATTCGTGCCACTAATTGGCGCAGCCTTAGTCTTTGTTCCTGCTGGAATATTGGAGCTGGCCAACGGCCATGAAACTTCCGGGTGGGGTATTTTAATCTGGAGCTTTGTTTTGGTTACCAATATTGATAATGTGATACGCTTCCTTATCGCTAAGCATGTTGGCAATATCCACCCCATTATTACTATAATTGGAGTTGTAGTTGGATTGCCGGCATTTGGTATTATGGGTCTTGTTTACGGGCCTTTACTTTTATCCTATTTTATTCTTACCGTTAGAATTTACGAGACAAGTAAATTAGCCACCGAGCGACTTGAGCAGATACGATCATCCGAAGAAGAATAAAATTTTATCGAAACAGTTAGATTTTTGCTTTGTATTAATAGAACTAAACTAGTTAACAAGATTCAAACACATAATATTATGAACGACAATACAAAAATTCTTGCAGCATTATTAGCAGGTTTGGCTGCAGGAGCAGCAATAGGAGTTCTTTTTGCACCCGAGAATGGTTCTGAAACCAGGGACAAATTAAATGATGCCCTGAAAAATCTTAGTGACGTAATTAAAGACCGCGCAGCAGAAGAAATTGATAACCTGTCGAATTTCAAAGAAAATGTGCTGGATAAAATCAAAGAGCGCTACAACAAAGAAGGCTTTGATTCTTCTATCCACAACTAATAAAACACATGGCGTAAAACCCTAATATAAATTGTCATGCCGGAAACTCAAACACACACCCAAGAGCAAAAAGCAACACCTGATGTAATTGCTCTGCTTAAAGAATATATAGCAACCAAGGTTGAATTAACCAGATTGACGCTACTTGAAAAGGTTACCGTGGTTACAGCGAATCTTATTACCGACTCGTTTGTACTCATCATGGGACTTTTAACTTTTCTCTTCGCATCATTTACCCTGGCACTTTACCTTGGTGAAAGACTTGATTCTTATGCGGCAGGATTTGGCATAGTGGCATTAATTTATCTTTCCCTTGCGCTGATAATGTTCTTTATAAAAGATAAGTTAGTTGAGAAATACCTGCACGATTTTATGGTGAAACGGATATTTAATAAGAAGAAATAATGGAAAAGTCGTTTAGCAGTTTAGCAGAATTAAGAGCCGAAATTGACTTTCTAAAAGTCAAAGAGTTCAAAGATAAAGAAGCACTGAAAGAAGGCTTTAAAAGTCCGTCGGCGTTATTTGGAATCTTCAAGTCAGATAGCGGAAAAAAATCTTTCACTCAGGATTTAATGCAACAGGATATCTTTACAAACTTGTCGCGAGTATTGTTACCCATCCTCCTGAACGGATTTGTGTTTAAAAAGTCTGGCTTCATTACAAAAACGCTTATTACTTTCTTATCCCAAAAAGCAGCCAAGCAAGTGAGTTCTGATAAGCTTACGGGCTTGCTTGATAAATTTTCGGGAATGTTTAAGGGTAATGGGAAACCGCAGAGATCTGCGGCTGTGAGAGATTATGGGATACCGCCGGATAGTGAGACTTATTGACATATAATTGTTGAAGCCTAGCTTAATAAATCTTGCCTGCAAAGCTTTGTTTGGTATCCATTCAATGAAGCTTTGCCTTTTGCGGTATTCTGGAAAACATGCCGGGCGGAACTAGAGGAGGTTCAAGTGTTGGCATTTGTAAGAAACGCCCTAAGCCTATCATTGAAGCTAAATACCTAAACTTCTACTCTAATTAATAATACCTGTGTTAGTGACGTCTTGATTTTGGAAATGCATAAAAATCTGTGGGCGAATGCTGTTCTACGATGTAATCCAGGTTCTCTAAAAAAGTCTGAGACTCACTTTCTCCAATATTCAAATCGATCATTTTCGTGGAATTATGCTCAAAAAAAATATTGTCGATTTTCTTTTCTTTAAGAAGTCTTTCCGCTCCATAAAGCACCCACGTGTCAGCTCCTTCTGTATCAATTTTAAGAACATCAATCTTGGAAACATTATGCTTGACCGCATAGTTATCTAACGTATCCGCTTCAACTTCAATTGTGGTTGAATTATTTTCAAAAGAAAATCCTCCCCAGCCTGTCTGTTGAGTTCCATCTGCCAAATCAAAATTTAATTTGCCATATTCTTTTCCAACCGCATTGGAAATTATTGTGATTGCTTTTGAAAGTCCATTTTTATTTACATTATTAATAAGAGGCTGTATATTGGCGGGAGAAGCTTCAAAAGCTAACACTTTATTGATAGAATTTTGAGACGCCCACAAACATGAAAAATACCCATAATTAGCTCCAACATCTACTAGTAGCCCTCCAATTTTTCCAAGTCTAATAATGGTCTTAGTTAATCCTAATTCATAAAAGCCATTGAAAATTATTGACTGGTGTCCAATATCATTTTTTGACAAATCGAGTTTGATATTTCTGTTGAATTCTAGCGGAATATCTTTTTCAGGAATATCATGATAAAGTTTCATAACTCTCCAACTGACTTTTTCTCTTAATTCTAATGGATAGATAATTCTAGTTAACATCTGCTCATATTAAAACATTTTGACTTTTAGAACGGCTTTGCATTAGCTGCCGCACGCGTGTTGCGAGTGAATTTATATAATGAAAATAGCAACGTTTGCGCGAGCTAAAAAGGGATGACACTGACAAGCTTCTTTTGCTTGGCAAGAATCTCCATTGCTTCCCCAAAGGTACGCACTTGTACTTCTTTTTTATGCTGCCGCAAGTATTTTATCAAGAGGTTATGTGCTTCAGCAGAAACTTTTAGATAATCGCCGCCTACCCCGTGAAACATTAAAACCCCTACTCCATTTTCTGCAATAACCTTTTTTACAAAAGCTATCAACTGCTCACCAGTAGTATTCTCTGAAATACCCCAACTTGGCACATTGAAAAAATCAAGACCTGTAATATTGGTAATCACTGCATTTGAATCTCCTCCTCCCCGAGCGTATTTAATTAAACCTGAATTTTTAAGTGCTTCCCGGTAATCTTTGCCGCCCACAGAGGTCTCTGTGCAAGGAAAAGCGTACGTCCTGTTCACTCTTCCGTCAATACCGAAAAGTAATTTATTCATCATCCCGATTTCTTTAATAATCGAGTTTAAATCATAATTCTCGCTTTGATATTGAGGCTGAAGGTCGGTTAGAGTTTGTCGGGAACAAGGATGATAAAGAGAATGGTTAGCAATTTCGTGTCCGGCGTTTGCGGCAGCTTTCCATAGTTTCATTTGCTCGTGGGAAAATCTCCCGTCTAAGAAAAACGTTGCTTTAAGTTTGGCCCCGTTTAATACTGGAACTACATTTTTCAACTGACTTTGCAAGGCGTCATCATACGTCAAAACAATAGTCGCTTTGCCCGTTTCCGGGGATTTTAATTTTTGCGCGATGCAAATATTAACTGCCAGGGCCAGCGCTAAAAAAGAAAGTAATTTCATATTGTTCTACCTTTAGGTGTGAGCTCTAATCCTGGCTTCTCGCTAAAAAATCTCTATATGCCATTTTTATTCCATCCTCCAACTCAACCTTATGCTTCCAACCTGTTGAGCGGAGTTTTGATACATCCATTAATTTCTTTGGCGTGCCATCAGGTTTGGAAGTATCAAATTCCAAATCGCCTTCAAAGCCCACAACTTTATTGATTAATAATGCCAGATCTTTTATTGAGATATCTTCACCCGAGCCGATGTTAACCAAACCAGGTTCATTGTAATTTTCCATTAAATAGAAACAAGCATCAGCAAGATCATCAGCAAATAAAAATTCTCTAAACGGACTTCCGGTTCCCCAGATCACTACCTTAGACGAACCGTTCACTTTTGCTTCGTGAAACTTACGAATGAGTGCAGGTAATACGTGCGAGTTTTCAGGATGATAATTGTCGTTATAGCCGTAGAGATTTGTCGGCATTACAGATATAAAGTTGCAGCCGTATTGCGCCCGGTATGCTTCGCACATTTTGATCCCGGCAATTTTGGCGATAGCGTAAGGCTCGTTCGTTTCTTCTAATAATCCGGTAAGCAGATATTCTTCTTTTAGAGGCTGAGGAGCCAGTTTAGGATAAATGCAGCTTGAGCCGAGGAACATCAACTTTTCAACCCCTTGCAAATAAGAGTTATGAATGATGTTGTTTTGAATCATCAGATTATCATACAAAAACTCTCCGCGATAGGTGTTGTTTGCAACGATTCCCCCAACTTTCGCGGCAGCTAAAAAAACAAACTGTGGCTTTTCTGCTTCAAAAAAATCGGCTACAGCTGTCTGGCTACGTAAATCAAGCTCTTTTGAGCCTCTCGTGATGATATTGGTGTAACCCTCTTTCTCTAGTTTTCTAAATATCGCAGAGCCTACCATTCCACGATGACCGGCAATATAAATTTTTGCGTCTTTTTCCAATTTTTAATTCCTCTTGCACCAAAGATAAAGTTTTATTTTTGCGCAAATTTTATGGGTAAAGATAAATTAAGGCGATTTGCTGAGATAGCAACATTCGCCAATGTAAAACAATTGGATGAAGGGAAAGTTCTGAAAGGGAACTGGGCTTCATCGCAGTTTAATAATAACAACCCGGTTATCTTAGAACTAGCCTGCGGGAAAGGAGAATATACCGTAAACCTCGCCAGGTTATTTCCTGAAAAGAACTTTATAGGTATTGATTATAAGGGCAACCGGATATGGCGTGGCGCCAAAACAGCCATTGAAGAAAATATTAAAAACGTAGCTTTCTTACGCATTCAAATAGAGCACCTTTTGGAGTATTTCTCGGAAAACGAAATCTCTGAAATCTGGATCACCTTTCCAGATCCGCAACCACAAATAAGCCGTGAGAAAAAGCGTTTAACCTTTCCTAAATTTTTAGACAAGTATAAAGCACTACTGGTTCCGGGAGGCCTTGTTCATCTCAAAACCGATAACGATGAGCTCCATGCTTATACCTTTGAAAAGATAAGCGAGCTCGGTTTGGCGCTTAAAATAAGAACCGAAGATTTATATCATTCTGAGTTTGCCGACAATGTACTTTCTATCAAGACTTACTACGAAAAGAAGTATCTTATTCACGATAAGAATATCAATTATTTGCAGTTCAGTTTTGAGTGATGCCTGATCCCACATTTTATGATCGCGTTTATGAAGTTGCAAGGCTAATTCCCACAGGCCGTGTAACCTCTTATGGTGCAATTGCCGAATATCTGGGCACCAAAGGTTCGGCGAGAATGGTGGGTTATGCCATGAATGCATCGGGCACCGCCATGCCACCTGTGCCTGCTCACAGAGTTGTAAACAGATTTGGAATGTTAAGTGGAAAAGGTCATTTTCCTACTCCGAACCTAATGGAGGAAATGCTTAAAAGTGAAGGAGTAGAAGTGGAGGATAATGTTGTAGTTGATTTTCATAAACTCTTTTGGAACCCTAATAGTGAGTTAGGATGAGGTCTGATATAAATTATCCACCTACCGTTATTGGTCATTTCATAATGATATTTTACGCCGCCTATATTGGCATAAATTCTTGTCTGTAAGACGGTTATTTCTGTTTAATATATTTTTATTATACTTTTAACCTAACCTAATAACTTAACTTATATGAAATCTCTTTTATTTTACGTCTTTCTTTTAATGTCGTTTAACAGCTTCTCGCAAAAAACTGTAAACGCGACTCTTATAACCAATACGAATGATACGCTGCGTTCGAACATAGTAGTATCCACAAAATCTTTCGATAGAACCTTACTAAACGAGTTGAGTTTACAAAGAACTCTCAAATTAAAGGATAGTAGAGGAAAGCATAAATTAAAAGAGTCTGAAATTAAATATTTAGAGTTTGTGGACTTCCAACATCGTAAACGAAAGTTTACGTCTAAGCAATTGATTCCCGAATTGAAAAATAAAAATAGACTATATGAGCAAATGATTACTGGCAAGTTAAACTGGTATAAAAGCTATATAAAAAATGTCTATGATGGTTCAATTATAATATACGATCATTTCTTTTTACAAGGGCAAACACCCAAAGACGTGGGGTTATTTAATCTAAGAAAAAAGCTTAAAGAGTTAACTGCTCCAACCCGACCTGACCTCTTAGAGAAAATAGATAAATGGACATGTAATAATATAGATGAACGCAACAAATTGATTTTCGAATTAATTACGTCTTTGAATACCCATTGAGCCAACTTCCCAACAACCAAGAGGGTCTGTCCCGCTGCTCCTGGTGCGGAACAGACCCTCTTTACATAAAATATCACGATGAAGAATGGGGCAAAGAAGTTCACGACGACAAGGTGCTCTTTGAATTTCTTATCCTCGAATCGGCGCAGGCTGGTTTAAGCTGGATCACCATCCTGAAAAGACGTGAAGGCTATCGAAAAGCTTTCGCTGATTTTGATGTTCATAAAGTAGCTGCGTTTACTATTGAAGATGTAGAACGCTTAATGCAAGATACCGGCATCATTAGAAACCGACTCAAAATCATAGCTGCTATCAACAATGCCAAACACTTTATCTCCGTTCAGAAAGAATTCGGCTCCTTTGATAAGTATATGTACTCCTTTCTCCAGGAAGGGAAGCCCATTAAAAACTTGCGAAAAGGCGGCGACATTCCACCAAGCACCGAAATTTCTGACGCCATTTCAAAAGATATGAAAAAGCGCGGATTCAGATTTTTCGGCACCACTATTTGCTACGCGCACATGCAGGCAACCGGCATGGTAAATGACCATATTATGGATTGTTCTTTTCGTTAAGGAACCAATATCTTGCTACCTTTAGAAAATGGTTGCATCGTGTAAAACCCATCGGTGTAATCTTCATAATCAGTGTAATCACAACAATGAAAAAACTCTTCCTTCTTGACGGCATGGCCCTGATGTACCGGGCGCATTTCGCATTAAGCAAAAACCCCCGTTTTACTTCAAACGGCATAAATACATCGGCCGTAATGGGCTTTACCAATACATTACTCGAAGTGCTGAAGAAGGAAAAGCCAACGCACCTGGCTGTTGTGTTTGATACCGAAGCGCCTACCGAACGGCATATTGATTTTGAAGCCTACAAAGCTCACCGTCAGGCTATGCCCGAAGATCTTTCGGCAGCGATGCCTTATGTGATTAAGCTTATCGAAGGATTCAATATCCCTGTTATAACTTCCGATGGTTATGAAGCTGACGATATTATCGGAACACTTGCTAAAAAAGCGGAGCAGGAAGGCTTTACGGTATTTTGCATGACTCCCGATAAGGATTTTGCACAGCTTGTATCAGAAAATATCTTCATTTACAAACCTTCCCGAATGGGAAATGATATGGAGATTTTAGGTGTGCCTGAAATACTTGCTAAATGGGAGATTGAGCACGTACACCAGGTGATCGACATCTTAGGTTTATGGGGAGATGCGGTTGATAACATCCCGGGAATACCTGGCATTGGCGAAAAAACCGCGAAGCTTCTGATAAAACAATACGGTTCTGTTGAGAACATTATTGCCCACAGCCACGAGCTTAAGGGAAAGATGAAAGAAAATGTTGAGGCTTTCGCCGAACAGGGATTAGTCTCTAAAAAACTGGCTACCATAATGCTTAATGCGCCAGTCGAGCTGGATGAAGAAGCTCTGAAGATCAATCCACCCAGTCGCGAAAAGCTTGAACCTCTTTTTGTAGAACTGGAGTTTCGTACTATTGGTCGGCGTGTATTTGGTGAAGAATTTACAGTAACAGAATTTAAACAAGTTAGCCACGGCCAGCAGTTTGACTTGTTTGGCAACCAGCAGGAACAGGTTGTTATTAAGACGGAAACCGTTATTGAGCCAGCACCAGCTTCAAGAAATTTAGAAAATACTCCTCACGAATATCAGTTAGCTGATACAGCGGAAAAACGCAGCAAATTAATTGAGATGCTGCAATCGGAAAGCTCCTTTTGCTTTGATACCGAAACAACCTGTTTAGATGCTAACAATTGTGAATTGGTAGGATTATCATTTTCAATTAAGCCGGGAACAGGATGGTATGTTCCTATTTGTGCGGACCAACCTGAAGCTTGCGAAATTGTACTTGAGTTTAAAGAACTTTTTGAAAATCCTTCAATTAAGAAGATCGGTCAGAATCTTAAATATGATATTCTGGTTTTAAACTGGTACAACATCAATGTGCGCGGCGAACTATTCGATACAATGCTGGCGCATTACCTGATAGATCCCGACACGCGCCACAACATGGATATACTTGCCGAGAATTATCTAGGCTATGTTCCGGTTTCCATTACCTCTTTAATTGGGGCAAAAGGTAAAAATCAATGCACCATGCGCGATGTGGAGATCGAAAAGGTGAAAGACTATGCGTCTGAAGATGCTGATATCACACTACAACTGAAAGAAGTATTCGAGCCGATGCTCGAAAAAGTTGGTGCTGCAAAATTAGCACACGACATTGAAAACCCTTTGGTTTATGTTTTAGGCGCCATGGAACGTGAAGGTGTCAAAATCGATCAACAAGCTTTGGCAGACTACTCGGTTCAGTTGGAAACTGACATCAAAGTACTCGAAAAAACGATTTATGAAAAAGCCGGAGTCCGTTTTAACATCGCATCTCCAAAGCAATTAGGTGAAGTTTTATTCGATAAACTGCAATTAGATCCAAAAGCAAAAAAAACCAAAACAGGCCAATATCAAACAGGCGAAGACGTACTAACAGCGCTCGCCAACAAAAGCGATATCGCTAAAGATATCCTTGATTTCAGGCAGCTGCAAAAGCTAAAATCTACTTACGTGGATGCCCTTCCATTACTAATCAATCCAAAAACCAAGCGTGTTCATACATCTTACAATCAGGCTGTTGCCGCAACCGGCCGCTTAAGCTCCAATAATCCAAACCTTCAAAACATCCCCATTAAAACTGAACGTGGCCGGGAAGTAAGGCGTGCTTTCATTCCGAGGGACGAGGACCACCTTATTATTTCTGCAGATTATTCGCAAATAGAACTTCGTTTAATTGCAGAGATAAGTAATGATGAGGCCATGATGGAGGCTTTTCTTCAGGGGCTTGATATCCATACGGCTACCGCATCAAAAGTTTATGGAGTAGCTTTGGAAGATGTTGATTCTACTAAGCGCCGAAACGCCAAAGCAGTGAACTTCGGTATCATTTACGGACAATCAGCTTTTGGTTTATCTCAAAGTTTGGGCATCCCTCGTAAAGAGGCAGCAGAGATTATCGAGCAATACTTCAATCAATATTCGGGCATTAAACAATACATGAGCGACACCATGAACTTTGCCAGGGAAAACGGTTACGTACAAACCCTGCTGGGCCGTCGGCGCTACATGCGCGATATTAATTCTGCAAACGCAACGGTACGCGGCTTTGCCGAACGAAATGCCATTAATGCTCCCATCCAAGGTTCCGCGGCCGATATGATCAAAATTGCGATGATCGATATTCACCGCGATATGCAGGAGCAACAACTTATTTCAAAAATGACGATGCAGGTGCATGATGAGTTAGTTTTCGATGTTCACAAGTCTGAAGTGGAACAGGTAAAAGTGATAATCCAGGAGCGAATGAAGAATGCTTTAAAAACTACCGTCCCAATTTTGGTAGAAATCGGTCAGGGAAGTAACTGGCTCGAAGCACATTAAATTTTAAAACAAAAAAACCCGTCACAAATCGACGGGTTTTTTGTTTAACAGTAAAAAATTTCCTTAAATTTCAAAAATCCAATTTAAAGTATCAATAATGAATGTTATCCACCTGAGTGCAGAGTGTTACCCGGTTGCCAAAGCTGGCGGGCTGGGCGATGTGGTGGGAGCTCTTCCAAAATATCAACAAGCTGCCGGACTTTCAGCAATAGTTGTTTTACCCTATTACGATAGAAAATTTGTAGTAGAAAATAGTTTCGAGGTGATTTTTGAATCATCGATAACCATGGGAACCTTTACGGGTTCTTTTCAGGTCTTGAGAGAAATCACCGATAAACTGGGTTTTCCCCTTCATTTGATAAAAATTCCCGGCTTATTAGACCGGCAAGAAATTTATTGCTATCCTGATGAAACGGAGCAATTTGTTGCTTTCCAGTTAGCATTTATGGAATGGTTGCTACAATTCGACGTTTTGCCGGATGTGATTCACTCACATGACCATCACGCCGGCTTGATCCCGTTCCTCTTATATCATTCACCACGATACACATCGCTTTCCAAAATAGCAACCGTATTAACAATTCATAACGCACAATACCAGGGTTGGATCGGTTGGGAAAAACTCAATCTTCTTACTGATATTGATGTTTGGGAAGGCAAATTACTGGAATGGGGAGATTGCATCAACTCACTTGCATCAGCCGTTAAGTGCTGCTGGAAATATACTACCGTTTCCCCAAGTTACTTAAAAGAGCTTGAAGTGAATTCGAATGGGCTCGAAGAACTTTTCATCGCCGAACGTGAAAAAGGTGTGGGGATTATAAACGGTATTGATACCGATATCTGGAACCCGGAAACCGACTCTATGATATCAGAAAATTACAATGCTAAAACCGTAACGGCTGGTAAGTTGGCAAACAAAAAATTGGTTTGCAGAGAGTTTTTCCTGGATCATACTAAACCGCTGGTAGCTTTTATTGGCAGACTGGTTGGTGAAAAAGGCGCTGATTTACTTCCGGAAGCCATAACTCAGATTTTGACCAGATATAAAGGGAAAGTAAACATCCTGGTTTTAGGTTCGGGAGAGAAAGAAATTGAAGAAGATCTGGCCCAGTTAACTTCCACTTTTAAAGATGATTACAACGTTTTTATAGGTTACCACGAAGCGTTGTCGCATCGCATTTACGCTGGTGCGGATTTCCTGATCATGCCTTCCAGAGTAGAACCATGCGGTTTGAATCAACTC
>DASVRX010000264.1:0-19001 GCA_036388375.1 Pedobacter sp. | reverse complement strand
TGTCATCATTTTCCCGCAATAACGGTTTTATCTGTTAAGAAACGTGTTGTAACGTACATCGTTAGTCCTTGTTGCGATTTATTGATTTTTTTGAAACCTAAACACCCATAATTGCGAACAAGACTGTATCGATCTCGCTTTCATAATTGCTAAGTTTTATTGTTTAAATTTTATCCTTTAATGGTAATTTATCAATCCGAAGATCAGTCATCAATATCAGCTGCGAATATTCCCGATGTGATTGTATACGATAACTCGAATATTCAAAAAGTATGCAGCGGAGTTACCACCCCCCTGACTTTTCATTTTACCAAAAGGATTTACGCTTCAATCTATCGCCAAACGGTTAAAGCCCTTTCCCTATCCGATAAAGTAATACTTAAAAATGAAGATCTTTTTCAAAACTTAATTGGATTAATAAAAGGACGCATTTATTACAACGTAAATAGCTGGTATCGCGGTTTACAGCTATTTCAATCATTAAACGACACTCAGGTTGGTTTGAAACAAATGATGGGTCTGAGCGATCCGCTTAATTTTCAAGGTGAAGAACTTACTTGGAAGAAAAAATTCATTTTGTTAGGAGCTAAGTGCGTTGACTTCCCTCTTTTGCTGATCAACTTCATGTCGCTTAAATCTAAAACGGTAAAATTTCTGGCTAGAATGCAACACTGCTGCTCCGATTTTTATCTGCAGGATTTCAGTAAAATGAGTATTCAGGAATTGAAAAATGAAAAAGAAAAGATAGACACCGGGGTATTAAGTTTGTGGACTACGCCGGTTATAAATGATTTATATATCTGGATTACCTGTGGCGATATTGTTAATAAGCTAAAAAAAGCCGGTTTAAAAAATCCTGAAGAGTTTGTAAACAAATTCTTAACAGAAGAGGAATCCGTTGCCAGTATGCAGCCTGCCAGGCAGATGCATCGCTTAGCAATAGAAGCTTCTTACCAGCCAGATTTGAAGCACCTTATTAACCGCATGCCTCAAGACATTCATCAGCAGGTTGAGACACGGTTTCATGACTTTCACCTCAAAGTGATGCTTTTTATCGACAAGTATGGCGACAAAACCACAGGCGAATTAAAGTTGGAAACCCAAACGATGCGTTTGAATCCTTTTGTGTTCTATACTTATTTAAGGGATTGCCTGCGTGCGCAGATCTCAGAAATTCGTGCTACTTCTCAAACTCAGGAGTTCGCAAAAAAAGCACTAGAAAAACATATCGCAGATCTACCAGCTTCACAAAGTGAAAAGATAATGGCCAAAATTGGTGTTTTAAATAAAGCACTTATTAACCGGGAGCTGTTTAAACTGGAGCGCAGCAGGGTATTTGGGATGTACCGTACTTTGTATGCAGCATTTGGCAGCCGCTTTGAAAAAAGTAAGTGGATTGAAAAGGCATCTGATATATTTTATCTTACCGAAGATGAGATCTTATCCTGCGGTAATGGGAAAGAATTTGTTTTTGATACATTGATTGCTACCCGTAAGCAGGAATATAAATCCTATGAAACAGAGAGTTCTCCTTCTCGAATTTTCGTTTCAAATAAAATCGCTGATCTGGTAAAAGAGATGGGAGTGAGTAAAGTTGCTCCCATTCAAGGCTTCGATCCGAGCGGAACAAAAATTGAAGTAGCTTGATATTATACTTGTTAAAAACTAAATCCCGGATCTTCTAAGCTTTCATACTCTTCAAAGCTATGATCTACAGCTTCCAGTCCGGATCTGTCTCCACTAACTATAATCGCTTCCGCGGAAATTAATTTATTAAGCAGATTGATCCTTTTGAGAAAAGGATTCCAGTTAAATAGTAATTCTGTAAGTGGATGATAAAAAATGATGAATCCAAAAACATCAAGAAAGTGCGCTGTTCCGGTTTGGTCGGCTGTTTCTTTCGTCATTACTACAGGCAGTAAAAGATTAAGTACAGAAACAACAACCAGACTTACTCCAAGGGTTCCATAATTACGCTGCTTAAATCGCTTAAAAGCTTTTAGTTCTCCAACGAGTTTTTCCTTAAAATGTCCTCTTATCGCATACATAACCGGATCTGCATATTGCTCGTCCATTTTGTTATGAGAATTGAGTTTGAAAAATATCGGATCGTGACGTTTACAGTTTTTTATAGACTGACTGATGTAGTTTTCAAATTTAAGGCTGAGCTGGCGCTTATAGATAGGTGAAGTATCATGAGGATTAAAATAACCGTCGATGACTTTCTTTTCCAATGCAAGAAATATATTTACGCTTTTGGAGGTAGTTTTACTCATATGTAAACCTTCCCGGAGGAAAACAGTACTTCTACGTAGGTTTTAAAAAAAGGGTTCTTAACTAATCAGGAAGTAAATTTAAGGAATTTTAAGCAATGCTGAATGTATTTTTCAGACTTACATGAAACAAAAAAAGAGCTTAGATAAAGCTCTTTCATAGGTAGATATAGGGTCGGGTCTGGATTAAGAGACCTTGGTTAAAGCATGTGTTTTGGGCTGTTTTGTTTTAAAGTTTTTTAGGTCGTTCAAAAGAATTGCCATAAAGAATTTATCGGTGCTGCTTAGTTGAGTTGTCTTTTCCATATTAAGACTTATACCAAATTTGTGCCAATCTGTAAAATAGCTGTGAATAGATAAGTAGTTAAAGAAAAGTGTTCAGTTTAAAATACAGTATTAAATATCAACCTGTAAAGTGCACAAATTTAATACACGTAATTAGCTATATAGACAGGTAGTTACCGCAGCGAAGCCCACCATCTATCGCAAGTTTTAAGCTCCTTTAACTTTAAGATGTCTCCAATCATAGGGTGATAAACAGGCATGTCAATCTTCTCGCATTCCTTTATCACACGTGTAATAGGTTCATCCCAGTCGTGTTGTGCAAGAGCGAACTTTGACCAATGCACCGGCAACAGGACTTTTGCTTTTAAATCCACAGCCGCCTGAACAACCTCTTCGGGCATCATGTGAATATATTTCCAGTTTTTGTTGTATTGGCCGCATTCCAAAATGGCAAGATCGATGGGGCCATGCAGTTCGCCAATTGTTTTGAAGTGGGAATCGTATCCGGAGTCTCCGCCGATATAAATTTTCATACACGGTGTGGTTAAAACAAACGACATCCATAAAACCTGGTTTCTTTTCAGTCCGCGGCCAGAAAAATGTCTTGCCGGCATTGTATTCACCTTAAAGCCATTACCTAAATCTACTTCCTCATTCCAATCATACTCCGAAATAATGTCGTTTGCATATCCCCAATGTTGCAAATGAGCACCCACACCTAAACCGGTTATCACCTGCTTTACTTTTGGTCTTAACTTGCTAACCGTTTCGTAATCCAAATGATCCCAATGGTCATGTGTTAGGAACAAATAATCAATTTCAGGAATGTCATCAGTTGTGTAGCTATCACTGCCTTTAAAACTTTTGGTTGTAAACTTTAATGGTGAAGAGCGGCCGCTGAATATCGGATCTACTAAAATCTTTTTTCCATCAATCTGAATAAAATAGGATGAATGACCAAACCATACCAGCACATCATCTAAAGGGTCTAAAGTATGCAAATCAGTTTTCACTGAAGGTAAATTTACTAAGGGCCGAACGTTTTCATTTTTATCGAAAAGATATTCTTTCAGTACCTGAAAAGTTGTTGCTCCTTCGGTTAAATCCCTGGTAGGGTTTAAGTTTTGAAATTTGCCGTTTCTATAGTTCGGCGATTGCTTGATTTTTTCAAGCCGTTGGCCGGAGGAGATTTTCCCGAATTGGGCTTGATGCAGGAATAGATAAATGGAAATTATGAGGAGCAGAATAATTAAAAGCGCAATCATATAAGCAAATTGATGGCTCAAATATAATCATGTAAATTTCCTTAAGTTTAATAGACTTGTCTTTTTCATATAGCGGTCGCCCTCATAGCCGGGCGTTGGCCTAGTAACTTTTCCTTGATGAAAAGTCACCAAAAATCAAGAACAAAAAGATGCTCGGCCGCCTTTTTGTTCGGGCTACCGCTCCCTCTTTGGTTGCTGCAGTGAATCTTTGCTAGGAAGCGCCGATGCGACAATCAGAGCGGCCCAGTGTTATTAAAGTTTCCCCTGGTAATAATCCAAAACCTTAGATCTTATTATAATATCGTACCGCGCATTGATCAGATTTATTACAGAACGATCAAGATTGTTTTTTGCCAGGGTATAATCTATAACAGTACCGGCGCCGGCGGTAAAACGAACGTCAGCAGCTTTGAATGATTCTCTGAAAGCAGCAACTTGCTTATCTAAAACCTGCAGCCTGTCTTTTGCCGTCGACATATTAAACCAGGCCAAATCAACTGCTTGTTTAAGTTGCTGCATAATTGTCTCTTCGGCAAGGTCTGCATTTTTCAATTCTATTTTTGCCAGTCTTACCTGGTTTCTTGTTCTTAAGGCATTAAAAACAGGAATGCGTAAACCTAAATTAAAGGACGAGCTATAATTGTTTTTAATCTGATCAGTATATCCGATCCTGGAACTTTCGAACGAACGAGCCTGACTAAACACCTGAAGCTTTGAACCATTTAATTCGATGTAATCATCTGTTGGTTGGTCTTGAGTAGCTACTAATTTACTTGTTGTGGCTGCAGAAGAGTAATTGCTGAAAAAGTTATTACTGAGACTTAACTGCGGAAAACGATCTCCACCCGCAACTTTAATGGCGGTTTGAGCGCCTTTTTTACGTAGGCTTGCGCCTTTTACAATTGCCAGTTGCTGAAGTGCCGTTGCATAAATTTGTTCCCGCCCTAAGTCAGGATTAAGAGATAGCGCATCAGGCTTAAGCCTTTCTATGGTAAAGTCGCCGGTAAAAGGCACGTTCATCAATTGTGAAAGTGTGATTTTTGATGCAGTTAATGCGTTACTGCTATTAATTACAGCCAGTTCATCGTTTCCTAATTGTCCCCTTAAATCCGAGAGTTGCGATGGTGAAATAGCCCCGGCTTTATTTAGAATATCCGATCGTTCAATTTGCTTACGCGATACATCTGCCTGTAACCTCGCCTGGTTAAGCTGATCTTCATTACTAAGGATTTGAAAGTAGGTAAACAGCACATTAAGCGTCAAATCATCTTTTGCCTGCTGTTGTTCCATCTTTTCTGCCTCGTAAATTAAGGCGTTTTGCTTAATCAGGTTTTTTAGAATTAAGCCGTTAAACAGAACGATACCACTGTTTAAAGAATAGTTAGCATAATTCACATTCTGATTTACATAACTATTGGTAAATGGGTCGATACTTCTGCCCTGGTTAGTACCATGATTAACATTTGCAGAAAGATCCGGCAGTAAATTAGATTTTGCCTGGTTAAGATTTACCCGGGCTGTTTGCACTTCCAACTCACTCCTTTTTACCAGCAAATTGTTAGCGATGGCAATTTCGATACATTGCTGCAAAGTGTAAGTTGGCTGAGAAACCTGTTGAGCATGAACGTAAAGACTGCACAGCAAGAATAATTTGGCAACTAGCAAAAACTTCATTGTGTTTTAAGGCTGTGTGATCTGGCCATCAAGGAGGTTGATTATACTGCTGCCGTATTCGGCGTTCTTTTCAGAGTGTGTTACCTGGATAATTGTAACACCTTCCTTATTCAACTCCGAAAACACTTGCATAATTTCTTCTCCTTGTTTCGAGCTAAGATTTCCCGTTGGTTCATCTGCAAAAATTACCCGGGGGTTAGTAATCAGGGCTCTGGCAATACCAACTAATTGCTGTTGGCCGCCAGAAAGCTGTGCAGGAAAGAGGTCCTTTTTTCCGACCATTTGAAACCGGTCTAGCATATCTGCAACGCGGGCCTTACGGTCGGATGATGGGACGTTTAGGTAGAGTAGGGGTGTTTCAATGTTTTCGTAAACGGTGAGTTCATCAATTAAATGGTAGGCTTGAAATACAAATCCTATATTATTTTTCATTAATAAGGCACGTTGCTTCTCCTTCATTTTATGGATGGCTTCACCATCAAACAAATATTCGCCTTCACTTGCCTGTTCGAGGGTTCCGAGAATGTGGAGCAACGTTGATTTGCCACTTCCGGAAGGACCCATAATGGACACAAATTCGCCTTCTTTTATTTTAAGATTAATGTCTTTAAGGATAAAGATGCGTTTGCTTCCCTGGTTTACCCAGTGAAAAATATGGCTTAATTCGATAATGTTCATTCTTGTAAGTTGATTTTAACAATCAGCTATAATACAAAGTAATGCCAAATAGATAAAACGCTGTTAGATAAGATTTTGAGAATTTTGAGGCTAATTGTAATGTTCGAAATCGAACGGTTGTGATACGTAAAGGTACAGTAATGAAATAAGGTGTCTCATATAATTTCTGCCATCTGCGAAGTAAATCTCCCATGGGTATCAATATTCGAGAATTCTAGAGTGCCTTGTCATTTCGAACGCAGCGAGACCTGCAAAGCAAGCATGAATGCCATAAACAATTCATACTTATGAGTAAATCTAAAGCTAATTTAAAAAATCTCTCCTTTGGTCGAGATGACAAAGTGCCTAACAACGCTTTTAGCGATAGACTATCCTTCAGCTTGACATAACCTAAGATACAATACCTTAATTATCGAGGTAAGCTTTCCTTCTTTTTCCCTAATATTAATCTAACCCCTTTGTCGTAGCTAAAATATCCTGAAGTCCAGTTCAACAGAACAATTAAACGGTTTTTAAAACTGATAATTGAAATAAGGTGGATAAACATCCAGATTAACCAGGCTAAAAATCCCTGCGTTTTAAATTCCTTTTTGAATATTTTCAAATCCGCGACAGCGTGATTACGCCCTATTGTAGCCATTGAGCCTTGATCTTTATAGCTAAATGCAGTTTTTGGCTCACCTTTAATTTGTCGAATCAGGTTTTTGGACAACAATTCCCCTTGTTGGATAGCCGGCTGTGCAACCATCGGGTGCCCCTCTGGATATTCTTCGGTGATCATACTTGCCACATCGCCAATGGCAAAAACGTTATCGTAACCTTTAACCTGGTTAAATTCGTTTACCTCAATCCGGTTTCCTTTTAAAACGCAGCCTTCTTTTAAGCCTTTTATCGGTGAACCTACTACGCCGGCAGTCCATATTAACGTCTGGGCCTTTAATTCTTCACCGGAATCCAGCAAAACCGTTTTCCCGTCGTAAGATTTAACTCGCCGGTTTAACCATACCTTAACACCGTAACTCTCTAAAAATTTAAACGATTTTTCGGAAGCTTCCGCAGACATGCCTTTCAATAGTTGGTCGCCGCTTTGAATCAGGTTGATGTCCATTTGCTTTATGTTTAACTCCTTGTAATCTTTCGGAAAAACATGTTTTCTAAGCTCGCTTAATGCCCCTGCAAGTTCAACACCAGTTGGACCTCCACCTACAATCACGAAATCCATTAACAGATTTAACTGCTCTTCATCTCCCGCTTGTAGAGCATTTTCGAGGTTGCAAAGAATGGTGTTTCGAAGCATAACAGCATCGCTGATGCTTTTAAGGGCGATGGCGTTTTTTTGCATCAGCTGGTTTCCGAAAAAATTGGTTTCGGCCCCGGTTGCAATTACCAGGTAATCGTAATCAATAACGCCAATGGAAGTTGTTATTATTTTTCCTTCTGGGTCTACACTCTCCACTTCAGATAGCCTGAAGTAAAAATTGTTTTGCTTTTCAAAGAACTTCCTGAACGGGTAGGCGATAGAGGCCCCGTTTAGTCCGGAAGTTGCAACCTGATAAAGCAATGGTTGAAATGTATGATAGTTGTTTTTATCAACCAGTATAACCTGAACATCGGCTTTAGCGAGAGACCTTGCCAGTTTTATTCCGGCAAAGCCGCCGCCAGCTATTACTATCCTGGGTATGCCAATGTCGGGGATGCCGCTTATTTTAGCCATTAAAAGTATTTTTTCTTACAACAGTAAGTGAAAGTTTTTGTTCCTGACGGATTTTGGCTGTCAATTTTAGAATTATTGTTTGGAATGATTGATAAATTAAGAACTTTAAGGTATCGTTTGCAATGATTCAAAATCACTAATGATTGAACATCGACCGGAGCCACTTAATTTGATTCCAAATCACCATGATTTTCAGCGATTCAATGCTACCGGCATTTTGAATGTTGTAGGGATTGATGATGGAGGCCTAATCATTTATGCAAATAAAGCCGAACTCGCTTTTACAGGGTATACTGATGACGAATACCTGGGGAAACCAGTATCTGATTTTTATGAAAACCCACTTTCTCCAGGCGAACCTTTTTCGGGCGGAAGCCCCGGTGCCGAGCTGTATAACGTAGAGTTTTCATTAAAAGCCAAAGGCGGAGCGTTGAAATATGCCCTGATCAGTTCTAAAAGTATTACTGATAGCCAGGGATTAACTTATAAATATCTATTTGTAAGGGATATTACGCATTATAAAAAAAATGAAAATCTTTTATCTTATCTGAACACAGCCGCTGAAGTTTTAGCCGGAGCACGCGATACATCTGGTGCTCTTGAAAAAATCTCAAAACTCATCGTTCCAAAATTCGCCAATTGGTTTACCATTGATCTTTTAAAAGATGGCGAATTAGAGCTTTTAACGCTTGCACACGAAGATCCTGAGTATATTAAATCAGCTTTGGAATATCGTAAAAATTACCCAACCGATCTGAGTGCTGATCATGGAACGGCTTTAGTTTTAAGAACCGGCGAACCAAGTTTTGTCCCCGTAATCACAGCCGAGATGCTGGATGCCGGCATTCCTGATCGGGAACAACTTGAAATTATTACCCGGCTTGGATTAAAATCGGTAATAACGGTAGCCATGTTTAGTAAAGATGTGGTAACGGGTGTAGTAACATTTATTTCGTCAATTGAAGGGAAAGCATATGATGAAGCTGATTTAAGATTTGCACAGAACTTCGCTAATCATATTGGCCTTGCCCTCGAAAACACACGCCTTAACGAAGAAATTATAGGGAAGCTCGAACGGCGAAAAAAAATGGAGGCCGAGCTAAGAAGAACGCAATTGCAATTAAAAACGGCCTTGTCATCTGGCCTTATAGGAACCTGGATTCGTGATCTGGATAAGCAGCTGATGTATGTTGATGAGAGTCTTTCGAAAATCTTTGGTTTACAATATTTTACTGAGGGGATTGATCCTCAAATATTTTTAAGCCGAATCCATCCGGATGACCGCGACTCTTCTTCACAAATGCGCAGACACGCATTGGAAACAGGCGAAGATTATGAAGCTGAATACCGGATTTTAAACGATAACGGTGAAGTGACATGGGTTTTTGCCAGAGGTAAAGTTGAGTTTGATGCTGAAGGAAAAGCAACTACGTTTTCGGGTGTAGTAGGCGATATCACCCAACGTAAAATGGCCGAACAAGCCTTAAAAGAAAGTGAAGAGCGATTTCGCCTCATGGCCGAAACCATGCCCCAAAAGATTTTCATAACCGATGCTGATGCGGGAGTTGTTTATCTGAGTCCGCAATGGGAAGAGTTTACAGGCTATTCGATGGAGGAAATTGATAAGGTTACTCTTGCTCACTTTATTCACCCGGAGGATCTTGAAGAAAATCTAAGAAGGTGGAACGAAGCAATAAAAACCGGAAGTAAATTCGAATACGAGCATCGTTTCAGATCTAAAGACGGCAATTACTATTGGCACCTTACCCGCGCATTAGCGCTAAAAGATCAATCGGGTAGAAGATTATGGATAGGCTCAATTACCGACATAGATGACCAAAAGAAAAATGAATATAAAAAAGACGAGTTCATTAGTATTGCAAGCCACGAACTCAAAACGCCAATAACCAGTTTGAGAGGTTATCTGCAAATTCTTAATAAAATAGCAGAGAAAGAAAACCATACTTCAATTTCCGATTTAGTTAGCCGGACTCACCGGCAAGCACATAAATTGTCGACTCTGATAAACGATTTGCTCGATGTATCGAAAATGCAGGCGGGCAAAATGAATTACAATTTTATTGAATTCGACTTTTCTGAAATTGTGGAAGATGCTATAACAGATGCACATAATAATTATTCATCGCATTCGATTACTTTAAAGGGCCATCCGAAACTTACCGTGTTTGGAGATAAAAACAGGTTGGAGCAAGTGTTGTCTAATCTATTAAGTAACGCAGCTAAATATTCGCCCGATGCGCAGGAGATCATTCTGAGCATCGCACCATCCGATGATTATTTAACGGTATCGATACAGGATTTTGGAGTAGGTATACCCGAGGAAAAAGCGCGGTTTATCTTTAACCGGTTTTTTAGGGTTGAAGATACTTCTTACAAATTTACAGGTCTGGGAATCGGGCTTTTTATCTCACAAGAAATAATCCAGCGACATAAAGGCAAGATAGGTTTCAGCTCAAAGGCAGGCGAAGGTTCTACTTTTACCTTTATTATTCCAATTAAAGAATAAAACCATAACTAATTCCTAAATTCTAAGCTGCGTTCGTTTTAAAGCTTTTATCAAGGTAAGCTCTAAGTGCTTTCGCAGAAGTTATTCCAGCTTCCTTTACCAGGCTTTTAAATACATCGGGCCGCAGTCCGAACTGTTTAGACCAGTATTCTACTTCGTAGTATTCGTTGATATTTATCTTGTCTATATCCAGACTTCTAAATTGTGTTTCGTTCATAATATATATGTTACCCTATAAACGAAAAACCGGCAAATAAAGTTTTATACAAAACAGCCTTGGTTAAGTGTGAAAACAATTCCTCAATTAGAAAGTTATAATTTTACATCTAAGGTAAGGTAAATCGTTATTAAGCAGGTGTTTCTACGCTGCAAAAACACGTAGTTGCACCCAAATGGGAGAAAATTTAATAAGGGATATTTGCATTACCACTCTTTGTTAATTTAAATAAACGCCTGTGATAAATGTACTCTTAGCCGAAGACCACAACATCGTTCGTAACGGTATTCGATCTTTACTTAATAAACAGCCCGATGTAACCGTAGTGGGCGAAGCGATTGATGGTCTGGATGTTTTGAAGCATCTGGAAGAAGGTGCCGAAATTGATTTGGTACTTACCGACATTAACATGCCGCATTTAAACGGGCTCGATTTAATTGAAAAACTTAAGGAGAGATCGCCGCAAATTAAGGTTCTAATCCTTACAATGCTCGATCACGAGAATTATGTAATACAGGCGGTAAATAATGGCGCATGCGGGTATTTGCTAAAAAATGTAAGTGAAGAAGAAATGATGTTTGCCATCCGCCATATTAATGCCGGTAACTCTTATGTCTGCTCAGAACTTACCGAAAAGCTATTGAGTAAGTTTTCCAGTATGCCTCAGGAACATAATAAGGAATTAAAAACAACCGTCGATCTGTCGAAACGAGAAGTAGAAATACTTTTACTGATTGCAGAAGGTCATACCAACAACGAAATAGCCGAGAAACTTTTTACCAGCAGGCGTACGGTTGAGGGCCACCGCCAAAACCTTTTAGAAAAAACCGGAGCTCGAAATACCGCCACATTAATCCGCTTTGCGGTAAGAAACGGACTGATAGATTAACCGAAAACAGGTATTTTAAGCACTTACAAAGCAATTTCTTATAGTTATATTTAGGACTTAATTCGTTTTTAAAAATGTCTGAAGCCCTTAAGCTTACTCCTGTAAAAAAAAATCAAGATTCCGCTATAAACACCTCGAAAAATAACCTTGGTCCCATTGTCGCGATGGGTGGTTCTGCCGGTGCATTCGAAGCCTTTGAGAAATTCTTTCATCACATGCCGGTTGATAGCGGCATGACTTTCATCGTCATCATGCATCTCGACCCTAATCATCAGGGGAAAATTGGTGATTTTATTCAAACATTTACTTCCATGCCGGTAGTAGAGGCAGAGGATGGGCTTGCGATAGAACCCGATACAGTTTTTGTTATTCCACCAAATGCTGACATGGGCATTCATAACGGAAAGCTCCTGCTTTTATCTCCGGCAAAGCCTAACGGCTACCGCTTACCGATCGATTATTTTTTCCAGAGCCTGGCAGAAGACCAATGGAACAAAGCAGTTGGTATTGTTTTTTCGGGGATGGGATCCGACGGTGAAACCGGCCTTCGAATGATTAAGGAGAAATTGGGCTTGGTGATGGTGCAGGATCCGGAAACGGCACAATATAACAGCATGCCCAGGGCAGCCATTCATACCAATATGGTAGATTATGTGGCTTCACCGGAGGAAATGCCCGTTAAACTCATCCAGTTTTTAACTCATCCGGTTATAACCGATAATGTTAGCGAGGAAGCCATCCGGGAAACGAAAAATGCAACATCTATCCAAAAAATACTGATGCTGCTGCGCTCACATACGGGCCACGATTTTTCGCAGTATAAAAAAAGCACCATCACGCGGCGCATAGACAGGAGAGTGGCTTATCATCAATTGGCAGATTACGGCCAGTATGTTAACCATCTACGCGAAAATCCGCATGAAATCGACGTGCTCTTTCACGAACTACTGATCGGTGTGACCAAGTTTTTCAGAGATCCGGCGGCTTTTGAGGCTTTAAAAGTTAAACTTTTTATGCTGCTGGGGAAGAAGAAGCCGAACGAACCGATACGTGTTTGGGTGGCAGGCTGTTCTACAGGGGAAGAGGCTTATTCAATCGCCATAATTTTGATGGAATTTTTGGATACGCTTCGAATTGCCAAGCTACCCAAAGTGCAGATTTTTGCGACAGACCTTGATATAGATGCCATTGAATTTGCACGCACCGGTTCATATCATGGCAATATTGTGGCCGATGTATCGGAAGAACGTATTGCCCGCTTTTTTGTGAAGAAAGACGATTATTACCAGGTTAAGAAGGATTTACGGGAAATGATTGTTTTTGCGCAGCATAATCTTATAAAAGACGCGCCCTTTACCCGGCTCGATCTGCTTTCTTGCCGTAACGTGATGATTTATCTGACCGCAGAACTGCAAAAAAAGATTATCCCGATATTTCATTACTCATTAAATCCGAAAGGGATCTTATTTCAGGGGCCGGCAGAAACAGTTGGCGGCTTTACAGATATGTTCATGCCAATTGAATCTAAATGGAAGCTTTTTGAACGTAAAGAGGGCATTGCAACCGTGGGGAAAATGATTGATTTTCCGTTTCATGTTTCAAAGCAGCCATTAGGCAGAACCGAGGTAAGTGATTCGCTCCCCAGGAAACAAACCCTGGCCGATACCTTTTCAAAAATCCTGCTCGATAATTATACACCGGCATCTCTACTGGTAAACGATAAAGGCGATATTCTTTATATAAACGGCAAAACAGGTAAATATCTTGAATTAAACTCCGGCGAAGCCGTAATGAATATTTACCGTATGGCCAGGGAAGAGCTTAAATATGTTTTAAGTAATGCCATTCACAGAGCCCGGTCAACTAAGAACGAAATTTGCATTGATGATATTAAATTAAAAGAAGAAGGTAGCATGAGGCTTGTTAGTATTAAGGTTAGCCTTTTGGATAACACTGCACTGCAAGGGCTAATGCTGATAGTTTTTGAAGATAAAGGCCTGCTGATGAAGGCCAACCGTAAGGGCAATAAAAAAACCATGGTTGAGAGTGCTGCGGTTGAAGAGCTCGAAAAAGAGCTGATCTACACAAAACAGCAGCTGCACAGCACCATCGAACAAATGGAAACTTCTTTAGAAGAGCTAAAATCTACCAACGAAGAATTGCAGAGCACCAACGAAGAATTGCAGAGCACCAATGAAGAAGCGCTTACAACAAAGGAAGAAATGCAATCGCTAAACGAGGAGCTGATGACCATTAATGTGCAGTATCAGTCTAAGGCTGAAGAGCTTACTCAGGTAAATAACGACATGAAAAACATGCTCGACAATACCGAGATCGGTACGATCTTCCTCGACAATAACCTTGAAATTTTACGCTATACTCCACAGATAAAGAAAATATTCAATGTAATTCCAACAGATCTTGGCCGGTCCATCAACCATATTGTATCAAATTTTGATGACACCAGTATTGAAGATGAGATAAGAAAAGTTATCGAAACCCTCTCTATTAAAGAACTGGAGGTGACAACCACAACCGGGGAATGGTTCAATTTGCGAATAATGCCTTATCGTACCACTGATAATTTTATTAATGGCGCAGTACTCACCATTAATAAAATAACCCCCTTAAAACAATTGCAAACAGAGGTTAAGGCTTTAAGTAACTTATGCGAAGTACATCTTAATTCGATTAAAAGTATTGCTTTACTAACCGACAAGGATTTGAATTTGATAGCCGGGAATGCGGCTTTCCGCGATAGTTTTCATTTGGGGCCTGAACAAACCCCCGGAGCTTCTTTTCCAAAGCTGGCACAGAGAAAATGGCATAATCTTGAACTTAATTCCTTTTTACAAAATCATGTCTCCCCTAACAAAAGTGACACGGCAGAGTTTGAGATAAATGCATTACCTCCCAGCAGGTTAAAGGTAAGCCTCACTCCGTTTATTAATCAAACAACAAAAGAAACATCTTCGGTATTGATTGTTATAGAGGTGTAGAATCATACCTTCAAGTGAAAAGCATAAAGAAAACCTTATACAGCGGTGATGAAATGCTGGCCCGGCTAAAGCTTGAAGCAGAGAAGCTGCTTTCGGGCGAGCAAAAAGAGCCGGATTTAAATCTTTCTGAGAAAGAGATTCAGGAACTGCTGCACCAGATACAGGTACAGCACATCGAGCTCGAAATGCAGAACGATGAGTTGAAGCTTTCGAATGAGGAAGTAGAAAGCCAGCGCCATAAGTTTGCTAGTTTGTATGATCTTGCTCCGGTAGGTTATTTTATTCTTGATCCTAACGGCATTGTTCTGGAGGTAAATACTACGGGTGGTGGTATGCTTGAGAGCCCAAAACGAAACATTTTAACCCGTAGGTTCCAAAACTTTATCAATCCCGAGGACGGAGAACTTTTTTACAATTTTTTACGACGTGCCTTTCAGTCTAAAGTGCGCCAAGGCTGTCAGCTTACTTTATTAAAGCCAGATGGCACTACACTGCATGCGCAATTAGAGGGTGTTCTGGTTCAGTCTGCCGTAAACCAGAAACAAAACCAATGTTATATAGCCGTAATTGATGTTACCGAGCGCAGGCATGCCGACTTAAAACTCAACGAAACCAAAGAAAGATTGGAAATGGCGCTCGAAGCGTCGGTTGCCGGCACCTGGCAAATAGATCTCAAAACAGAAGAAATCATACTGGATGACTTCAGCTGCCAGATTTACGGATTGAAACGGCGTGGCCGCGCTTCGCAATCGCTTAATGATTTTATCAAATTGATTCATCCGGACGACCGGACATATGCAAGTACTCGCTTTGGTGAGGCAATTAGCCGCAAAACAGATCTTGATGTTGAGTATCGGATCGTTCGCCCGGATAATACCATCGGGTATGTCTCGGCACGGGGGCATGTGGTAGAGGGCAATTTGGCCATTGCTATGTGTTTTGTGGGTATTTTGTTAGATATCACCGAAAGAAAGCTTTTGGAAGAGGAAGCGTTAAAGCTAAAGGCCGAACATCAACGAAACATTCTCACCACTGTTTTAGGCACTCAGGAAAACGAGCGCAGGCGCATTAGCGAAGCATTGCACGATAGCGTTAGCCAGTTACTTTATGGTATTAAGCTTAAACTGCAGGATTATAGAAAGTCTGACAAAGACAGCAGCATTTACTTAGAACTAAGTTCATTAATTGCGCAGGCGGTTAATGAAACGCGGAATATTTCCTTTGAACTGGCTCCATCTATTCTTAACGATTTTGGTTTGCCTACCGCCATAGTAGAAATGGCTAAACGCCTAAACAGCACAAAGATTAAAATTGAAACCAGAATTCTGGGCCTCAAAGACCGCTTCGAGTTACATACTGAGTTAAGTATCTTCCGCATAATACAGGAGCTGGTTAACAACGTCTTGAAGCATTCTGGTGCCTCGCTGCTAACCATTGAATTAATTAAGAAGAATAAAACCCTCAACATTATTGTATCCGATAATGGAAAAGGTTTTAATCCAGATGCATTGAAGGCCTCGGGCACAGGTTTGCACAGTATAAAGAACCGTTTAGACCTGTTAAACGGAACACTCCAAATAACCACAAACAATGGAGCCGGAACTAAGGTTAATATCTCATTTAAAGATATTAGCTAATAGTGTAATTCGATTGTATGGATGCGGTTTCAAAAGTGGTGGTTATCGGCGCATCGGCCGGTGGATTAAAGGCGGTGACTGAACTGCTATCAAAGTTTTCGCCAGGCAGTAATAATATAGCTTTTTTTGTAGTGCTCCATGTGGCCAAGCATTCTATGGGCGAGGTTATTGTTAATCATATACAAAGACACACCTCTTTGAAGTGCCGTATTCCGGAAAAAGGAGAAGTAATTAAGGCAGGTCATCTGTACCTGGCTCCGCCGGATCATCACATGATTATAAAGGGAAAGGAGATTGTTATTAATAACGGGCCCCATGAAAATCGCTGGCGGCCTTCTATCGATGTGCTTTTCCGTTCGGCAGCGGTAGCCCATAACTCGAAAGTAATTGGAATTATCTTAACCGGATTACTGGATGATGGAACATCGGGTATGGGTGCTATTAAGCGCAGCGGCGGCATTTGTATGGTGCAAGAGCCAGAAGAAGCGGAATTTGGAGATATGCCAAATAATGTATTAAACAATGTTGATGTAGATTACCGGGTTCCACTTGGTGATATGGGTTATATCTTAAACGATTTATTTTCTAAGCCTTCCGGCGATGCTGTACCGGTGCCAAGGGAAGTACAAATTGAAGCTGAAATAACCGAAAGGCTTGCTACCCATGTTCAGGATTTGGCACAAATCGGGGAGCATTCTTTATTCAATTGCCCCGATTGCGGCGGAGGTTTATTTAAAGTTAACGATCCGGCGGTAAACCGTTACCGTTGCCATACCGGGCATGTGTACACCGAGAAAACCTTACTACAGGTGCAATCTGAACACATTGAGGAAACACTTTGGGTTGCCATGCGCATGCTGGAGGAAAGACGAAACCTGTTACTCACTGTATCCGGACGTGAAAAGCAGAACGGCCCTAGTAACGGTGAGTGGAAAGACAAGCAGGTAAGGGCTGAGGAAATAAATGTTCACATAGAACGCTTGAAGCACGTACTGCAAACGATAAGTGTGAATGAACCGAATGATTAATTGCGCTCTAATATAAAGTTGGGAGTGTATTTTTGTTTCTACTCAGATCTTAAACTGTTAACCGGGTTTGCTACCGCTGCCTTTATTGTTTGAAGAACGATAAGTATCGCGGTGGCAGACGCCAAGCCAGTTAAAGCTATGATGAAAGGTTGGCCGGTTAGGGTTATCCGGTAGACATAGTCGTTCAGCCAGCTTTGCATTATGAGGTAGGATAATGGCAATGCAATTACTCCTGCCAAGGCAATCACGATTAGAAACTCCTTCATAAAAAGCGTAACGATCGAGGGTATTGAAGCACCAAGTACCTTTCTTATCCCTATTTCCTTTTTTCTGTTTTCGATGCTTAGAGAAATGAGGCTCAATACTCCGAGGAATACGATAATGACCGATAATACAGTGGCTGTATACGAAGCTTTCCTTAACTGTATTTCGGTAACATACAAAGTTTTCAAGGTATCGTCCATGAAGGTATATTCGAATGGAACGCCTGGAAGTAATGCGGCCCATTTCTTTTCTAGTGAAGCAATAGTTTCAACAGTTTGTCCTTGTTTTATTTTGAAGGAAAGAAAACGATAGTTAAGACTTTTTCGAACATGAACAAAGGTCATCGGCTGGATGGCTTTCTGCATCGACTCAAAGTGAAAATCATTTGTTACACCGGCAATACTATATAAAGTCTTATCGCCTTGTACCTGAACTTGTTGCCCTATCGCTTCTTCGGCCGTCTTCCAGCCCATTGCTTTTGCCTGCGTTTGGTTGATGACTATTTTAGATAAATCCTTCCCGTTTGGATTAAAAAATTTCCCTGCCTTAAGGGGTATGGAATAGGTATTTGCATAATGTTCATCCGAATAAAGCAGCAAGGTGGTGACAGACTTAGTCGAATCGGCCGAAGCCGGATACATGCGAACGTTCCTTGCATTATTGCCGTTAGGTATATCATATGATAACGATACATCTTTAAGCTCAGGCATCGCCGCGAATTCATGTCGTATGGTTTCCATACGTTGTACACCCTTCTCCGAATAATCTCTTGGCGCTTGCGCGGAAATAATGAAATCTTTATTGTAGCCCAAATTTCCGCTGAAAAACAAGTCCACCTGTTTTGAAATAATCAGTGCTCCAATAAACACAACCAGTGCTGTGCAGAATTGAAAGCCCACCAAGACTTTTCGAAGCATCACGCTTTCCTTAATTGAGTTGAGTTTGCCTTTCAGCGAGTCGACCGATTTTAATGATGATAATAGAAATGCTGGGTACATGCCAGCCAGCAATCCTACAAGGAGTGCAAAGCTTACCGGGAGCAAAATAAAATGAAGCGGGTATGCAGAAGGGCTGGATATTTCCTTACCCAGAAGGTCGCTTAGATAAGGCCGAAATAATTGGTAAAGTAATAAGCCAAATATGGTTGCAATCAAAACAAGCACAATTGATTCAACAAGAAACTGAGTTATTAATTGTTTACGCAGACTTCCCATTACTTTTCGTACACCTATCTCCCGCATTCTAGAGGATGATTTACTAATGGTGATATTGATAAAGTTGATGATCGCCATGGCCAAAATGAATAAAGCGATGCAGGATAAGGTATACAGCATTTTCTTTATTAGGCCCTTATTAGCGTTGAGGTGATAGTTTGACAAAGGAACCACCCGAACTTTTAGATTTTGATTTATCTGTGCTGAAGCATTTTGTTTAATGATCTGAGCTATCGGCTTTTCAAGATCTTCTGGTCTAACACCTTTTTTTAATTCGACATAACTCACAATGTAGGGGTTCGTCCAGGTCTCTAAATATCTGCCAAAGAATTCAATG